>JAUNRE010000032.1 GCA_030535795.1 Akkermansia sp.
GTTATATCGCCTCAGCGGGGCTGCGGCGGTGAGAGGTTCGGCGCCTGACGGCGTGAAAAAAACGCGCTGCATGCCTACCGGTGAACCCCATGCGACGCGGAGCGTCGCCGAACTTCCTAAATTGTAGATTGTAAATCACCAATTGAATCATCTTTTTTTCCGAAAGTCTCCATAAAAATGCGGAATCTCATTGACTTTCCACGCGGCTTACGGCATAATAAATACATCATCAAACGAACACCTACTTATGTCATTCAATATCCAGAACGTCGAAATCGGTGGCAAGGCTCCTTTTTATCTGCTCGGGCCCTGCTCTCTTGAGAATGAAGAATTCGCTTGGCAGATGGCTCGTTCCATCAAAGAAATCTGCACCCGCATGGGCGTTCCGTTCATCTTCAAAGCCTCATACGACAAGGCCAACCGCACCAATGTGAAGAGCTTCCGTGGTGTCGGCATTGTGGAGGGCTGCCGAATCCTCTCCGAAATCGGCAAGGAATTGCAGGTGCCCGTGGTAACGGATGTGCACACCGAAGAGCAGGCCGAATATGCCGCACAATATGTTGACCTGCTGCAGGTACCCGCCTTCCTGTGCCGCCAGAGCGACCTGCTGGAAGCCTGCGCCAAGACCGGCCGCCCCGTCAACATCAAGAAAGGCCAGTTCCTTGCCCCGTGGGACTGCAAGAACATCTGCGAGAAGATGGAGGCTTTCGGATGTGACAAATACATGCTCTGCGAGCGTGGCACCACTTTCGGTTACAACAACCTGGTGGTAGATATGCGCGGCCTGTACTGGATGCGCCAGTTCGGCTGCCCCGTAGTGTTCGATGCCACCCACTCCGTGCAGCGCCCGGGCGGCCTGGGCGGTGCCACCGGCGGCGACCGCGACCTGGCGCCCGTGCTGGCCAATGCAGCCATGGCAGCCGGTATCGACGGCGTGTTCATGGAGGTACACAGCGACCCCGACAACGCTATGTCCGACGGCCCCAACCAGGTACGTCTGGATAACCTTGAGCGCATTCTCACCAACATGCAGCTCGTTCGCAACGCCTACGACCAAATGGCCTGATGAAACGCCTCTGTACCAGCCTCTGCGCCGCCGCCCTGTGTGCCCCCCTGTTGTGGGGACAAACACCCAGGAGCGAGATGGCAGCCAGCGAGTTCCCCGGCCTGCAACTGCTGCCCCCGGGCAGCCAGGTGAAGGGTATCTCGCTGCCCCGCTACGAGAAACACCGCGTCTCCGCCCTGCTGATGGCCGACCTGATGGAGGTGCTCACGCGCTCAGATATCAGCTTCACCTCGATACGAGCGAACCTGTACGCCGAAAACGGGGAGATTACGCTGGTAACATGCCCCAAGGCAGCATACGACTTCCGCACCAAGATGGTGAACTCCACCACCCGCACCGAGGTAGACAGCACACGCTTCTCCGCCCTCGGCACGGGTGTAACCTTCAGCACCGAAACGAATATGGGCGTGCTGAAAGGCCCCGTGCGCACCACTGTTAAGAACTCCGCATTCAACGTAGAAGACAAGGCCCGATGAAACCGCAGTTGTCCGTTCTGTTAATATTGGCCACAGTCGCTCCGGCACCGGCGGAGAGCCCCACCGCCATCCTGCCGGACATGGCGCAACGCATGGAGACCCTGCGGAGCCTGCACAAAGACCGCCAGGCTGCCGAGGCAGATGTGATACGCTACGCCGGCGAATTACCGCCCCCTGTTGAAAACCCCGACACAAGCATCCCTGAACGAGAGGGGACGGAAACGGTGGCTGTGGCAGATGGAGGCATGTTGTTTGATGCCAACAACTCCCGCGTAACCTACCTGAACAACGTACGCGTGGCAGACCCGCGCATGCATGTGCGCTGCTCCGACCGCCTGTTTATTCAGTTCCCGCAAAAAACCGTGGATGCCGGTAAGAGCTCGGCAAAGGATGCGGCGAAATCCGGCCTGAACACGCCCAAGGAAAAGGAGATTGATGCGCCCATCAAATCGCAGGAAGTGACAGGAGAGGCTACCGAGCCTGTCACCATTAAGGCGGAACGCGAGCGACAGCCCATCTGTGTGGATGCCGCCGTTGCCATGGTGAATGCCGTGACCAACCTCATTTACGCGGAAGGCAAGACCGGAGAAGGCATCTCCCTGAAAGTGACCTACGAGCAGAACGAGCTGCTGCTGAGTGGCAGCAAAGACACGCACGCCGCCATTCTGGCCGATACCAACGGCGATGCCCTCATTACCGCCAACGTGATCGACCTGAAGTGGGTGGACGGCAAAGGCAACCCCTGTACCCTGCACAACGAAACAGGCACCGCGTACTACAAGGCCTCCAACCACCGCATCTACTTCCAGGGCCCCACCACGATTAAGAGCACCGATGGCGATGTGTACAGCGAACGCTGGCTTACCGTCACGCTCGATGCCGAGCAAGCTCCGCAGAAGAAGAGTAGCTTCATGCCCCAGTTCAGCGGGCTTATCGTCAAGGGCGTCATTGGCGCCGTGGCTGATGGCAATGTGCTGATTACCCGCCCGGCAATGGACGGTAAACCGGCTTCGACCATCAGAGGCGAACGACTGGACTACAACGGCAAGACCGGTGAGACCCGCGTTTCCGGCGCCGGCACCACCCTGACCTACGGCGAGCAGGTGCTGAAGACCGATGACTCCGTACAGATTGCCGAGAATGGTGATATCACCCTGAAAGGCAGCGATATCCGCGGCACCTACAGCCGCCCGGCTCCCCGCGAAAATATGGAGCCCATTGCCGGCACCTTCCGCACCTCGGGCGAAGTTGTCTTCACCGCCGATTCTCATACCATCACCCTGCCCAACGGCCTCACCTCGGCCGATGAGCTCAGCAGCATTACCGCCAACGGCAAGGTGGATATTCTGTTGCAGCCCGCTGATGACCCATCGCGGGTACCGCCGCGCGAAAAGACCGGCATGATTAACCTGGCTGTGGCCGGGCATAAGGATGTGGCAGAACTGCGCGCAACCGGCGGCATTACCATCAAATACAAGGATGACCCGGCGAAAGAAGGGCTCACCCTGGTAGCGGATGATGCCCACCTGAACTTCCTGACTGCCGAAGCCACCCTCACCTCGAACGATGGTCGCAAGGCGGATTTGCAGTACAACGACTTCCGCGTGGCCGCCGCCTCTGCCGGCAGCACCTCCACCCTCTACCTCGCACCGAACGGCGATGTTACCCTGACGGGTGACAATATAGACGCCTTGCTGCCGGGTAAGAAGAAGCCTACCGCCGTCAAGTGCAAGGACAAGCTCACCCTCAACCGCACAGATGCTAAGCTGGTGCTCGGCCCGAACTCTCGCACCGTGAGCGAAAGCGGTATCATTTCCGCCAACCGCGAGCTCTACCTCACCCTCGCCCCCGGCCCGGCCGAGAAAAACAAGCCCCTGCTGGCTCGCTATCCGCACATGGTCTACAACTACTCCGGCATCAAGCTGGCTGATACGGCCTCCGGCGGCAGCGTGCAGACAAACAAGGCCTCGATGCAGTGCAGTGGCGCTATTCATGTGGAAATGCAGCCCGGTAAGGCTAAGAACGACATGGGCGGTATCAGCAAGGCAACGGCGGCCGGCAATGTGGCCATTGCCGGCAAGGACCCCAAGGGGCGCATGATTCGCGCCACCGGCGATTACCTCACCATCAACGGCGCGACCGGTACCAAGGTGCTCACCGGTAACCGCGTCACCCTGCAAGACACCTACAACACCCACATCGCCTCCGGCGGGGGGGCTCGCATCGTGCTTGATAGGAAGAACAATGTCACCATCAGAGGCGCTAAGCAGAGTACGGCTGCCACGCGCGTCAAGGAACAGGTGAATAAAAATAAAACAAGTAACAAGAAAAAGTAATTTTTATGGATTCCGAAATTCTGCTTAAAGCCAACGGACTGTGCAAGTCATACAACGAGCGCATGGTCGCCGACCATGTGAGCCTGGAGGTACGCGCCGGAGAAATTGTCGGCCTGCTGGGGCCCAATGGTGCCGGCAAAACGACCTCTTTCTACATGGTAGCCGGGCTTGTACGCCCGGATGAGGGCAATGTGATGTTTGCCGGCAGGGACGTATCCGGTCTGCCGATGCACCTGCGCGCCCGCCTGGGCATGGGTTATCTGCCCCAGGAAGAATCCATCTTCCGCAAGCTCACTGTCATTGAAAACCTGATGGCCATTCTCGAGACCCGTAAGGATCTCACCTCGCGCCAGCAGAAGGCCAAGGCCGATGAGCTGCTGGAGCGTTTCAACATCACCAAGCTGCGTAAGAGCCACGCCATCCAGCTCTCCGGTGGCGAGAAGCGCCGCCTTACCATTGCCCGAGCCCTGGCCAGCAACCCCAGCCTGCTGATGCTCGACGAGCCGTTTGCCGGTGTGGACCCAATCGCCGTGCAGGATATTCAGCACATTGTGGCCTCGCTGCGTGAGACGGACGGACTCTCCATCCTCATCACCGACCACAACGTGCGCGAAACACTCGGCATTGTGGACCGCGCCTATATCCTCTTTGAAGGCAAGGTGATTAAGCAGGGGTCGGCTCAGGAAATCGCCAATGACCCCCGCACCCGCAAGATTTACCTCGGCGAACACTTCAAGATGTAATCCCCACACAGCGCAGGAAGCGGAGCCGAAGGCCGCACCCCATGCAGCCCCGGCTTCGGCGCGTTTCGCACACAAAACGTGTCTTCCTGCACATAACATATCTTGCTTTTTCAGAAATCCATGCTATATTAAAAACGCTCACAGCGTGAGCTGATCCTAACATACACACCGTTTACACCAACATGAAAGATCTTAAAGGCACCAAAACGGAAGCTAATCTGGCCGCAGCCTTTGCCGGCGAATCCCAGGCACATACCAAGTACCTTTACTACGCATCCCGCGCCAAGAAGGACGGCTATGTCCAGATTTCCAAGCTCTTCGAAGAGACAGCGCACAATGAAAAAGAGCACGCCAAGCTGTGGTTCAAGTACCTGCATGGCGGCATGCCCGACACCATGGCAAACCTGGCAGATGCCGCTGCCGGCGAGAACTACGAGTGGACAGACATGTACAAGACCTTTGCCGAGGAGGCTCGTGCCGAGGGTTTCGATGAGATTGCTGAGAAGATGGAGGGCGTTGCCGCCATCGAGAAGCAGCACGAGGAGCGCTACCGCAAGCTGCTGGCCAACATCGAGGGCGGCATCGTCTTCTCCCGCGAGGGCGATACCATCTGGCAGTGCGCCAACTGCGGCCACATCTGCATCGGCAAGCAGGCTCCCGAGGTGTGCCCGGTGTGCGACCACCCGCAGGCTCACTTCGCCATTCTGGCTCAGAATTACTAAAGCCGGCTAACACCCTTTAACTCAGCGCGCAGGCTTACCCCTGCGCGCTCTTCACATACACGGCGCACAAACATGTTCTGGAAAGCCAACAAAGGAGCCATCATTACCCTGCTGCTGGGGCTGGCAGCCTCGTTTATTGCCTACTTTGCCATCGGCTCCGGACCGGAGGGGGATGTAGAGCTGGCAAAAAAAGTGCTGGCGACCGCCATTTGCGGTGTACTGTTTCTGGCAGCGCTCATATCCTTTGTTATGGCCAGAAGCGCGCCCTCGCTTTGTATTGTGGATGAGCTCACGGCTGAGCACTTCCGGCAAATGGCGGAGCTGGAGGCGAAGTACTACGGGGAGGACTGCATCACCCCAGCGGCTGAAGCCTACCGCTGGTACCAACGCTACCCCGCCACAACCGTTGCGGCGGCTTTGGGAGACAACATCGTAGCCTTCGTGAATCTCTTCCCGGTGAGGGAGGACATCTATCAAGCCCTGCGCGCAGGGGAGTTCAACGACCACAACCTCACGTTGGAGGGGCTGGCAGACCCGCAGGCTGAGGGGGATGAACCGCTGCACATGTTCCTGTGTTGTGTGCTCACAGAGCCGTCCTATCGGGGGCTGGGGCTTACCCGCCACCTGCTGAGCCTGGCGGTGGAACAATATGAGCCGATGCAACGCCGCTGCCGCCGCATCATCACCGCCAACGTCACGCCCGAGGGAGCCGCATTCTCACGACGCTACGGCTTTGAGGCGGTACACACGGCAGAGGATGGCACCTGCATCTTTGAGCAGGAGTACACGAGCTTTGTCGCACACGTTACCGGCGCGCAAACGCAGGAAGAATCATAAGGAGCTGATTTTCACTGCTGTGCCGTAGACACAGACTTCGGCCATGTGCTGCCCCAAATCGCTGGTCGTGAGGCGTACCCCCACCACGGCATCAGCCCCGGCAGCCAGAGCCTTTGTTTTTAACCGGTTGAGTGCCAGTTTGCGGGTATCCTCCAGCAGGGTGTGAAGATCAGGCACATCCCCGCCGCTGAAAAACTGCCCCAGCCCGGCAGTTATCCCCTTAGCCAGGCCGAGCATTTGTACACTACTGCCACTCACCAGCCCAAGGGACTTCGTGATAGTATAGCCGGGAATGAAATCCGTCGTTACCACCTGCACTTTTTCATTCGGAATAGGCGCATGCACCTTGTTAATCTTACGGGGTTTGGGGCTTTGTTTCTCTTCCATAGTAGTCGATAATTGCAGGAGCATCATAACACAGCGGCTATTTCCTGTCAACCCCGATTTCAGAGGTCCCATGCTTTAAGGGCTTCGCTCCGGCAGAAATACCCGACCGCGACCGGCAACAAAGCATTGACAACACGGTTTTTCTCTGCTAGGCTGTTTGCCATGAACACACTCGCCCCCGAGCAACAGGCGCGCGTAGCGGCCGCTCTGCACCCGGCCGAAGAACTTTTGTGGGTCGGCAAGCCCTGCTCTGCCCCCATGCCAGCAGCCACCCACGGGAATGGCGGCTTCCTGTCCAACATCTGGAGGTGGTTCGGCGGCACGACAACTCAGGCTTACACGGAGGAGGAGACCATCTACTTGCTTACAGCTAAACGAGCTGTAGTTCTATCTGCCGACAAAGAGCCCCGAGAATGGCCACTCATGCTCGGCATGATTCAGAAGTTCAACGAAGCGCCCGACGGCAGCGGAGATGTCATTTTTGAGCACGATTATGATGAGCGCACGGAAACGCGCACGCCGCGCGGATTCCTGAACGTGGCCGATGCCGATCGCGTCCGCATGCTCGTGAGCTCTGCAGCCGATGCGGCGTACAATGCCTCGCCATGGTCGGTGTGATGGCGCCCATTTTCACCCCGATTTTCAAAAACCGCAAGTCATGAAAGCCTTACACCTCGTTCTCGCCTTCCTGCTGCCATGTGCCGCACTCACCGGAAGAGCGGAGCAAGCCGGGCACAGCCAGGAGTCCGCCGTTTACACCCCTGCTCACCCTTTCTTCCGCACTGCCTTGTACCCGGCGTGGTCGAAAATGACGCCTCAACAGGCACTTATCGACCTGGAAAGAGCCATTGCCGAAGCTGATGCCCGCCTGGAAGCTATTGCTGCCCTTGCCCCGGAACAGGCTACTTTCGAAAACACGTTTCTGGCCTACGAACAGGCAGAGGAAAACATACGACAGTTGATGGCCTACCTTCGCCACCTGGCAAACATGGGGGTGAACCCTGCCCTGCAAAAGTGCATGACGGATGTTTCGGCCCGCACGGCGGCTCATGGCGCCACGCGCCGATACACGGAACAGGTAAAACAGGTGCTGCTGGAAGCAGCCAAGGCGCCATGGGTGAGCAAGCTCTGCCCCGCAAAGCAGAGATTCGTGCAAAAAATTACCGAAAAATTTGATAGCGAAGCTGCTACGCTGACTCCCGAACAGCGCAAACGCCGCGCCGAAATCAGCATGGAGCTCATGCAGCTCGCGCGCCAATTCTCCGACAACATCCGGAAGGGCGCTAACACCTGGCAATGCATCATCACCGACCCCGCACAGCTACACGGTATGCCGGAGAAATGGATGCAACGCGCCGCTCAGGCAGCAGAGCGAGCCGGGCACCCCGGAGCCTGGTTGGTAACAGCCGCCACGGCTCACGATGTGCTGAGGCAATGCACGGTGGAAGCCACCCGCCGCCAATGCTGGCCGGCAACAGTTGCGACAGCTACGGCGTTGGCCGCCGACAATGAGCCGATTCTCTACCGGATTCTGGAGCTGCGGCACGAGACCGCCACTATGCTGGGGCACAAAAACTATGCAGAAATGAAAGTGCATGGACGCATGGTGCGCAATGCAGAGCACGCTCTGAGTATCATTGATGACCTGCTGCACAAGAGCAAACCAGCCTGGGATGCCCATGTCGCGGCAGAAATGGAGCGTTTCTCCCGTGCGGCAGGTCGCAAGCTCGCCACTATCAATCCTTGGGATGTAGCCTACTACAACAGCATTCTGCCGCCGAATCAAAAAGGCTTTGATTACAGCAAAATCACTCCGTATTTGCAGGCAGAAAAATGTATTACCGGACTGATGAACCTGTGGGCGGATTTGCTCAACATACGTTTTACGGAGTTGCCCACAGTCTGCCTGAAAAACAGCGAAACCTGCCCTGCCGACAAGGTGGAGGTATGGCACCCGAGTGTGCGTTTTTATACCGTGCATGATGCCGCCACGAATGCTCATTTGGGGAGTTTCTATCTGGATCTTTACCCCCGCCGGGGCAAGGGTGGCCCCGCCTGGTGCATGCCGCTGCGTCAGGGCAACCCGGCAACGAACAATCGCCCGGCTGAGCCCCACCTTGCGGTGTTGGTGGCGAATGTGACACCACCGGCCAAAGGGCGCCCGCACCTGTTGGCGCACCACGAGCTCTACACCCTGCACCATGAGTTCGGACACCTGATGCACCACATCCTCGCACGCGGTGCCATGCGTACGCAGGGAAGCATGGGGACGGAGCAGGATTTCCTGGAGGTTCCCAGCCAGCTCCAGGAAAACTGGGCATGGGAACCGGAGGCTCTCGCCACATTTGCCTTCCACCACGCTACAGGCGAGCCCCTGCCGGCGGAACTGGCACAACAGGTGGCGGCAGACCGCTGCAAGAGCCCGCTTGCGACGCACATGCAAATGCTCTGGGCTGCCAAACTCGACCTGGAGTTCCACATGTTCTTCTATGAGAAATTTAAGGGGCGCCCTCTCGATGAGGTGTGTGCCGAAATCCTGGCACCATGGCAAATGCCTTGGAGCGTGCCTGTCCCCACCCTGATGCGGACGATGGACTACAACATCACCAAGGGCTACGATGCCGGCCTTTACATCTACAAATGGGCAGAAGTACTTTCTGATGAGGCGTTTACTCGCTTCCGGAAAGAAGGTATCATGAACCGCGCCACGGGAGCGGCCTACCGTCACGCAATTCTCGAAAAAGGCGGCAGCGAACCTGCCGCGAAACAGTTCCTCGACTTCCTGGGGCGCGAACCCTCAACTGATGCGCTCATGCAACGTTACCAACCCCGAATAGAACAACAATGAAAATCCACACATTCATTTTACCCGCTCTACTGAGCCTGGCTCCGCTGGCCGCCGCAAACCAACATGCGGCTGAACAGCCCGTAGCACAAGCCACACAAGAGGACCATCCGTTCTTCCGCACAGAGCTCTACCCCGCATGGTCGAAAATGACTCCGCAACAGGCGCTCACCGATGTGCGAGCCGGCATTGACCAGGCTTACGAAAGGCTAGCCGCCATCGCGGCGGTCACCCCCGAAACCGCAACCTTCGAAAACACGTTCCTGGCATGGTACGAGGCGGGGGAGAACATGAAGCAGGCGATGAATTACGTCTACCACCTGCACATTGCCTTGGGCAAAAAGGAAATGCAGCACATGATGGAGACGCTCATGCAGGAAACGACGGCCTACAATGCCGAGGGACTGCATGGTGCCCGCATAGCACAGGTGCTGCGTGAGGCGGCGCAGGCGCCTTGGGTGAAGCAGCTTAGCCCGGCCAAGCAACGTTTCGTGCAACAGAGCCTCGATGTCATGCGAGACAGCGGGCTCTTCCTCGCACCGGAACAGCAGATGAGAAAAGCACAAATTGAACAAGAGCTCGCACAGCTGGGGTTCCGCTTCAGCCAGTACGTCAAGACCGGCCCCTTCATGTGGGAGCTGGTGATAACAGACCCGGCCCAGCTGGAGGGAATGCCCGAGCGCTGGATGCAGAATGCAGCTGCGGCAGCGCAGCAACGCGGCTATGCTACCCCGGATAAGCCGGCATGGCTCATCAATATGAGTACGTCCCCGGCGAATGCCGTGCTGCGCTTCTGCAAAGTAGCGGAAACCCGCCGCAAGTGCTGGTTGGGCACCACAAGCGCCGGTACAGCACGTACTCTGGACACGGAGCCGATTATCCACCGCATCCTGGAGCTTCGCCACGAACTGGCAACCCTGCTGGGCTACAAAAACTTTGCCGACAAAGAAGCGGCACACCGCATGATGGGCAACGGCGAGAAGGCTCTGGCATTTGTGGACAGCCTTCTGGCCGCCAGCAAACCTGCGTGGGATGCCTATGTAGCAGGAGAAATGAAGCGCTACTCACAAGCCAGCGGCAAGGAGCTCACAGCCGTAGCCCCGTGGGATACGGCCTATCTGAATCGTCACCTTCCGCCCAAGCGAAACGCCTTCAATGTAAATGCTATTACCCCCTATTTGCAGGCAGACAAGGTAATACCGGGGCTTATGAATATATGGGCCGGCTTGCTGAATCTGCATTATGAAGAGATTCCTACGGTATGCCTGAAACCCGGGGAAAGCTGCCCGGCCGGGCATGTGGAGGTGTGGTACCCCGGTGTGCGCTGCTTTGCCGTAAAGGATGCTACAACCGGCACCCACTTGGGTAGCTTCTACATGGATCTTTATCTCCGCCCCGGCAAACGCGGGCAAGCTTGGTGCATGCCGCTCAGGGACGGCACACCTGCTACCGATGGTAGTGTGGGTGAGCCGCATCTGGCTGCGCTGATGGCCAACCTTACGCCCCCAGTTCCGGGCAAGCCGCACCTCTTCAACCACGGCGAGCTCTATATGCTTTTCCACGAGTTCGGGCACATGATGCACATGATGCTGGGACACGGAGAAATACGTCCCCACTGCACCGCCGAGGTAGAACGCGACTTTGTGGAAATGCCCAGCCACCTACAGGAAAATTGGATTTGGGAACCGGAGGCTCTTGCCACCTTTGCGTTCCATTACAAGACAGGAGAGCCTCTGCCTGCACAACTGGCTCAGCAGCTGGCTACCAGCCGCGGCTCCAACCCCATCGAGATGCACATGCGCATGCTACTGTGCAGCAAGCTCGATCTCGAGCTTCACATGCATTGGCATGATAAATACAAGGGACGGCCCATCGATGAAGTGGCAGAAGAAATACTGCGCCCGTGGCTTTTCCCCTACACCGAGCAGCCGCCCTCGGAGCAACGAACTCTGACCTATACGATGTCCGAAGGCTACGCCGCCTGCCTCTATACCTACAAATGGTGTGAAATGCTGGCGGCAGATGCGATGAGCCGCTTCAGAAACGAGGGGATTCTTAATCCGGCTGTCGGCGCCCACTACCGCAGGTGCATACTGGAACGGGGCAGCAGCATTCCGGCCATGCAACAGATTCGCGATTTCCTGGGCCGCGAACCTCGCCCCGATGCATTGATTCAGCAATACAACAAAACTTCGGCGAACTAACCCCGCTGCGCATCGCCAATACCCCGCTTCCGACAAGCCCATGCCTGCAACATGCAGACATGGGCTCTTTCGGGCTGTGGGCTCCTTCGACTATCAGTTAGGGAAAAGTATCGGGCGAATATTCCCCGCCTTAGACACGCTACTCGCCAACCACCAGCATCACGATACCCCGAAAACGATACCGCCGTAGCCGACCACAAGCGACCTCGCGCACCTCTCTACCCATATAAGCGCACGACAAGCACCTTTTTATTCACAAAACAGCCACTTTTTTCAAAAAAAATGCATTTTTTTGAAAAAAAACGCCGAAAAAGTCATTCTTCTCCACAAAATCGGCACCTCAATTTCTCAATGCGTATTTTGGACATGAGAATTTTCGCTTTAACCCAACGCCGCAAACGAGAGAAAAAACGCTTGTCTTTATAGCCTCTGTCCCGGACATCCCATATAGGGTATGAAGACATATCTTTCCCAATCGACACCTCCGTTTCTTCTTCTGAAAAAGTCACTCCCCCTCTGAGCTTATACAACACAGAAAAAATGCTCTGATCATGACGATGCTCTATAAACCCCCTTAAATTCTGAGATTTAGACACAGAGTCATCAATTAAAGAAAAATCATTTTCGATAGTCCTCAGCCAATCATTAAAGAAATCAATTGAAGTCTCACATTTCCTTAATATTATTTGAGTTGCTGCCACCTGTTTACTTTCTGTAATATTCTTTTGCTCTCTGCAAGAGAAATACTCGAAGACGTCCCCCTTAGTCCAGCGTCTTTCTCGAACATCAATGATTCCAGAAAAGGCATTAAAAGCCTTAATTCCCAATGAATCATTTTTTAGCGACTCGCAATAATTTTTCAGCCTCTCTACACCTCCCGGATTCAGATGACATCCGGCATCACAATATAGAAGGATATCCCCCTCTTCTAATTGTTCCAATTTTCTTCTGATAATGTATGGTTTCCAGCACCAGTATCCAAATCCCCGAACACCGGGTCGCATGACATCTTTCCACCGTTCTCTAAATTCCTCACCTAAATCTGCCTCATTCATTACATGAATTTCGTCAAAGAAATTCATTTCCGCTGCCTGCTTGGCTATTCTTGTTGTAGCCGCAGCCATCCGAGAATCCGCGAAACTGATGAAATAGATTTTAGGTTTTTCGGTAGATTCAGACATAACCTCAGTCCGTTAAAATTTTCATATATAATTCTGAAAAAGTATTACTCATTGTTTCCACGCGCAAAGCTCTACGACAGCCATCCTGCCCATATTCCCCCATTTGCCGAGCCGTTTCACGAGATTTAGTCACAGCTAAAACAGCCTCCACCAGTCTTTCTTCATCATTCGGCGGGATGATGTAGCCTGACTTTCCGTGAATCACATGTTGTTTAGAACCGCATTCTGTGGTAACAATTGCAGCGACTCCCACTACCCGAGCCTCCTTCACAACAGTTGGCCCGGTATCCGCCAAGCTGGGATGAACGAGGCACCAAACTCCAGCCATCAAATCTGCCACCTTTTTATGCTCCATTCCCCCCAAAGGAATAATATTCTCCGGCAACTCAGAATAATCCTCAGGAAGAGGCCCGGCCATATACAACTTGACATGACGCAACTCTGGCCGGGAAAAAGCCTTAACCGCCAATTGAATATTTTTAACTAAAGCTCGAGAGCACGCTATCAGACAACTTGGTTCATCCGATAAATGGCGCTGCACGTTAAAGAAATCAGGATTTACGGCATATTCACAAAGAGATAGATTTGCTTCCGGTGCCAATTCCAAAACCCTGTCCCATGCCCATGGGGATTCTACTGTAATATACTTAACTCTTTGCAAAACGCCCTTTTCATACCACTTCTGCCTGCTCTCAAAGGTTGACAATCTGGCTCTCTGGCTATAAGCGGTAAGTAAGCCCTGTACGGACAACAGAGATTTACCGCGAAAATCACAAGCCGCTAATCCGTAGAAACGTTCCGTTCCCCAGCCATGAAATATATCAGGCCGGATTTTTTTGACGCACTTTTTAACTTTGTGACGATTATAGATATATGCTGTATATAGCCCCAGTGTAAGGCGACTACCGGGAATCATGTGGAATGTCTGATTCTGCACATGGAACACTTCTTCTTCCTTGATCATTTTATCCACGATAATCCAATGAATATCAAATTCTTGTTTCAGGAGAAATGCCTCATATAAATTATATAACCACGAGGGATAAAACTTCGTACGTTCTGCATAGCGGCTGTACACCTTGCCTATCGGGAAATCCCCGAGAATAGCAATACGCGGCTTACGTGTCTTATCCATCATTTCTATCATACACTCTCGTTCAGTCTCACGGTCATTACCTCACACCGACCTCATACAGTATGCCAGAATTCCCACTATTTGCAAGTTTTTTTTGCCCTACTCTTATGCTTTCTTGTGGAATGATACGGCATACCTCCATGTGACAAAGTCATGTTTATGAGCGTGTACAAGCATTTTGCGCTTGCTTTTATCATGGCGGCTTCTATAATACCCCGGATGTCATGAAGAGCCGCGCCCTCATTTTCTCTATCCTCTTAGCAGGAAGTCTCTGCCAGTGCAGCCCACAGCCTCGGCTGAATGCCCGGGATGCCGAGGAATACGCCCGCTATGTCAAAAACCACGGCTCCATAGCCGCCGACTTGCGTTCCGCAGCCAAACGGGCAGCCCAAATTGCTGGGGAGATTAAAAACGTGCGCACGGGGAAAGTCACCCGCATCCCCATGAGTGCGGAGGAACAGGCAACCGTACGTCGACTTTTTTCCGAGGTGGAGGCGCCCCCCATTCTGGCGCAGGGAGACTGGTACGAATATCAGCGTTATAAGCGCAACATGATTCACCCTACGCCGCCCGCCTGCTTCTGCAACATCGTGTTCCTGACTGCCGACGGCACAGAACTTGCTTCCAAATTCCTCTTTGAATCCCCTTGGAGCGACATCGGAGACAAGAAAGACACCGATTCCTACCGCACGTTTGAAGACGGCGCGGACACTGGCGACACCATCAACGGACGCTACATACCCGGCATTCTCGCAGAGGCCGAGCACATCCGGCAATTCAACGCTCTCCCCGTTATGAGCAAGCTGAAACAAATGGCCGCGGATTGCTACGCCGGCCGCTAACCGCCCCACACCCATATTCCTATGCCGCCATCCCCCAAAGCCCCATCCACTCACGACACATCGCGCCTGCCGGCCTGGCTCCCCCTCGCCTTTGCCGCCCTGCTGGAAATCGTGTGGATTCTCGCCCCTTGGGGCTCCATGGCAAGCTTTTTCAGTATCGTAGGCTGCGTTTTCCTGGCAGGGCTAAGCCTCATCATCGGCATAGTACTGCTTATCAAAGGCGAGCGAAACCACGATGCCGCCGGGATATTATTCTGCACCGTATTCCTGCTCCCCTTCCTCAGCTGGGTGCTGCTTGATATCCTCAAGCTGCATATACTCCTGCACTAAGAGCCAACGCACAGCTATTTTCCCGCCTTCACGCCGCAGGCATACAATCCTCCGCTTTTTCAGGCGAGCCTTACTCCACCTCCAGGCGTTTCAGCAACTCCTGAACAGCGCTCAAGCGGCGGGCTGGATACACCCGCAGCTTTTTCCCATCGCAGAAAAGCACAGCACAGGCACGGCGTTTCTTCAATTGATTCGAAGCCTGCTTGCATATATACCACAGCGTATCAGGCAACAGCGGGAAGGCATTACCACTCATCACCCCATACCACTGCCAGTCTTCCTCTAATGCCGGAGTAACATCAGGCGAATCAGCGCGGTATACGACCACCACAGCCTCATTCGCCGCAGCGCCCTCAGTCCCGGGAGTCACATCTCCACGACGGCGTACCTCGACCTCCGTCTGCCGCCCTTTCCGGCCCGACCACGGGAAAAGCTGCAACAGCCCCTTACCTGCAGCGGGGCGCAGCGTCAAGGCGCCATCCGCCGCCTTCTCCCCGGCCAGGGATTTCACCTTTTTCAGGGGGCAATTCAGCGGCACCTCGGCATAAGGAATGGCCACTCCGGCGAAATAATCATCCCGGCTAATAGGTGCCCCAAACAAGTTTTCGGCATCTTTCGCCTTCCACCACCCCAACATGGCAGCAAAAACAACCAACGGCCCACCCACCAGCAACAGCACACCGCCCACCAGCGCACGAGCCCCCTCCACATAACAACACAGCGCCCATCCACCTACGGCCATCAACATCCCGACCATAGCCAAAAGCAAACTTGCACAGAATCGATTCATACAATCAGCGTAACAAAAAAAGTATCAATGTCAAGCAAATACGATACACGGCTCCTGTACGCATTGCACCCGGCACAATAATTTTCGCCTACAAAAGCCCGCATACCATTGCATCATCCGCCGCTTTTCCAAGACTCCGACGCCGCTTCGGGAAAATATCAGCATTGACAACCTATAGTCTGTATGCTACAACAAAAGCCGACAGGAAGCCCCCCGACCGTCCCGCAACCATGATTTATCTCGAAGAATTCTGCGTCCTCACCCCCGAACAGGAAGAAGGCTGGCTGAACGACAACTATGACCTTCACTGCACCAAGCAGTATTACCCATTCCGAGTGTTTGAGACACCGTTGCCCAGGCTGAAATTGGGCAACATCACCATCCTTTACGGCGGCAACGGCTCCGGCAAGACCACCCTGCTCAACCTCATGGCCGAGAAACTGCGCCTGCCGCGCAGCACCCCCTACAACCGCACGCCTTTTTTCGGCGATTATGTAGAAATGTGCAGTGTACGCATGGCCGGGGAGGACACGGGCTATGTTGAGCAAATCCCCTACGAGAGCCGATTTATCGGCAGCGATGATGTGTTCGAGCACATCCTGCGCCTGCGCGAGCAGAATGATGCCCGCAATCTGGCAGCCGAGCGAGCCGCGCGCCGGTGGGGCTTCGAGCGAGCCCGCCCCATGAAACTCAACTCACAGGAACAGGGCGGATACGACGCCTTCCTCACCCACATGAAAGCCCGCCACAGCACCCGCAACCGCTTCGTCAGCCAACGCGCCGAGGCAGCCGAGCGCGAGTACTCCAACGGCGAAAGCGCCTTCATCTACTTCACCCAAGCCATTGCCGAGCGCGGCCTCTACCTGCTGGATGAGCCCGAGAACAGCCTCTCGCCCAACCTCCAGCTCGACCTCGTGGACTTCCTCGCCTCCAGCGCCGTGTGCGGAGCCCAGCTGGTCATCGCCACGCACTCACCCCTACTCCTCAGCATCGAGGACGCCCTCATCTACGACCTCGACCACCGCCCCATTACCACCCGCCCCTGGTATGAGCTGGAAAACGTGCGCCTGCTCTACCACTTCTTCCATGAACACCGCGGGCTTTTCCTGAACGAACGGCGCTGATTCACCGCGGGCTTCCCCCGGCTAGCCACCATATCGCCAATAGTGCAGCCGACCCGGATGGTGGCTGCAACACCGGTATGCTAAAGCCCCCCCTTTTCGGCACTCAGCCGGTCGTTCCCGGTATCTGCGCCGCCTTGCGATAATGAGCCCCCCTTCTACTCAGCCCAGCCGGGCGATAACCGCAGCCGCCGCAGCGGCAATATCCGCCTGCTGCAGCAGCCAGGAAACAATCACCACGCGCTCCGCCCCCGCAGCCAGCACCTGCGGCAGCGTGTCACCATTGACACCGCCTATGCAAAACATCGGCATATTTCCCACCTCAGCACGCACAGCAGCGATATCCTGCAGGCCGATAGCGGCACGGCCGGGCTTAGTCCCCGTGGGGAACAACGGCCCGAAGCCAATATAGTCCGCCCCCTCCTCGCGCGCCAGCCTCGCCTGCTGCGGGCTATGCGTCGAGCGCCCCACCAGCACCCCGGGGCCGACAATACGGCGCACCTCGGCCAACGAGCCGCCATCCTGCCCCACATGCACGGCATCCGCCCCAATGGCAGCGGCCATTTCGGGGTAATCATTCAGCACAAAAATACACCCATGCTCGCGGCAGATAGCCTGCATCTCAACCGCCAGGCGCTGCACCAACGGCAGCTCCACCCCCTTGGCGCGCAGCTGCAAAATACGCACACCGCCCGCTATCAATGCACGCGTCACCGCCCCCACCTGTTGCGGAGCCACATACCCCAAATCCACAATACCATACAAACGGCAGGAAGCAAGAAGAGATTTCATGCCCCTACTCTGCCACAAAATCCCCCCAAGCGCAAGCAAAATGCACAGCCGCATCAAAAACGCCGCATGACATTTTATCAGATTGACTTACATCCCCACCGAAATACAATACCTAGCATGGAAACACTGGTATCACGCGGTATTATCGAATCGTATTTCAACAAATTACAAGATTGCCTCGAACTGGATGCCGCCATCGTAGGCGGCGGCCCCTCCGGTATCGTAGCGGCCTATTATCTGGCAAAGGCCGGGCACAAAGTCGCCCTCTTTGACCGCAAACTCTCCCCCGGCGGCGGCATGTGGGGCGGCGCTATGATGTTCAACGACATCGTGGTGCAAGAGGAAGCCCTGCCCATCGTGCAGGAACTGGGGCTCACCTACAAACCCTACCGCGAGGGCACCTACATCATCGACTCCGTACACGCCACCGCCGGCCTCCTCTACAAGGCCACACAAGCCGGTGCCGTCATCTTCAACTGCTATTCCGTGGAAGACGTCGTCTACAAACAAGGCCGCGTCGGCGGCGTTGTCGTCAACTGGACACCTGTTCTGCGCGAGGGGCTGCACGTCGACCCGCTCACCATCATCTCGCGCACCGTGCTCGACGGCACCGGTCACGACTGCGAAATTGCCAAAACAGTCGCCCGCAAAAACGGCGTCCGCCTCAATACCGCCACCGGCGGCGTCATCGGCGAAATGAGCATGGATGCCGCTGAGGGCGAGCGCTCCACCATCGAAAACACCAAGGAAATTTACCCCGGCCTCTTCGTCTCCGGCATGGCCGCCAACGGCGTGAGCGGCAGCTTCCGCATGGGACCCATCTTCGGCGGCATGCTCATGAGCGGCAAAAAAGCCGCCGAGCTCATGAGCCAAGCCATTCGCGGCGCCCAGGCCTGACGCCCGACGCAAGCGCGCCCCCCTGCTCCAAAATTAACCGGGATAAGTCATGAGACCTATCCCGGTTAAAAAATTCCGTAGCTTCGGCGCTTATACCAGCTGGGCAATGAGAGCCTCGCGGTCGCCGGGGCAGAAATCCATGGGCGGAATCTCCGGCAGCGTATAGCACCCGGGAGCCAGGCGCATGCTGGCGCGAGCCGCACACACCATCACCTGAGCCGTCAGCGCAGGGTTATTAATCCGCATCTCAAACTTGAAAATCTGATTCTGCGTCGTACCGGATACCCCCTTGCGCTCCATGTAAACACCATGTCCCATATCACGCAGGGAATCAATGTCCGGCACCTGCTGCACATGCGTCTCATCGTGGCAGAAGTAGTCATCCGCCTTAATGGCTGCCGCCACCTCAGCAAAATCCGCGCCCGCCTCCAACTGCACATACACCATGCGGCGGTGCACACCCGAGCCCGTCGGAATCGTCAGCGAAAGCGCATCCTTCACCCCCGCCTTCGAGCGAGCCACCACACTGTGCCCCATGCTCATACCGGGACCAAAGTTCGTGTAGGTAATCCCCTTGGGAGCCATCGCCAGCATCATCGTGCGCATCACCGAATCCGAGCCCGGATCCCAGCCGGCCGATATCACCGACACTGCATTGTTGGCCACAGCCTGCTTGCCGAGCGATCGGCGCAAATCCACAATACCGCCGTGAATATCAAAGCTATCCACCGTATTGATACCCTTGGCCAACAGCGGAAGCGCAGCCGCCTCCACACTGCGGGTAGGCGTGCAAAGCAGCGCCACATCTACCTGCCCCAGCTCATCGATATCCGACACCGTCTTAATGCCATGCACAGGGGCGCTCCCCGCGCGGCGTACAATGCCTACCAATTCCATATCAGGTGCCGCACGCAGTGCATCGACCGAGTACTTACCGATATTGCCGTATCCTACAATGGCTACCTTAATCATCTTGTTGAATCTCTGTGGATTGCGTTTTAACCTATGCCGCAGGAAACTCCGCCCCGCGACGCGCTCATTTTATACGATTCTCCCAGCCAACGCAAGCGCAAACTTGCGTCTTAACGATATTTTTTAGAACCATTCTCAAATATAACAGAAAATTACTACTTTTCAGGTAGGCCATCGCCCCTTCTGCCCCGCATCATAGCGCAACAGTCAGTCCGGGCATCCCATAGTTGTTTGCCAATCAGCAGGCGCCTTCACACCACAGCTCAAGGAGGCGAGCCACCTCCTCATGCCCCTTCTCCCGCGCCATTTCAGCAGGCTTTATGCCACGCTTATCGGCACACGTCGGGTCAGCCCCGGCCCGCAACAACAGCGGCACAAGCTGCGGCAAATTATAAAAGGCACAGGAATGCAGCGGAGTCCACCCATCGCGATCCGGCAAATTCACATCAGCCCCCGCGGCCAACAGAGCCTCGATATTTTCCGGGCACACCCGCACCCGGCTGCGGCACGCAATGACCGCCGCATGCAGCGCCGTCACCCCCTCCTCCGCATCACAGTGGTCAATACAAGCCGCGGCACCGGCCCCCAGCAGCACACGCACCGCCGCAGCACGGGCACCCCAAGCCGCCACAATCAGCGGCGTTTGCCCGGCCTCATTCACCCGGTTCACATCCGCCCCATCCTCCAGCAACATACGCAGCCACCGGATATTCGGGTCAGCCACCGCACATTCCACATCATTCATATTATCCGCGCAATAGCGCGCCCCGGCCTCGTACAACAACCGATCCACCTCCTCACACCGGCGCGGCAGATGTGCAAGCACACTCCCCTGAGCATTCCTGGCATTCACATCCGCCCCCGCCTCCACCAAAAGCCGAATCAACTCCGCATCCTCCGCACAAGCCTGCATAAGCGGCGTATACCCCTCAGCATCCACCGCATTCACATCCGCCCCCGCTGCCAGCAGCACACGAGCCATCGCCGCCGAATACACACAATGCAGCGGCCGCTCCCCCCTACTATTCAGCACCACATCCGGAGCCACCCCCGCCTCCAGCAGCAACTGCACAAGCACAGTATCATCCCGCCACAGCGCCATCAGCATAGGCGAATGCTCATGGCAATTGAGCGCATGTGGCCGCGCCCCGGCAGCCAACAGCAAGCGAATACAATCATACCCCCTACCCGACAACGCCGCCTCCCAGCACAGCCAAATAAGCGGCGTATCCCCACGCTTGTTGCGAGCATCGGCACATGCCCCGGCCGCCAGCGCACATGCCACCAGCTCCGGGTTTGCATGCACACTGAAAAGCAAGCGCGTAGCCGCAGCCACCCGAGCAGCCCCCGGCAAATGAGCCAGAATCAACCGCGCCACAGCTGCCACCTCCACATAATCCATCACCCCCCGATTGCCCTTATTACGAGCACAGGTATCCGCCCCCGCCTCCAGCAGCAACGCCACCGTCTCCACCGCACCGCGAGCCGCAGCAAGCATCAGCGCCGTTCGCCCCTTGCCATCAGTAGCATCCACCGGCACACCTTCCGCCAACAGCTCCCGCACACAAGCCACGTCACCACACCAAGCAGCATACAACATCCGCGCCACCGGCGACATCCCCGCCTGCCCCCCTGCCATAAGATAAGCCATACCCCGAGTTTAACAAACTCCACGCCCAACGCAAGCACAAACTTGCCGCACCACCACCTTTTGAGCCTCTCGCCACACGCCTCACACCCCCATTTCACGCCCCCATTACAACCGGCTTTTTACCCATCCCCCCAACATAGCATCCCCCCAAATATAAAAAAATGCACTTTTTTTACACTTTTTACTTGCCAAAGCCCCAACTCTGGTGTATACTGCGCCCGTCCTCACTGTAGGACACCACAACAGAACGGGGTATTAGCTCAGTTGGTAGAGCGCTTCAATGGCATTGAAGAGGT
>JAUNRE010000121.1 GCA_030535795.1 Akkermansia sp.
ACCTTGGGCTACTATACTTTCGCCCCGCCGTGCGGGGCTTTCAAATTCGGCGGGCGATCGCCCGCGGGGATGCGTAGCCAAAACAACCGATTGTGACCGCGCCTTAAAGCGCGGGCAAGTAACTGCAGCTAAGCTCTGCTACCCATGCGTCGTGAGGCGCGGAATTCATAAGCCCCGTGTAAACAGGGCGATAGCATAACTTAATAATAGCGGTAGCTTTTGGATTTGCTTGTATGCAACCGTCAGTCCACGAAAGGCTGTCGCCGCCGTATTCACGGGGCTCCATTTCTACTTATTCCCCTAACAGGGGCTACGCGAGCTATCGCTCGCTTACCCCTGCCTATGAGCTTTCGCCCCGCCGTGCGGGGCTTTCAAATTCGTCCTTCTGAATTCGACCATCGTACTTCCACAAATTGCCCTTTTCTCATTGCTTCAACGCTAATCCCCCTAACAGGCTACATCCGGGCTCTTATGGCACCTACGGAGCGGGTGAGTAATGTTGGGAAGGCTGTACGCTGACTCATTCCGTGCTTTACTTCTGCCGTGTCGTATGCTATTTTTGCGTCTTCCACAAGTCGGCACATACCATGAAGCAGTTACTTTCCATCGAAGAATTAACGGGCGAGCAGATTCAGAATCTGCTGGCTTTGGGGCACAAGCTCAAGGCTGAGCGAGGCAATCACAGCTTGCAGCCGCTCACCGGCCAGACATGGGCGCTTATCTTCTCCAAGTCGTCCACGCGTACACGCGTTTCTTTCGAGGTAGGCATTTCCGAACTGGGCGGCCGCCCCATGTTCCTGTCCACTCGCGACATCCAGCTGGGGCGCGGCGAGCCCATTAAGGACACTGCGCGCGTGCTCGGGCGCATGATTCACGGTGCTGTCATCCGCACCTACGGGCAGGATGAGGTGGTGGATTTTGCCCGCTACTCCGGTATACCGACCATCAATGCCCTCACCGACCAGGAGCACCCCTGCCAGATACTGGCGGATTTGCTGACGCTGGAGGAGAAATACGGTGTCGGCTCCTGGAAAGACATGAAAATATCCTTCCTGGGAGATGTCGATAACAACATGGGGCGCTCCTGGATGTGGGCCGCCAAGCGCCTGGGCTTCACGCTTGCACTTGCCGGGCCGGAGCACGCTCTGCCCAAAGCCGACACGCTTGCTGCACTCGATTGCCCCAACATCATCTGCACCACCGATGCCGCAGAAGCCGTGCGCGATTGCACCATCATCAACACCGATACCTGGATTTCCATGGGACAGGAAGCCGAAAAAGGCACCAAGGAAAAAGCCTTCTTCCCCTACCAGGTCAACGATGAACTGCTGAAGCTCGCCGCCCCCGGCCACAGCGTATTCCACTGCCTGCCGGCCTACCGCGGCTACGAGATAACCGACGAGGTGCTCGAAGCGCATGCGCCCATCATCTTCACCGAGGCAGAGAACCGCCTGCACGCCCAGAAGGCCGTACTTTACACCCTTGCAACCACCTGCTGACGCAGAGCCATGAGCTTCAATGACCGCATAGAGGATTTGCTGGACGACATGTCCCTGTTCGATGACTGGACTGAAAAGTACGAGTTCATCATCTCGCTGGGACGCAAGCTGCCGCCCATGCCCGATAAATACCGCAAGCCCGGCAATCTCATAAAGGGCTGCCAAAGCCGCGTATGGGTCGGCACGGAGCTGAAGGACGGCAAGATGCTGATTCATGCGGATAGCGACTCGCTCATCACCAAGGGACTCATCGCCCTGTTCATCCGCCTGCTCAGCGGCCTGACTCCGGCAGAGATTCAGGCAGCCGAGCTCAAGCGCCTTGATGAGTGCGGCCTGAAGGAACACCTGGCATCCACACGCGCCAACGCGCTTTCCACCATGGCTGCCACCATTCTGAAAGCCGCCGCAGCTCTGGCCTGATACGAAGCCCCTGCCCCCGCTTCCGCCATGTCCGTACTGACCGACCTCATAGCAGCCCGCGAGGCGCGACTTCCTGAGGGGACCAATGCCTACCGCATCTCCGACGGCACCACGTGGCATGGCGTTTTCATCGATGCGCTGGCCGACCGCTTGCTCGTGTCGGTGCGCGACGCAGAAGTTCCGCCCACCCTCCGCGAGCAACTGATTGCCACCGGACGCCCCGTCTACCTCAAGCGCCTCGATAAGGACGTGAAGGAAGCCCCCGTTCAGCTCTGCGGGTCGCAGGTCGCCCCGCGCTTTGCCATTCAGGAGAACGGTGTCAGCTACCTCATGGACATGACAGCCGGCTATTCGCAGGGTATTTTCCTGGATCAGCGCGACAACCGCGCCGCCGTACGCGCCAAGTGCCACAGCGGCATGCGCTTGCTCAACACCTTTTCCTACACGGGCGCCTTTTCCGTGTGTGCCGCTCTGGCCGGAGCCACCACCACCACGCTCGACCTCGCGCAGCCCTGCCTTTCCTGGTGCCGCGAAAACATGGAACTCAACGGCCTCAGCACCGATGCACACTACTTCTGCAAGGGCGATACCCTGCACTGGCTCGACCGCTTTGCCCGCCAGGGTCGCCGCTTCGATGCCATCGTGCTCGACCCGCCCACCTTCTCGCGCGATGAAAAAGGGCGTATCTGGCGCGTGGAAAAAGACTACGGCAGCCTTGTTGCCAAGGCCATGGCCTGCCTCGCTCCGCATGGGTGGCTGCTCTGCACCACCAACTGCCGCAAAGTTTCGCACGCCCAATTCCGCGCTCTCGTTGCATCCGGTGCCCCCGGTGCTCGCATCTCCGCCTCACCCATGACTTTCGATTTCGATGGCGAGGATTACCTCAAAACGCTCTGGGTCAATACCTAATGCACAAACTTAACGCTTTGGCGCCCTTTTTTGTCACCACCACGGTGGTGACATTTTTTTAACACACCACATCTTGTGGCATTTTTTTCAACGAGAGCCCTTTTCGCCGCATATCTTGAGTTTCATCGCACGGCCTCCATCCCCGTGAACTCAACGCTTTCCCCCATTGCCGAACTTTTTATGGCATTAGATTGATTCTAAAAACAAAATCAATGCATATATACAATATATTGTATATATCGCACTTATTCACACCAACATTTAGTAATTAAAAAGACACAGATAAATTAAATTTTCGCTTGAAAAGCGGTTGGAAATATGCTAAAGTGTGCGGCGTTCACCACAAGCAAAACCGGCAGGTAGCAACGCCATTCGCGCGTGTAGGGTAAAAAAAGCCATACAACCGCAGATGATAACGGGGAAACCGAGCTGCGGACAGGTGCGCAAAGTGCGCGGTGGGTGAGCAATGAATACTCTGATTAAAAAGACTCTCACGACATGATTATCAAGCGCAACGGAAAACGCGAACGCTTCGAGGCCTACAAAGTACAGCAGGCCATCGAGAAAGCATACCATGCCTCCCAGGAGGAGTACAATCCTCTTGTGTACGCCAACGTACTGGACGCCCTCAAGAAAGAGGAGTACCTGCCGGTAGAAAAAGTACAGGACACCATCGAGCGCGAATTGATGCGCGCCGGAGCCTTCGAGACAGCCCGCAATTTCATTAAATACCGCTTCCTGCACAAGCTGCAGCGCGAACAGATTGCCGGTGTGTACCAGGGCAACACCTGGGTAGACTGTAAGCAAACGATTGAGGAATACGTAGGCAACACGGACTGGCGCATCAAGGCAAACTCGAACACCACCTACTCCAACGCAGGCCTGGTGAACAACACCGCCGGCAAGGTGATTGCCAACTACTGGCTGGACCAGGTGTACACGCCCGAAGAAGGCGCCGCCCACCGCAACGGCGACTACCACATTCACGACCTGGACTGCCTGACCGGTTACTGCGCCGGTTGGAGCCTGCGCAACCTGCTCAATGAGGGTTTCAACGGCGTGCGCAGCCGCGTGAACAGCCGCCCGCCCAAGCACTTCCGCGAAGCTCTCGGCCAGATGGCCAACTTCCTCGGCATACTGCAGTCCGAATGGGCCGGTGCTCAGGCATTCAGCTCCTTCGATACCTACCTTTCCCCCTATCTCTTTAAGGACCAGCTGCCCTACAAGGCAGTGAAAAAAGCTCTTCGCAACTTCGTTTACAACCTCAACGTGCCGTCCCGCTGGGGTCAGAGCCCCTTCACCAACGTCACGATTGACTGGACCGTCCCCCGCGACCTTCGCGAGCAGAGCCCCTTCTCCGGCGGCGCTCACATCTTTGAAGGCGTGCAGGACGAAACTCTGCTGGCCATTGCCCGAGAGCGTGGCGTCGACAGCCTTACCGCGCTCACCTACAAGCACTTCCAGCCTGAGATGAACATCATCCAGCGCGCCTTCTACGAGGTGCTGACAGAGGGTGACAGCACCGGCCAGCCCTTCACCTTCCCCATCCCCACGGTGAACATCACCGAGGACTTCGACTGGGACGGCGAAAACGTGCCGCTTCTCTTCGAGAACGCCGCCAAGATTGGTTCCTCCTACTTCCAGAACTTCATCGGCTCGCAGTACAAGTACGACGAGAACGGCAACCGCGTCATCGACGAGGAGGCGTACAAGCCGGATGCCGTACGTTCCATGTGCTGCCGCCTGCAGCTCGACCTGCGCGAACTGCTCAAGCGCGGCGGCGGTCTGTTCGGCTCTGCCGAGATGACCGGCTCCATCGGCGTTGTTACCATCAACATGGCACGCCTCGGCTACCTGTACAAGGGCAATAAGAACCTCATGTACAGCAAACTGGGTGAGCTGATGGATCTGGCCAAGGATACCTTGGAGAAGAAGCGCGTCTTCATTAACACACTCTACCAGCGCGGCCTCTATCCCTACACCAAGCGCTACCTGCCGCACCTGCGCAACCACTTCTCCACCATCGGCCTCAACGGCATCAACGAAATGCTGCGCAACTTCTCCGGCGACACCCTCAACACCGCCACCCCCGACGGCATCGCCTTTGCCGAAGAGGTGCTCCACTTCATGCGCGAGCGCATCCGCGGCTACCAGGAGGAAACCGGCAACCTCTATAACCTGGAGGCCACCCCCGCCGAAGGTACCACGCACCGCTTCGCCCGCGAAGACCTCAAGCGCTACCCGGACATCATCCAGTCCGGCACCCCCGGCCACCGCTACTACACCAACAGCTCCCAGCTGCCGGCCGGCTACACGCACGACCTTTTCAAGGCGCTCAAGATGCAGGATAAATTGCAGTGCTGCTACACAGGCGGCACGGTGTTCCACATGTACATGAACGAGGCTATTTCCTCCCCGGATGCCTGCCGCGACATCGTACGCAAGGTGCTCACCAACTTCAAGATGCCCTACATCA
>JAUNRE010000122.1:0-1354 GCA_030535795.1 Akkermansia sp.
CAGCCAAACTCGTGGGAAGTGTCAGTTCGGTGACTGGATTTTTGAGGCAATGCGGTAGCTTGTGTCTTTTTGCGGATTGTAGGGCGACCGGCGGATATATTGTTGACAGCGAGTAGTGGCTGTGGTATGGTGGGTATGGACATGAAGCCTTGCTTAAAAAACATTTTTTTTCTACTGCCGGCGTTAGTGGTGCCGGTGGCACCGCTGTGTGCTGCAACGGATGACGCGCCCACTCGGGCAGAACAGCGCAAAGCCTTGCGCGAAGCCGAAAAAAAAGCAAAGGAAGAGCTCAAGAAAGCCAAAAAGAGTGGCGATGAGCAGGCTATCGCTCAGGCTGAGTCGGAGTTGGAAGATATCGCCATTGCTAAAAAAAGCGGCGGTAGCAGTGCGAACTTATCCAAAGAGTTTGAGGCGCTGAAAGAAGCACAGGCTCTGCTGGCTGAGGTGAATGATGAAAAAGCCGCAGAAAAAGCAGCCAAGAAAATCAGCACTCTCTTCGGGCGTCTGCCGGCTCCTGTCGAGATGACCGATGCTGAAATTGAGCAGTGGTCCATTGAGCAGAATAAGGTGAGCGCTCAGATGATGCGCCTGCGCAAGATGCCCTATTTCGATGCTTCCGGATTACAGGAGGCATGGACGACCGTGTCTGACCCCTTCTCACGCAAGCGAGCCCAGCGAACCAAGAAATGATGAAAAGCTTCCTTACCATATCGGCCTCCCTACTGGTGGTGCCCGCTGTGTTGGCGCAGAGTATCACGCTTGATCCCGCTGAAATGGAGGTAGCCAAGCAGCGGATTTTTGGCGGTGGCGTGGTGAATACCCCGCAGGAGACGACCGCTCTGCCACCTGCCGATGAGCATGTGCAGCTTTGGCGAAGTGCGATGGCCTCCGCCGGTACGGATATGATGCCGGTGTTGCTGTTGGCTCTGCTCAGGGAATTAAATCCACAGGCTCCCCTCGCCACCCATGCTGAGCTGTATGCCGAAGCTCTCCGTCTGCACCGCCTGGCCGCTGCCGGCAATGCCTCCGCCTGCGAAACTCTCGCGCTGAGCCTTGAAACGGGAGTGCTGCCCGGTGAGTTGCGTTTTTTCGTAAGCTCCATCTGCGCCGAAGCCGTGCGAAATCGAGCCTGTCGTCTAGAAATTTTGCCATAAAATCGCATCTTGATGTGGAAAATGCCGATTTTCCGCGTTCTTACTTATAACAACGTTTTTCTCAATACTGTTAATAACCATGAAAGCCATTAATCTGCTCGCCCTTGTTTTGGGCATGTGTGTCATGACTTCCTATGTGGCTCCGGCTCAGGAGGTCTCTGCTGACCCGATGGAAGAGACTGCTACTCCCAAGAAGAAGA
>JAUNRE010000122.1:1364-5265 GCA_030535795.1 Akkermansia sp.
ATCGGGTTTATTTCTATAATAATCGGCAAAGAGAGGAAGAAGAGCAAAAAGAAGAAGGATAAGAAAGCTCCTGCAAGTGCTGTAGGCAAGGCTCTTAAGAAGATAAAATCTGTCAATGGTAAACCCAACCAGAAGGCTCTTGTGTACTACTACCTGCAGTCCGCCAGCTGGTGCGGACCCTGTAAGCAGGCCATGCCCGACATTGTTGAGACCTACAAGGAAATGCGCGAGGACGGTCGCGCCGAGATTATTCTTGTCGGGCATGACCAGACACCCGAGGGGGTGAAGGCCTACATTAGCGGTTACAAGAGCAAGATGCCTGCTGTGCAGGTTCAGGCTAAGAATGTGGATAAACTGCCCGGATTCTCCCTTGCGAGCGGTATACCCAATGTCATTGTGGTGTCGGCCGATGGTAATGTGATTACGCAGGGCTACCCCACCTCCATCATTCCCCAGTGGAAAGCGGAGGTAGAGCGCATTGAAGCTGCCGCTGCTGATTCCGACAACAAGGAGGCGGAGGAAGAAAGCACCGCTGCCGAGGAATAAAACGGACGCAACAGATGTTTTCAACAGGAGCCTTCCCAGGTGGCAGGGCTCCTGTTTTATTTTGCTTGCAGCGCTTGCGGCTCCGTGGTAGGATAAGCCCCGCACACACCATGGATTTGTTCACCCCATACGGGCGCAACGAGGCGCCCCAACAGGAGAAAGAGGCACTGGGCATGCCGTTGGCTGCTCGTATGCGCCCCGAGTGTCTGGAGGAGGTTGCCGGGCAACAGCACTTGCTGGCTCCCGGCAAGCTGCTGCGCCGTGCCATCGAGACAGACAGATTCTCCTCGCTCATCTTTTACGGGCCGCCCGGGGTGGGAAAGACCACGCTGGCCTATGTCATCGCTCGCCAGACAAGTGCTTATTTTGTAATGCTCAATGGTGTGGAGTCGAATGTGAGCGATATTCGCGAGAAGATAGCCGAGGCTAAGGCTCGCCAGGCCATGCACGGTCAGCGCACCATCCTTTTCGTGGACGAGCTGCACCGTTTCAATAAGGCTCAGCAGGATGTGCTGTTACCGCACTTGGAGCGCGGTACGGTGAGATTCATCGGGGCGACAACCGAGAATCCCTATTTTGCCATCAATTCGGCCATGCTTTCTCGCTCTCAGATTTTTCCGCTTGAACCCGTGGCCGATGCCGATATCATGCAGCTGCTGCGCCGGGCGGCAACAGACCCCGAGCGTGGCTTGGGGTACATGAAGATTGATGTGGCAGAGGATGCCTTGGCGCACCTGGCACTCAAGGCTGACGGCGATGTGCGCAAGGCGCTTACGGCACTCGAAGTTGCAGTGTTGTCCACCCCGGCGGCGGCCGATGGCGTGGTGCATGTGGATCTTGCCGTGGCCGAGGAATCCATCCAGAAAAAAGCCATCAAGTATGACCGCGCGGGGGACGGGCATTACGATACCATTTCCGCCTTCATCAAATCCATGCGAGGCAGCGACCCGGATGCCGCGCTCTATTGGCTGGCCTACATGCTGAATGCCGGGGAGGATATCCGCTTCATTGCACGCCGTTTGGTGATATGCGCCAGTGAGGACGTGGGATTGGCGGATTCCAACGCTTTGCGGGTAGCGCTTGCCGCAGCCCAGGCAGCGGAGATGGTGGGAATGCCCGAGGCGCGCATTCCCTTGGCTCATGCCACGGTTTATATTGCTACGGCCCCCAAGAGTAATGCCGCGTATAAGGCGATGGATGCCGCCTTGCAGGATGTGCGCGAGGGTAAAACACTAGCCGTGCCTGACCACCTGGCCACCCCAACCCGCAAGAAACTCGCCCGTCTACGCGGAGTTTCGGCTGAGGCGACCGATTACAAGTACGCTCATGATTTTGGTGATGAGCACTATGTTCCCCAAGCATATCTGCCTGAGGGGCGGGTCTACTACCATCCCACTACTAACGGCATGGAACTTCGCATCACGGAGCGCATGGCTTATCTGAAATCGCTCAGGACGGATAAGATGCAAGGCTCAGATAATCCCCCCCCGGGGCGTTCCTCGTAATCGCAAAAAAAAGCTCGCCGCTGTGGAGCGGCGAGCTGTGGGGAAAGATGCGTCGGGCGATCGATGGGGGCTTAGGCGCGGATGACATAGCCCTCGCGGCGGGGCTTGGGCTCATGAATGCCGCCCTCGGCGGGGTAGCCAAGGATGCAGATGGCGAGGCCTTCATACTTGTCGGCCACTCCCCATTTTTTCATGAGCTCGCGCCCCTCTTCCGTGTCAAACATTTGCTTGCCGCGGTTAATCCAGCATGAACCAAGCCCTACGGCGTGGGCTGCGAGCATCAGAGTGCCCATCATCAGTGCGCTGTCATCGCGCCCGGTGGGAACACTGGTGTCGGTGAATACCAGCACGGCTGTGGGTGCCCCGTACATGGGGTCTCTGTCCGGCTCCCAGCCCATGAAGGAGCCATTGAGCACCGAGAGTTGTTTCAGCGTGGGGGCATCTTGCACGACGACGAGCTGAGGAGTCTGCATACCCTTGCCGGTGGGAGTCCATGTGGCGGCTTCCAATACGGTATCGAGCTCTTCATCCCGAATCTGCTGTGGCAGGTATTTGCGGCAGCTGCGGCGGGTGCGGATATCAGCCAGTGTTTCTTTCATGTATTATTTCTTCTTTTCGATTTCCGTTTTCCAGTCGGCATAGCGCATGGCGTGCCCGCGGTAGAGCAGCTTGCCCTCGGCATCTACCACCACAATGTGCGGAATACCCATGATATCGCGGGGGAAGCCGGGGAGTTTAAGGCCTTCGTCACTCTTGTATTGCAGGGCTGCAAAGGGTGCATTGTATTTCTCCAGATACTTGCGAGTGAATTCAGGGCTGTGATCCAACCCCAGCAGGATGATTTCTACATCTTTGTTAGCCATCATGTTGGGGTATTCGTTCACAATCTTGGGCATCACATAGCGGCAGGGGGAGCACCAGCTGGCCGAGCAGAGGAACATGTAGTACTTTGCCTCCGTGCTTGGCTTGTGGGCGGTGATGAAATTCGTTTGCTCGATGGCTTTGGCCATGGCGGTGGCCGGAGCTGTTGCTGCTGCCGGGGCATTCTCCTGAGCCGGTGCCACAGCACAGCAGCTCAGCATTGCAAGAAATAAACCGATGTTTTTCATAACTCACTCCATGCTATCAGATGCTCGGCCTCCTGTCAATAAGAAAACAAAGCCGCGACACTCGTTTGCGACACGCGCTGGTATAATTAGGGAAATGGCAATTTGTCGAGATGGATTTACAATCTACAATTTACAATTGACAAAGTAATGTCTTGGCGCGCTGACGCACGCAGTATAAGCATAGCAAGAGCCGTGGCTGCCGCTCCGCGCCCCCAAGGCGCGGTCACAAGCGGTTGCTTTAGCTACGCATTCCATTCGAGCGAAAACTCGCGAAACGTGACTTTGTAAATTGTAGATCATTGCTGTCTCATAAAACAGTCATAGAGATGATAATGACGCGAAACGTTTATTGAGACGCCTCGGTTTTCCGTCACCCCGCCAAGGCGGGGCTCTGTTCATTTTTTCCGTCCTACCCAGGGCGGCACTCGCTCACGCTCGTTTGCCCTGGGCTATGATTCTGTCGCCCTCTGACGAGGGCTTCTTAGTTCGGCAGCGCGAAGCGCTGCAAGATAGGTAAAACCCTGCGCCGCAGGCGCCGAATTCATGAGCCCGTCAGGGCGACGGAATGTTAGCCACGGGTAAGCGAGCAACGCGAGCGTCGCCCGTGGTTGGGAACAAAAATGAAAAAAAGCCCCGCTTCAGCGGGGTGACGGAGAGCGGTGGCACCCTAATTAACGGTATTTCGCCTAAGCTCTGCCACCCTTGCGCCGTCAGGCGCGGAATTCATCAGCCCCGCTAGGC
>JAUNRE010000123.1 GCA_030535795.1 Akkermansia sp.
CACACTGCTGTCGGCCTCCTCAGCTTCGCTTCGTCGGGCTCTGATTTTCTTTTTTTCACCCATCCCAAGGTTTCCGCTGCTCCGCAGCGTCACCTTGGGCTACTATACTTTCGCCCCGCCTTGCGGGGCTTTCAAATTCGGCGGGTGCAAAAGCCCCGCCGGTAGGGCGGGGCTTTTGGGTTGGGTGCCTGCGACGCAGGCGGATAATTCGGGCGCGGCCCGAGTGAGTTAATCTTTCACTGTGTTTTCAGGAGCGACAGCGGGCGTGGGGAGCTCGGGGGTGTCCGGCTGAGCGGGGGCGGAATCGGGTGCCAACGCATTGGGCTGCAAAACCTCGCTGAGGTGAGCGGCTGTCTTGGCGAGGCCGAACTGCAGCGCGATATCGAGCGCGTTGCGACCCTCCTTATCCTTGGCACGGATAGCGGACTCCACCACGGCCAGGCCTTTCTTGGCGCGCTCAGCCTCCAGCTTGGCAATAGCCTGCAACTGGCCGAGCACGAAGTAGTGGATAGCCTCGTCGTACTCCTGTGTATTCTCCGCCTGAGCAGCGCCCTGCACTGTTTGCAGCAGCACCGTGAGCCCGGATTCCTTATCGGCCTCCAGAATAGCAGCACCCAGGCGGTCGGCGCGAGCCTCACCGCTCATGCGAGCCATATCATCCGTCAGCTCCGCCAGGGAACGGGCAGCGGGCGGGGTGCTCAGCAGAGCAATCGTCGTCTTGTAAGCCTCCTCGCGCTCGGGCGAGAAAATCAGCGAGAACATGAAGTTATTGCGCTTGCTGTAAGCGCCCTCGCCATTTTTCACCATTTCCTCAGCCGTCAGGCCATCGATATTTTTCAGCGCGGGGTTCGCACCGAGTGTCAGCAGCATCTTCACCACCTCATTGTTGCCGCGCAGGGCAGCCAGCATGAGCGGCGTGAAGCCGTTGCACTCCTGAGCATTGACATCGAGCCCGGCCTCTGCCAGCAGAAGCGTGCAATAGGGCATACCGCTCCAAGCGGCCCAGTGCATGGCATTGAAGCCATCCTTATCCTTGGCCTGCACGTCGATACCGGGCAGGGAAAGCAGGTTCTGCACATAGTACAGGCGTGCCAGGTCGCGCTTCAGGGCGTCCTGCGGGTTGTTGTAGTTGGCATACACCGCCCACATGAGGGGCGTGCGGCCGGTGGCGTCCGCCGTGTTCACGAAGTCGCTCGGCTTCTTGCCGGCGGCCTCAGCGCGCTGAGAGCCGGAAGCCAGCTCGCGCAGGTAAACAGGGTCGATTTCCTCGCCGGTCTTTTTATCGGTGCCCAGCGAGCCCTTGCGGATGATGGAGACGAGCGAATCGGTATCGCTGGTCTGCTCGAAGGGTTTCATAGCGAGGTTGCAGAGGAAGCCAAGCGTACCCATGACGAGCAGCAGCTTGAGCATATCCTCAATAATACCGCCCCAGGAGGTACCGGTGAATGGCACACCGGGGAATTCGGGGTTCTCGCCGTAGTCATTCGTGCCGGCCTGGGAGGGCAGCAGGAAGAACACCAGCAGCGCCACATGCAGCACGCCACCGAAACCGCATACGAGAATCAGCGACGTGGTGGCAACCCACTCAGGCGACGCACCGTGCAATGCAGGGTAGGCAACGAAAATAACGGAAATGATTTGCACGACAACGAGCATCCAGAAGAAGAAGCGGCTCACGCCCGCATCATGCAGGCGGCGGACCACATGCCACTGAATGCAGATAAAATACACTGCCATGGCCAGCAGGCAACCGCTTGTGGACAGGGCGCCGATCTCTCGCAGCTCGGGGGCTGCAAAGGTGGTTATCACCGCCGCTATCAGCAAAGCCAGCAGCAGCAGGTACGGCAGGAATACCGGCCAGAACTTAGCGCGAGTCTCACGCCCGGCGTTGATTACAGTATCAGACATGCTAGATGAGATTTTCTATGGGTTAAGCGTTCTGAGTGGCAGGTTCGTCTGTCTTGGCAGCCTCCGCCTCGTCGGCCTTCTCCGCCGCGTCCTCCTCGGGGTGGTCGGACACGAAGCTATCCTTGGTAAGAATAATGGCCACGGGAGAAATGACAGCCATGATGAGGTAGAGGGTCCACATCAGCTCCGGCGAGTGCCAGAAATCAATGTGGCCGGAATCCATCTTGGCGGCGATACCGTCGTAACAGAAGTACGACACCAGCAGACCGCCCACCACGCCGTTAATCGGCTTGGCAATGAACATGGGCAGTGCGGAAAGCGACATATAGGAAGCTACCTTGTCCTTGGGAGCCACGCGAGCCACGTATTCGGAGAAACGCGGGCTGAAGAGCAGCTCACCGGCGGCGAAGATGATAATCTGGGCAGCAACGGCAAAGAAGTAGGCCTGACCGATTGTCTCGATGCCCGGCAGCACGAAATACCACTCCGGCGGGATAGCCAGCAGCACCATGGATGCCGCGGAAATGGACATACCGGAAATCATGAGCTTAACCGTAGAGAAACGGTTGAGAATGGGGATAATCATGATCAGACCGGTGATGATGATGAACGGGTTGAAGGAGTTGATGATACCGAGGTCGAAGTCATCGCCGATGGTGCGGGTGTAGTACTGCGGCATCACCAGGAACTGAAGTGTAAACACCAGGCGCACACCCAGCGTCAGAATCAGGAACACGATCAGTTTCTGGAAAGCGCGCTCGCGAGCCACCTCGCCGATGAGCTGCAGCGGGCGACGCTGAGCGGCTTCTTTCTTAGCGATGCGTTCCTCGGGCACGGCGTAGTGGTTTTCATCAATAAAGCGCGTGAAGATGAACGCAACCACATTGCAGGCCGTACCGAAGTTGATGACCCAGAACAGACCGTTCACGCCATCGCAGGCATCGCGGATGGGGTCCACCACAGCGAAACCGGCCAGCAACGCGCCGATGTTCATAAACAGGTAGTAGAAATTGAAACCTGTGGGACGAGCACGCAGCGTGGTGAAGCGTCGGATAGAGGTAGAGATACAGGGGCTCATGAACGCCGTACCGAAGGACAGGATACCGATGCCGGCAATCACGAAGTAACGGGAGGCATCCTGACTCATTTCCAGCACCTGGGTACCGAAGTCGGAACCGAGAGCCATGATGAGACGCCCGCCAATCAGCAGCGTAAAGCCGATGAGGTAGGTGCGCTTCAGGCCGATGATGTCGCATATCGTGCCCACAGCGAACACGAACAGAGACAGGAAAAGCGTGTACATACCCACCCAGAAGGGAGCGTCCGCATCACGGAAACCGCAGTAGTCCTTCAGGAAGAGGGTAAATACGATGATAAGGGAGAAATACGACAGACCATCAAAGAATTGAATGAAGTTGGTCAGCCAGAAGTCCTTGCCGCACTCGCGCAGCACTTTGAACTCTGAGAAGTATTTCACAATCGGGTTGGCCTTGGTGGCCAGCTGGTTGTTTTCTTCGCTCATTGTTTTAGTGTTGTGGGTGTATTTTCTTTATTGCAGCACAGCGCCGCGGCTGGCGTTGGTAGCCAATCTGCGGTAGCGCTTGAGCCACTTACCGGAAATCTCTTGCATGGTGGGCTGCCACACGGCGCGGCGGGCAGCTATCTCCTCCTCACTCAGCTCAACCGCAAGGCTGCGGTTGGGGATATCGATGGAAATGATGTCGCCATCCTTCAACAGGCCGATGAGGCCGCCCTCGGCAGCCTCGGGCGAAACATGGCCAATACAGGCACCATGCGTAGCACCGGAGAAACGGCCATCGGTAATGAGAGCCACGCAGTTACCCAGCCCCTTGCCCATGATATAACTGGTGGGAGCCAGCATCTCCTGCATACCGGGGCCGCCCTTGGGACCCTCATTGCGAATCACCACGACATCGCCGGGCTTCACCTTGTCTGCCAGAATACCGGCGCAGGCGGCCTCCTGGCTCTCGAAAATCACGGCGGGGCCGCGGTGCACCATCATTTCGGGCAGCACACCGGCTTTCTTCACGATACCGCCCTGCTCCGCCAGATTGCCGAACAACACAGCCAGACCGCCATCCTGCGAGTAAGCGTTGTCGATGGTGCGAATCACCACCGGATCCTGAGTGGAAAGCCCCGCAATCTGCTCACCGAGAGACTTACCGCTGACGGTGGGCACATTGGTATTCAGCGCGCCGGGAATCTTGTTAATCTCGGCCAGCACCGTCATGATACCGCCGGCACGCAGCACATCATGCATGTGGAAACGGCTGCTGGGAGCCACCTTGCAGATGTTCGGGGTACGGCGGGAAATCTCATCGATGCGGCGCAGGTCATAATCCAGCCCGGCCTCAGCGGCAAAGGCAAGGGTGTGCAGCACCGTGTTGGACGAACCGCCCATAGCCATGTCGCAAGTGAAGGCATTGTCGATAGCCGCCTCGGTGATGAGGTCGCGGGGCAGCGGGCCGCCCAGCAATGCCATCTCGACCGCACGGCGAGCCGCAGCACGCCACATCTCCTTGCGCTCCTCCGAGAGCGCCAGCAGCGTACCATTACCGGGCAGAGCGAGCCCCAGCACCTCGCACAGGCAGTTCATGGAGTTAGCGGTGAACATACCGGAGCACGAGCCTGCACCCGGGCAGGCATTGCACTCCACATAGTGCAGTTCTTCCTCGGAAATCTTGCCGGCCGTGCAGGCAGCCACAGCCTCGAACACACTGTTGAGGTCCAAATCCTCACCGTTGCGCCCCTTGCCCACTGCCATAGGACCGCCGGAGCAGAAAATAGTGGGGATATTGCAGCGCAGCGCGCCCATCACCATACCGGGCACAATCTTATCGCAGTTGGGAATGCAGATACAGGCATCGAACGCATGGGCGCTGAGCATCGTCTCCACGCTATCGGCAATCAGCTCACGGCTGGCCAGGGAAAACTTCATACCGTGGTGAGCCATGGCAATGCCATCGCACACGCCGATAAGGTTGAACTCGATGGGAGTACCGCCGGCCTTACGCACCTCCTCCTTAATGAGCTCAGCCACCTTATTCAGGTGCACATGGCCCGGAATCACCTCGTTGAAGGAGTTGCAAATTGCGATGAAGGGCTTTCTGATGTCCTCATCAGTCATACCCGTGGCGCGCATCAGACTACGATGCGGCGCACGCTCAATACCGGCTTTTGTACGGTCAGATAACATAGCGCGGTGATTGTAGCACATTCCCGCTCGCATTTCCAGCAAAAAAATTCAGGCTAATGGCATACGGCACATGTGTCCCAAAGATTTTTTTTGAGAGACGCAAGTGCTGATAAATCCCAGG
>JAUNRE010000124.1 GCA_030535795.1 Akkermansia sp.
AATTGTAGATTGTAAATGTAAATCACAGGGGCGTCCGGTTATATATCGAACAGCACACGAGCCCCCACTATTTGCGCCACTTAGCGACGATGGCAGCGAGGGCGTCCACCATGCCCTGGCCGACGCCGTTGTAGGAGCAATCGGGGTAGCAGGGGGTGTGTTCGCAGCCTTCGGCGGTGGTGGCGGAGATGTTGTAGGGGAGCGCTCCACAGGCGGCGATAACCTTTTTATCGTTCAGGATGAAGTCTTTCGAGCCGACGATAAAGCGGAACTCGGCATGCGGGTTGACGGGGGTGCCGGTGATGGGGGTGCAATCAATGGCTCGCAAGGCTTTGGCAAAGGAGGCCAGCTCGGGAGGAAGAGCCGGTAGATTGAGTTTCGACAGCAGCCACTTGCTCCCGTCCGCTACTACGGTCGGAATCTTGCGAGCGATATCGTAGGGGCCGTTGTAGAGACTGATATCCGGCGCAGCGCCGCCACCGACGCAGCCAAGGCAATGCGGCGTCTGCAGAGCTATCTGGTGGGCATAGAAGCCGCCCAAGGAGAAGCCGAAGGTGACACAAGGCGGCATCTCAGCAAAACCGAAGCGCTGGCAGATGAAGCTGGTAATCTGCAACACGTTGAAGGCCAGCTCCTCGTTCATCTCGCGGAAGCAATCGTTACGCATGCTGCACCCCATGGACTCCATGCGGTCGATGCTCTTGAAGAAGTTATACTCGCTGTTTTGGGAACCACCATCTGCCAGGTGGCGCTCGCCGGTGAGGTGTGTATCGAAGGTGACGGCAATGCAGCCTAACTCATTGACAATCTTATGCAGATAGAGGGCGTTATCGTAGTAATCGCTCCCGATGCCGGTGAAGCAGAACACCACCGGTACGATGCGGTGGGTGTATTCGATATCCTCAGGCGCGAAAACGGCCATGCGCCAGTGCGCAAAGCGCGCGCGGAACTCCTCGCCCCAGGCGGTGGCATTCAGCGGAGCCCAGGCGTGATAAAGCTCACCGGGTACGCCATTCCAGGAGAATGACTGCCGCCCCTGCTGCGGTTTGAAATAGCTGTTTACACCATAGGGGCGCCACAGGCGCTCGGGGTATACCAGTGCGCCATTGTCGCGGCGAAAGTGGATGCGACCGATTTCGTAGTTGTTGACGAAGTATTCCATATCTGTGGAGAATGATAGCTTACGGCATCCATGATATCACAGGGGAGCCATCAACGCAAGCAACATCTCGCAATGTAGCGTTTTTTTTACTTTTGCGACATTTTTAACTTGACGAAAGCCACTCTTCGTCATAAAATCGCCGCAGATATACAACCTAAACCTATCCCCATATCATGGACAAGAACGATACAAATCAGAGCAGCAGCTTCGAGAAATCGAAGTGGGTGGACCGCATGGTGGAAATACTGAAAGACCCTAAGCGCCTGGCAGATTTTGAAAAAGCAGTAACCAATTTCCTGGCCGCCAAAGGGAAGAGCAGCCCCACGATGCGCCGAGCCGAACTGGCCTTCCGCATGTTCCGAAGCGGTAAGGGCAAAGAGCTGCTTACCCCGCGCAATGTGTTGATACTGGGTGCCGCCCTGCTCTACCTCATCAGCCCGCTGGACGCCATCCCTGACCTGATGCCCATCATTGGTCTGCTGGATGACCTGGGTATCCTCTCCATGGTGCTCGCCATTGTCATCCCCTCATTCCTCGAAAACAAAACGGAGATGACACCTGCCGAACAGGAGGAGCTCCGCAAAGAGGCCGAAATTATAGAAGAGGAGGCACCGCAGGATAACGCGCCCAAGGATACCTTCGACTTCGGAGCCTGGGTGCGCCGCTTTACCGAGCGCCTCGGCAGCTCCGGCAAATAACCGGACGCATGGTGAGATAGATTTACAATCTACAATTTACAATCTTCAAAGTAATGCCTAAGCGTGCTGACGCACGCAGTAAAAGCATAGCAAGTGCCGTAGCTGCCGCTCCGCGCCCACAAGGCGCGGGCACAAGCGGTGGAGTAAGCTACGCATACCTGCGGGCGAAAGCCCGCCGAATTGGAAAGCCCCGCCTTGCGGGGCGAAAGTATAGTAGCCCAAGGTGAAGCAGCTTCACCTTGGGATGGATGAAACAAGAAAATCAGAGTCCGACGAAGCGAAGCTGAGGAGGCCGACAGCAGCGTGGCTCTCAGTCATTTCAGGGTGTATTTTGGGGCAATCGTGTCCGTCTCCGGGCTCACGCCCTACGCCAAGGCAGGCTATCGGCCTCGGCGCCAACGCTGACGCGTCGACTCCTCGGGCTCTCATTTATTTATTATCCCCCCTCCCCCTGATATTTTTGTTGACTTTTACACTGTTTCTGCTATTATAGCAACAGCTACTAAGTTTATTTTTTCTATGAAAACAACCCATCATCTCTCTTTTCTTTTCCGTCGACAGCCGTACAGAACCCTCCTCGTGCTCATGCAGCTCCTGCTCGGCATGGTGGCATTCGGTATGCCGCAGAGTGAGGCTGCACCTGCCCGCAAGACGACGCCGGCGGCAAAGAAAGTAGCCAGCCTGCAACGCAAACTGAGAGGCATGCAGAAGCGCCAAGCCAACGTGCAAACGCAGATTGACTTTTGTCGGCACAAAATTAAGCTCCACGAACGCTGCCGCAATTGCTCAGCCCACTGCAAACCCCAGGGGCTGACCGGTGCCTGCCGCCATTGGGCCATGGAACCCTTCGGCGGCAAGAGAATCCGCGTGTGCCACCAGCTACCGCGCGGTGCACAGCGATATTCCGGTATCGATCAGGCGATAAGTTCGCTCGAAAACAAAATAGATGTCTATCAAAACACGCTCAGCCGCGTGGAAGAAAAGATTGCCGAGCTGGAAGAAGAGTTGGACAAAGCCCTAAATGATGCGGGCACAAGCAACGACGAGCCATAATCATTCCGCCCATATCCCGAAACGAGGGGCGCTGCTACAACAGGACGACAAAAGAGGGCTTGACTCCTGCGTGTTTTCGGTGTAACCTGCCGTCAGCATGATACGCAACGTAGAGCCGGAGAATGACGCTGAGGCACTGACCGCCATATACAACGAATATGTGCTCGGCACCACCATTTCATTCGAGACAGAAGCCATTTCCCCGGCGCAAATGGCCAGGCGGATAGCGGGCTTTGCGAGCCAATACCCCTACCTGGTGTACGAGGAGGCGGGGCAGGTGCTGGGGCATTGCTACGCCCACCGCTGGAAAGAACGCGCGGCCTACGCCCGCACCTGGGAAAGCACCATTTACCTGGCACCGCAGGCCTGCGGCAAGGGGGTGGGGCAAGCGCTCATGCAGGAGCTTATCTCCCGCTGCCGCGCCGCCGGGTGCCGCGTGCTCATAGCCTGCATCACGCAGGGCAATGAGCGCAGCTGCCGCTTCCATGAGAGCCTGGGCTTTCGCCGTGTCTCGCATTTCCACGCCGTGGGCGAGAAGTTCGGCAAGCTACTCGACGTGGTAGACTACCAACTAAACCTCACAGGCGCCACAACCGATTGAGGGGCAGCAGGCGCGCGGGCGAGCCGACCTCAATAAAGCCAACAACGCCTGCCCCGAGCGGAGCAGACGTTGTTGTAAATTGCTGTAAACGCGTAAGCGCGCAGGGTGCTTACTTGTTCATGGCTTCCTCGATAGCCACAGCCACGGAAACAGTGGCACCGACCATGGGGTTGTTGCCCATGCCGATGAGACCCATCATTTCCACATGTGCGGGCACGGAGGAGGAACCGGCGAACTGGGCATCGCTGTGCATGCGACCCAGGGTGTCGGTCATGCCGTAAGAAGCGGGACCGGCAGCCATGTTGTCCGGGTGCAGGGTACGACCCGTGCCACCACCGGAGGCCACGGAGAAGTACTTCTTACCGGCCAGCACGCACTCCTTCTTGTAAGTGCCGGCAACCGGGTGCTGGAAGCGGGTGGGGTTGGTGGAGTTGCCGGTGATGGAAACGTCCACACCCTCCAGCCACATGATGGCCACGCCTTCGCGCACATCGTCAGCGCCGTAGCAGTTCACCTTAGCGCGCTCGCCATCGGAGAAAGCGGTGCGGTTCACCACCTCCACCTTGCCGGTGGCGTAGTCGAACTTGGTCTGGCAGTAGGTGAAGCCGTTGATACGGGAGATGATGTAGGCGGCGTCCTTGCCCAGACCGTTCAGGATAACGCGAAGGGGCTTCTGGCGCACCTTGTTGGCGGAGCGAGCGATACCGATGGCACCCTCAGCAGCGGCGAAGGACTCGTGACCTGCCAGGAAGCAGAAGCACTCAGTCTCCTCGCGCAGGAGCATGGCGGCCAGGTTGCCGTGGCCCAGACCTACCTTACGGTCGTCAGCTACGGAGCCGGGAATGCAGAAAGCCTGCAGGCCCTCACCGATAGCCTCGGCGGCGTCGGCGGCCTTGGTGCAGCCCTTCTTAATGGCGATGGCAGCGCCTACGGTGTAGGCCCAACCGGCGTTCTCGAAAGCGATGTTCTGGATGCCGCGCACGATCTCGCGCACGTCGATACCCTTCTCAAGGCAAACCTTCTCGGCTTCCTCGCAGGAGGAGATGCCGTACTGAGCAAGAACCGGAAGAATCTGGTCGATGCGGCGGGAGTAGGATTCAAAAAGAGGCATAATCTTGTCTTGTGTGTTAAGGGTTCTTTACTCGTGGCGGGGGTCGATGTACTTGGCGGCATCAGCAAAGCGGCCATAGGAGCCGGTGTGCTTCTTCACAGCCTCGTTGGCGTCCATGCCCTTCTTGATGTCCTCCATCATCGGGCCCATCTTCACGTACTGATAACCGGTGATTTCGCCGTTGGCATCCAGGGCGAGCTTGGTGATGTAACCTTCAGCCAGCTCCAGGTAGCGCGGGCCCTTGGCCAGCGTGCCGTACAGCGTACCCGTCTGGGAGCGCAGGCCCTTGCCCAGATCCTCCAGACCGGCACCGATAGGCAGACCACCCTCGGAGTAGGCGCTCTGTGTGCGGCCGTATACAATCTGCAGGAAGAGTTCGCGCATGGCGGTGTTGATGGCATCGCACACCAGGTCGGTGTTCAGAGCCTCCTGAATCGTCTTGCCGGGCAGAATCTCACTGGCCATGGCGGCGGAGTGGGTCATGCCGGAGCAGCCGATAGTCTCCACCAGAGCCTCCTGAATGACGCCGTTCTTCACGTTGAGCGTCA
>JAUNRE010000125.1 GCA_030535795.1 Akkermansia sp.
TGTAGGTGCGTAGCAGCTAAACGTTGGTATTGTTTAAAAAATAAAATCAGCGTCCGACGCCGCGCTGGTGGGGAGCCCGACAGCAGCGAGGCTCCACAGCATTTCACGGCGTTTTCCAACACGTTCGCGCTCTTTATTATTTGCCGTTGAGATTCAGCGATTGATTGAGCTCGATGCGGTGTTCTTTTCCTTCGGTCAAAAGGTGCAGACGATAGGTGAGCTGCGGGGTAAGGAACGATTTGCAGATGTGCAGCTCATCGTCGGATTCCATGGAATCGGCGGAGATGAAATGTTCCTTGCCGTCGGGTAGGCGGACGCTGATGCCGGTAACGCATTTCAGCCTGTCTTGCGGAGATTCAATCGTCAGGCGAGCCGTGTATTGCTGCTGTTTCTGCTGTTGAGGTATCGGCTCGTGCACGTCATCATCATCAACGTCGTCAAGCGGGGCTTCTTCTTCGTCCTCGTCGTCAAAAAAGTCCTCGTCGTCATCATCATCGGGGGTATACTCTATTTTTTCTTCGAGTATGACGCGGTAGCCGTTCACTTCGGCCCAGGAATAATTCTGTGCCGTTGTTTTGAGAGAGAAGGGTTCGGAGGGGGTGGCGGTGCCGGGTTGCCATGCGGTAAAGCTCAGCGTCCCTTTGAGTTGCAGATTGATGGTATCCGGTAAGGTGTTGGTGCTTAAGTTCCACCTCAGTACCTCATTATCTGCATGTAAGCTGATATTCGTTTCCTGGGTGGCGGTGTAGAGAATGCTACCGGTGGCATCGCTGAGCGTGCCTTGAAAGCGTACGTTTGTCAGGAAGGGCTCGTTTTCTTCTTCGTCGTCATCCTCATCGTCATCCCAATCGGTCCATTGATCCTTCTCGCCGACGGCGTAGGCATCGTCGGAGGGTGTTTGTTTCTGCCGCAGCGGGTATCGTGCGCAGAGGTCCATTGACAGGCTGGGGCCGAGACCGTCTGCCTCCTCGAAACCATCCGACTCATTATCCAGAGCCCACGTCGGCACGGTCGGGATGATGGTTGTGGAGCATACGATAAATGTCGGCGTTACTTCGGCGGCCACTGCACTGAAAACGGCAGCGGAGAGGAAGGGCAGCAACAGGGGCAATTTCATAGAGCAGATGGAGCGTTTATTTCTTGTATTTGATACGATATTCGCGTTCGCGGCGAAGCTTATCGAGCATTTTCTGCGGTTGAGCGAACTCTTTGTTCACCCGATTGAGTGCGCCCTTGTGGCTTTCTTTCGGCACGCAGTATTCAATGATGCGGAGGTTTGTGCGGCGCATTTCCTCAATATCGGCTAGGCTGTCACCTTGTTCCCAGAGCTGACGAACATGTGCATTGAGGCGATCTGAGAGCATCTGCAACAAATCCCCTCGGTGAGCATCCGATACCTTGGGAAGAGCCGCAATGATGGCGTCTGCCGCTTCCTTATTCTGCATGGGGCGTGTTTGTTCGGTAATGCTCCGAATAGTAGCGAGATCCTGCAATTCGGTATGTATGCCGGTGGTGTTCTGCGGGTCGAGGGCAGCTATTTCCTTGCGCATGTCGTGCATATCACGCCGGAACGTGTCGGGTATGTTCCCGTACAATGTCTTGAGTATTTGTGCTTTCTCTATTCCTTGGCTGTTAGCGGCCTGTTGCAGTAGTTCGGCGTTGGTGTGGGCGAGATCGAGAGATTTCGCCACCGAGGCCAAATCGGTGCGCCCGCCGGTGAAGCCTCCGAGCACTTGTCCTTCGGGGGTGATGACGAGCACGGTGGGGAACATTGTCACGCCGTAGCGGCTCACCAGTGCATTATTGTGTCGCAGTTGCTCCGGGGTCATACCCGAGGTGTTGCGTGGCAAGTCCACCTCCATGAGTACGAACTTATCGCGCGCGTAGTCATAGAAAGGCTTTGTATCCAGCACTTGCAGGCGCATCGTCATACACCAGCCGCACCAGTCTGAGCCGGTAAAAACAAGCAAGACAGGCTTTTTCTCGGCCTTAGCCTGTGTGAGAGCCGCAGGAAAATCCGTGTGCCAGGCGTCTGCTGCGATGGCCGGGGCAATGAGGGCTGCAACTGTCAGGATGGAGGGGAGGAGGGGAGACATACAAAAAGCTTAGCGGGAGTAGAGAACGGAGTCGAAGCCATCGAACCGTTCCAGTTCGCGGCGCTGCGGAAACGTGTCGCGGTATGGCGGGAAGTAGGTGTCGGCCGGCCAGGAGCCGTGCACTTCCGAGACATAGATTTTGCTCATGAGCGGCAGCATGAGCTCGTATATCTGTGCCCCGCCGATGACCATCACCTCGCTGTCCATCAGTTCCAGCTGCTCCAGCTCAGCCGGGCTGTGGATGACGGTGGCACCCTCGGCCACAAAGCTCTTGTCGCGAGTCATAACAATGTTCTGGCGGCCGGGCAGGGGGCGCCCCAGGCTTTGCCAGGTCTTGCGCCCCATCAGGATGGGATGCCCCATGGTGAGGCGCTTGAAGAGTTTGAGATCTTCGCTCAGGCGCCATGGCATCGTATTGTTGAGGCCGATGGCGCGGTCGGAAGCCATGGCAACCACACCTGTGAACGTGAGGCTCATACCGAGATGGGGGCTTTGATGTGCGGGTGTGGGTCGTAATTCTCCAGCGTGAAGTCCTCGTAGCTGAAGCCGTCAATTTCGGTAATGGCCGGGTTGAGCCGCATGGTGGGCAGGGGTCTGGGCTCACGGCTCAGTTGCAGGCGTGCTTGCTCCAAGTGGTTTTTGTAGAGGTGCAGGTCGCCGAAGGTGTGCACAAACTCGCGTGCTTCGTAACCGCACACTTGCGCCACCATCAGGAGCAACAGGGCATAGCTGGCTATGTTGAAGGGGACGCCCAGGAAGAGGTCGCAGCTACGCTGGTAGAGTTGCAGGCTCAGGCCGTGCTTTTCTCCTTCTTTCTGCGCCGGAATCACGCAGAACTGGTAGAGGCAGTGGCAGGGCGGCAGTGCCATGTTGTCCACCTCGGCTACGTTCCAGGCGGTCACGATGTGGCGGCGACTCCAGGGATTGTGCTTCAGTCCGTCGATGAGTTTGGCTATCTGGTCGATACTGCCCCCCTCGCCATCCGGCCACTTGCGCCATTGGCTACCGTACACGGGTCCCAAATCGCCGTTTTCATCTGCCCATTCATCCCAGATGCTCACGCCGTGCTCTTGCAGGTAGCGCACGTTGGTGCTGCCCTTCAGGAACCACAGAAGTTCGTATATGATGGAACGCAGGTGCAGCTTTTTGGTGGTGAGGCAGGGGAAGCCCTGCCGCAGGTCAAAACGCGTCTGGCGGCCGAAGACTCCGATGGTGCCGGTGCCGGTGCGGTCATCGCGCCCGACACCGTTTGTGAGCACATCTTCCAGCAGCTCAAGGTATTGTTTCATGGCAGGGCGGGCTGGTTACAGACCGAGGGCTTCGCGAATCTGCAAGGCGTACTTCTCGGCACGCTCGGCAAAGCTCAGCTCGGGGTCGCGGTACAGAATGCCGCGCGACACGTTGATGACGGGCGGAGCCACTCGGGTGCCGCCGGTCAGCGCGCTCAGGTCGCCGCCTTGGGCGCCCAGGCCGGGGATGAGCAGGGGGGCATCCGGCAGTTCCGCCATCAGCTCGGCGCTGGCATTGGTCAGCCCCATTACCATACCTACCTCGGTGGCTGCGCCCTCTGCCTTGGCTCGCTCCACCATATCGCCCACCAGCTGATACACCTTGCGGCCGTCGGCCAGCACGCGGCGTTCAATGTCGGCAGACCCGGCGTTGGAGGTAACGGCCAGCAGGTAAACGGCCTTGCCGGGGTGGCTCAGGAAGGGCTCCAGTATGTCGTAGCCCATGAAAGGATTCAGCGTCACGGCATCCACCTGCATGCGCTCAAAATAGGCCTGCGCATAGTATTTCTGCGTTTCGCCGATATCGCCGCGCTTGGCATCCAGTATTACCGGTATGTCCTTCGGCATGTCGGGCAGCAACTCTTCGAGCACTTTCAGGCCGGGAAGCCCCATCGCTTCGAAATAGGCAATGTTAGGCTTGTAGGCGGCGGTGTAGGGCGCTGTTTCGTAGACAACCTTGCGCAGCCAGTCGGCCAGTTCGTTCATGTTTTCAGTTTGGGGGCGAGGGTCGAGCCCCACGCAGAGAGCTGAGCGGGTGGCCTTGATACGAGCCTGGAGTTTTTCGGTGAATTTCATTCTGTGCTTACGGTAACATATTTCTGTGGAATTTGCAAGCCGAAGTCGTGATTTGTGCTTGAAAATGTGAGCTACACTTGGTAGGATATGCGAGCAATGCTATTTGAACGGGAACCACTCACGCCCCAAGGGCGCAAGGAAGTGCTGATGCGTCTGTTTGGCGCAGCAGCCAGTCGCGGAGGCGACTGGGCAGTGGCAAACCATGTTCCGGTAGCTGTGCTTGCCGCTCATGGTGAGCTTTCTACGCATATTCGTTTTATTCTCGATGCCGCTCGGCACAACCGTTCACTCTCCCGCGAACAACAGCGATTTCTGCATAAGGTGGAGCGCCTACTCGATGCCCTGCCGGACACCATCATGCAGACTCTCCCGGCCGGCCCCGAGGACAACTGGTTGCAGCTCTACCGCATGCTTGTTGATATGCACGGCCTGCTCGAAGATGCGCTCCCTGACCTTGATGCGGAGGAATACACCTCCATTGTGCAGAAGATGGTGCAGTTGGCTGAGGCGGTGGCTGCCAGTGCTGCTGTCGAGGTGAGTGCAGCCTCCATGTTTGCGCTTTTGCTTGTTCAGGTGCATCTCAACAAGTATGAGTCACCCAAGCCTCGTCGCACCACACGTCGCCGTAAGCGTAAGTCGGCAGCTCGCAAGCCTGCTGCGCGCAAAAAATCCGATTGATTGCCGGCGGCAACCCCGGCGGGGGAATGCTCTATTTGTCGCTGCTGCGTCATTTTTCTTGCACCCTACGTTTGATATGCTATCGTTCAAACGCGTTGGATTAATTAGAAGGTTAGGCCTGTTTTGACAACTAAATTGGAGTTTTTCTACATTTACAATCTACAATTTACAATTGACAAAGTTAAAGTTTTGCGGGTTTTCACTCGGATGGAATGCGTAGCTAAAGCAACCGCTTGTGACCGCGCCTTGAGGGCGCG
>JAUNRE010000033.1 GCA_030535795.1 Akkermansia sp.
AGTGCCAGGTTGCGTATCTTTAACAGTGAGAGCATATTTTGCTTTGCGTTACGCCCATATTATGGCATAATAGGCGCGGAAATCAAAGCAAAAAAACGGATGATGAAAGCACTTTTCCTTGGCAGTGGTACTTCGACCGGGGTCCCGGTAATCGGGTGCGAATGCGATGTGTGCCGGTCGGAAGACCCTCGAAATAAGCGCTTACGCGCGTCTGTGCTCGTGCGGTCCGAGACAACGACGATTCTGGTGGATTCCTGCCCGGATCTGCGTCAGCAGGCTCTGCGTCATCATCTCACCGCCATCGATGCCGTTATCTACACCCATGAGCATCTGGACCACACGGCCGGCTTTGATGACATGCGCGCTTTTTGCTGGCACCGCGAAGACCGCTTGCCGCTGTATGCGGGCAGCTCCTGCCTGGAGCACCTGCGCCGTATGTTCGCCTGGGCGTTTTCCGAGAAGAATACGTACAAGGGCTATATCCGCCCCGATGCCCATGACCACGCCGGTGCTCCCTTTGTCGTGGGCGATATTGAGGTGATTCCGGTTCCGGTGATTCATGCCACCGTGGAGACTTATGGCTATGTTTTCCGCCATGCCGGCCGCTCTTTCGGCTATGTGCCCGATATCAAGCAGCTGCCGTCCGCCTCGCGTCCCCTGTTGCAAGGGCTGGATGTTCTGGCTATGGATGGCCTCACAACACGCGAACACCATACCCACCTCAATGTCGCCGACAATGTGGCGCTGATGATGCAGCTGCAGCCACGGCGCGGCTTCCTGACACACTGCGGCCACGCCGTAGACTACGCCTCCATCCGTGCCGAACTCCCCGATTTCATGTCCCCCGCCTACGACGGCCTGGAGCTGGATATTTGATGAAATTATACGCGTTGGAACAATTAGTGGTTTTAGAGCTGTGATGACAGCTAAATTGGCGTTTGTATACATTTACAATCTACAAAGTTTATGTCTAGGCGTGCTGACGCACGCAGTATAAGCGAGGCAAATGCCATAGCTGCCGCTCCGCGCCCCCCAAGGCGCGGGCACAAGCGGTTGCTTTAGCTACGCATTCCATCCGAGCAAAAGCTCGCGAAACTTAAACTTTGTCAATTGTAAATTGTAGATTGTAGATTCCTCACGGCAAATTGGCGTTTTCTTAATTATCCCAATGCGTATAATGTTGTAGGTTTGGCTGCGCCGATGTGCCGGATCAATAAAAAAAGCGTGGCTTTTGCGGAGCCACGCTTTTGAAATGGTTGAAGAGTGGGTTTATTTCTCGCAGTAGGTGCGGACGGCAGCGGCGATGCGGGCGGAAACGTCCTCGGGCTCGCCTTCCTCGACCACGTCAATCTGCACAACCTTGCCCTGGGCGCGGTAGTGCTCCACAACGGGAACGGTGAGGGTCTCATAGTCCTTGCGGCGCTTGGCGAAGGCCTCGGGGTTGTCGTCGGTGCGCACAATCATGGGGCCACCGCACTTGGGGCAGATTTCTTCGCCGTTGCGGGTTGTCTCGCCGCAGGCGGGGCAGGCCTTGCGCTTGAGCATGCGAGCTTCGATGAGCTCGGCAGCCACGTTGAGGTAGACGACGATATCGACACCCAGCCCCATGGCGCTCAGGTTGGCATCAAGCGTCTCGGCCTGAGAAACGGTGCGGGGGTAGCCATCGAGCAGGCAGCCGCAGTCCTTGTTCTCGCCCAGCCACTTGGCCACGATGCCGTTCACCACCTCATCGGGCACGAACATGGCGGCGTCCATGTACTTCTTGGCCTCCAGGCCCAGCTCGGAGCCGGCAGCAATCTCAGCGCGCAGAAGGGCGCCGGTGCTCAGCGGCTTGAGGCCGTAGGTCTCGGAAAGGAAGTTCGACTGCGTACCCTTGCCGGAGGCCGGGGCACCTACAAGTACAAATCTCTTGAGCGTTTTCATATTTGTTGATAAGTGAATGCGGCTGACTGTGACTTTTGCAGCGGCTGACTCGTATTATGCCCGATTTTTGCAGGAATGCAAGCACAAAGTAGTTTGCTGTCTACAATCTACCACCGACAACTCGCAGCGGTCGCTGTAGCGGGAGACGGGGTGTTTGATGACCTGCGAGTCCTTTCTGCGAGGCCTGACGGCAGGGCTGACCCCTTGCGAGCAAAAGCTGCGGAGCTGAGGCTGTGTAGAAGGTCGGTTGAAACGCTGTTTAGCTGCTCGATGTCCGGATGGTTGGAGGGTGCGTGCGATAAAAATGCTCATTTTTGATGGGCTGGCACATTTTAGGCTCGCTTTTTGCGCGCGAACGTGTCAAAGTAGTGCCCGACGAAGTATTTTCTCCTCTCATGAGTGATTCATCCTCTCCCAAGTACAAGCGTATCCTGCTCAAACTGAGCGGTGAGGCTCTGCGTGCGCAGGGCAGCAAAGACAATATCTCTCCGGAAATCGTGGCACGCATTGCGCGCGAAATCGCTGAGGCTCAGCAGAAAGGCAATTTGCAGATTGCCATCGTGGTGGGCGGCGGTAACATTTGGCGCGGTGCCAAGGCCAGCGTGCGCGGCATGGATCGCCCCACGGCTGACTATGTGGGTATGCTTGCTACGGTGATGAATGCGCTTTCCATTTGTTCGGCAGTGCAGGAGGCCGGTGTGCCTGCTCATGTGATGAGCGCCATTGAAATGAAGAATGTAGCGGAGCCCTATGTGCGCAATACGGCTCGCGAGCTGCTGCGCGAGGGGCAGGTGGTTGTTTTTGCCGCCGGTACGGGCAACCCGTTCTTCAGCACCGATACCGCTGCCGCTCTGCGCGCCTGCGAAATCAATGCCGAGGTGGTGATGAAGGCTACCTCCGTGGATGGTGTCTATTCCGCAGACCCCAAGGTCGACCCCAACGCCACGCGTTTTGACCACATTTCGTACGAGGAGTGCATCAGCCGCGAGCTCAAGGTGATGGATCAGACCGCGTTCACTCTTTGCAAGGATAACAAGAAGCCCATCATGGTGTTCGATATGCACCAGCCCGGCAATATCACCCGCGCCTTGCTCGGCGAGCAGATTGGCTCTGTCATCAGCGAATAACCTTTCAACAAACTCATACACTAACAACATTATGGACGAAGAAACACTCTTGCTCGAGACCGAGACCTCTATGGAGGAAGCCCTCGAGAACATGATGACCAAGTTCGCAGGCGTGCGCACTGGCAAGGCATCCCCCTCTCTGGTGGACAATATGGACATTTTTGTGGCCTCTTACGGCACGAGCATGAAGCTGAAGAGCCTGGCTGTGGTATCCACGCCCGATGCCCGCTCCATCCTCATTCAGCCGTTCGACCCCAGCACACTCAACGACATCAAGAAGGCTATCTCTGAGAGCAGCCTCAACATCACCCCCATCATTGATGCCCGTTCCGTGCGTCTTCCTATCCCCGAGCTGACCGGCGAGCGCCGTAAGGAGCTTTGCAAGCATGTGAAGGCTCTTTCCGAAGAGACACGCGTGCGCATTCGCGGCGTTCGTAAGACCGGTATGGATGGCGTGAAGAAGCTGAAGGCTGACAACATTCTCACCGAGGACGGTGTGCGCCTGGCTGAAGATAAGGTGCAGAAGCTTACCGACAAGTACGTCAAGAAGGTCGATGAGCTTGTGACCGCCAAGGAAAAAGAAATCATGACCGTGTAATTTTAACCCCCAACCCACTTCATCATACATGAGCACCAATTCGACAAACGTTCTGGCCCAGGGTATCGAGATTATCGGTTCCATCACCTTCAATAACCCCATGCACATTGACGGCAAGGTTGAGGGCGAGATTTTCTCTGAGGGCGGCACCGTGACAATCGGCGAACTCGCTGACATCAAGGGCGACATCAAGGCCGGCGAGGTCAACATCTACGGCCACGTGGATGGTAACGTCAGCAGCAGCCGCTGCCACCTTAACGAGCGTGCCGTGGTGAATGGCGACATCACCACCGCCGTGCTTTCCATGGTCGAAGGCGCCCGTCTTTCCGGCCGCGCTCAGATTGGTTAATCTTTTTTCTGCATACGTTGTTTTTAACACCAAAGGGCTCCCTGATATGCGGCAGGGAGCCCTAAATTGTTGTAAGCTTGCCGGTGACGGGAGCTTATTGTTCTCTTCCGTGAGCGTGTTGTTCGGCTTCGCGGCAGATGTCTTCCGCTTCGCTTTTGATTTTTTGGAGCTGCTCCCTGGCTTTATCCGTGACCTGCATGCCTTTGGCCAGGCTTCTTACTGCCAATTGACGGGCAGAGGGGCAACGGGAGGCTAATTTGGCGACAGTGGCAGCGACGACGCCGCCAACGAAGAATAATAATCCGGTTTTCATTTCTAGGGAATGGGGGTGTGTTGTGTGCTTCTCACTATACCCCCTCATCCTGGCTGCGTCAAGAAGGTTAGCTATTTGTTAGTAAGCGTTGGAATAATGAGCAAAGGTGGCAGCCCCTAGCGGCGGAGACAGCCCGCGCTTTTAAGCGCGGGGCGTGAATGGTGGCCAAGGCTATGCATCCCTGCGGGCGAAAGCCCACCGTACTTCCAACTCGTAACTCGAAATTCGGTTAATTCGTTCCTCGAGTTTCCGCAAAGTGGCCTTTTCCAACGCGTAGTTAGTATTTCTTCAGGTGTTCTCTCAATTCCTGCACACTGATAGATTGTAGCTTACCATCTTTCAGCAGCGGTTGGAGAGCCCGGATGAAACGCCGGATAATGTCTTGTTGGGCTGCATCCCAACGCGCTCCGTATTCCTGCTGCGTTTCGTCGGGTTGGCGTCGATATGGAGAGGGGGCATAATTGAGAGAGATTTCCGGTAATACGCGACCCGATACGCTCATGTAGGGGCTGGAGTTGTGAAAGGAAATCAGGCGGATGAAAAGATAGTCATTGCCCAGCCCCTTGGTGGAAGCCAGGTGTTCTTTCTGTAGGAAACTCCACCGTATTTTGCCATCTGACAAGGGGCGCAGAGCCTCTATGAGGGGGCTCGCTTCTGCTTCTGTAGTGCATCCGATGACGATATTGTGCCACTCAACCGTTTCCTTGCGGAAGGCTGAGCGGAGCGAGTCGAAGAGCTCGCCGTCGCGGATGCTGCGCAGCCGGCCTTCTTTCATGTGAGGCCGCAGGGCGGTGAGCAGCCTGTCGATGGCGTCCTGAATGCGTTGTTTTCCTCCGGTTCGGGTGATTTCCAGGTGTAGGCTGTTGTCGCGGTGGTAGTCCAGCCAGCCTTGCGTGGGGCCTTCGTGTTCGCTGACGCGTATGACAACCCCGGCTTTCTGAGCTTTGGCACTCTGTCGTATTTTTCCCGTAACATGCGGGCGCAGCGCTTCGACGACGCGGGTGCCGAGGTCCTTGTCCTGACAGACCACCAGCACGTCCTGCCAATTCATCTCGCGATAGACGATTTCGTGTGTCAAGGCTGACTCCAGTATTTCAGGGGCACATGGCTGTAGTTTTCCGTCTTGCGTGAAGTTTTGCAGCACTTTCATGAACTTGGCCGTGTTTTCACGGTGTGCGTCAGGAGTCCACGTCACATTTAGTTCATGGTGCTTAGCGTAGTAATTGATAGAGGGACGGTTTGTATCGTAGAGGGATAGACTGATACGCAGGTTTTTGCTTTGTGTATCGGAGGTTTCGGCACTGTAGTTTTTCTCTTCCGGTCGGATGCTGCCGGGTGTCAGGGGGCGTAGCTGTGAGATGAAATACATCGCATCCTCCGAATCGCTTTCGTTGAATTCGATGACGACGTGCTTCCAGGTTATCTCGGGGGAAGCTTGGGCAAACAATGGCTGCACGCCGGTTGTAAGTGCGGCGAGAATGAGGGCAATCAGGTACGGTTTCATGGTTGAGGGATGAGGCGTTTGGCCGTGTTGAGGTAGTGCTGTCATTTTTTCACGCAGATGGGGGGGCGTTTGTCGTCCTGCATGAGCGGGCTTGTGGCAGTAGAGGCTTGTCTGTACCAGCGAAATGATAGCCGTTACAGCGGGGATGAAGGCGGTGTATAGGGTAGTTGGGGGGCATGTTAAGAGTATTGCGTTTCTACTAGCTTCACGCTCCGGGCTGTAGCGCCGGAATGCACATGCAGCGCATTGTAGGCGCGTTCGCAGCGTGCCGCGGCTTCTTCTTTGTCGCTCAGAACGCAGCGGAGCGTGTCCGCCAGCTGTTCCTTTTCGCTCTGCCACACTCCGTTTTCTGCTTTCAGCAGGGTGACAAGGTCGGCGAAGTTAGTCATGTCCGGCCCGAATACGACCGGAACTCGCGCGGCGATGGCTTCCACGGGGTTCTGTCCGCCGCGGGCAAGGTAACTCTTGCCGATAACGGCGACATCTGCCAGCGCTGTCCAGTCGCGGAGCTCACCCGTGGTGTCGGCTACATAACACAGGTTGTCGGGCAGCGGTGAGGGCAGGGTGCCCGCTGTGCGCAGCACAGGCGTGAATCCTGCTGCGGCGAGGTCTTTCACGACGTCGGCGCGGCGCTCTGCATGGCGGGGAACGATGAGGGGGAAGGCACCGGCCTGTCGAATGGAGGTAGCAATGAGTGCTTCCTCTCCCGCGTGGGTGCTTGCTGCCAACACCACGGGTTTGCCGCCCGAAACAGTGGCGAGCAGTTCGCGGAACTCGCTGCGCGGCTCGGCCGGGGTGTCGCCCAGCACGTCGAATTTGATGCTTCCGGTCACGCTGATGATGTCTTCATTCACGCCGATACCGCCGAATCGTCCCTTATCCTTAGCATTCTGTGCACCCAGTGCAGTAAGGCGAGAGAAGAGCAGGCCGGTGATGCCGCGCACCTTGCGGTAGCGCCCCTCGCTGCGGGGGCTCAGGCGGGCATTGAGCATGAGCATGGGGATGCGCATGCGGTGGCAGGCTTCTGCGAAGTTCGGCCACAGCTCCGCCTCGATGAGCACGACAGCCTTTGGCATGAAACGGCGCAGGCAGCGTCCGGAAAGCCCCGGCACATCCAGCGGTGAATAAAGCGCACGTACGCCGGGCAGGGCGGCATCGCGCACCACCTGGTGTCCGGTGGCGGTGCTGGTCGCAAGTACAACGGGCTCGTGGTGCGTTTTGACCCACTCCCGGATGAACTTGAGCGCGATGAATACCTCGCCCACGCTCACGGCATGCACATAGAGACCGCCTTTGGGCTCTGCGGAGGCCGGAACTTTGTAAAGCCCGAAGCGCTCCCGAAGCCCGGTGCCGAAGCCGCCGCGCTTCTTCATTTTAATGAGGTAGCCAGGTATGGAGAGAACGAGGAATACCGGGAGGAGAAGATTGTAAATCAGGAGAAAAATAAAGCGTTTCATACGTCTTTGCGGTAGAAGAGAATGGTGTTTTTGCCGTAGGTCCGTTCGTCGATAAGTTTCCAGCCGGGGAATTCGCGGGTATGGATGTCGCCCACGCCGTAACCCAGCTGAGCCTCGGCGATGAAGTAGCCGTCATCCGCCAGCAGCTCATGCAGGCGATCCGTCATCAGCTCCGCTATCATGTCGCGGTCGCCTATGGCTTTGGCGTAGGGTGGGTCGGCAAAGATGATGTCGTATTTGCCTGCGTCACGCTTTACGAATTGCAGGCAGTCACTCTGCACCACGCTGCCGCCGATAAGTTTACTCTTTTCCAGATTGTTGCGCGCCATGGCGCAGCTCTGTCGAGCTGTATCCACCATGCGGGCACTAGCGGCGCCTCGGCTCAGTGCTTCCAGCCCCACGGAACCGGAGCCGCAGTAGAGGTCGAGCACACGAGCCCCCTCGATGATGGGGCCAATGATGTTGAAAAGAGCCTCGCGCACGCGATCCTGCGTCGGGCGCACCTCGCCCTGCGGCACTTTGATGTTGTAGCCTTTTGCTTTGCCGGCAATGATTCTCATGTTCTGTTAGTGGCGGCGATTTCTTCTGCGGCGGTGGCGTTTTTTGCCGGAGCGTTTCTCGGCTTTATCTCTGGCCTTGGGTGCCGGTTTTTCTTCTGCTTGTTGGGGGATGGCGCCTGCTACCGGAGTAGCCTCTTCTAAATCTTCCTCCGGTTCGGGAGCCGGGTTTCCCACACGGAAGCGCAGCACATAGCTACCCTGCGCCAGCGTGGTGCCGCCGTCGGGCGTCGTTTCGCGGAAGCTGTAGCTCAGGTAAAGGTACTCGCCGTTGGTGCGGCGCGAAATGCTCAGCGTTTCCAGCAGATCCGACATGGCATCTTTCTTCTCCAGCTTCCATGTGGTACCTTTGCAGGCACCGTACATGTTATCACGCCCGGTGGCGAGCTCCTGCGGCAGTAGTTCGCCGTTGCCTGTGGTCCAGGTGTTTTTGCTGCTGTTGTACACCATGCCGCTTACGGCAAGCGGTGTCACGGAGTGTGTGAACGCATTGACGCTCACACCGTGAAGCCCCCACTCCCCGTTGCCTCGTTCGTAGGCTCCCAGCTGTACCGTCTGAATCGGGGAAATGGTGATTTTCTTCCATTCTTCGCGGTAGCGGTTGTACGCCTCTTTGTTGTCCCAGAGCTCCGGTGTGTACTTCAGTAATTCCGTTGCGTTGTAATTGCTGAAGAATTCCTGCCTGCGCTCGGCGGGCAGATTTGCCAGTTTCTGCGACAAAGCTTGCTGCAACTGAATGAACTCCGGGGTAGGGGTAGCCTGAACGGACTCGCCTTTCAGACGAATGCCGTCACCGGGGATATTCATCAGCGCCGGCGGCACCTGGGCTCCTTGCGCCAAGCTTACAACCGGCGGGCTACTCAGTAGTGCGATGATGGGAATGAGAGACTTCATATGCTGCTCATCTAATCTATCACTTTTCTTAAGTTTTGACAAGACAATTTGTCAGGCATCAACGCTGTATTTTCATTTTGTGTGCGTGTGCGGGTGGCGAGCCCGGAGAAGTGCCGCATTTCTCGCCAAAATGATTCTTACAAGCTTGCCAAGCGGGTGGGGCTGTGGTATATTGAGTTACGACATACAGACATATATGCCTCAGTCAACAGAACTTTATCGGCCGAATGCCGCCATTATCTACCAGCGCAACGATGGAACAGTGCTGGTGTGCGAACGTGTGAAACCCGCCGGCGCTTGGCAGTTCCCGCAAGGGGGAATTAAAAAAGGCGAATCGCCGCTCAGCGCAGCGTGCCGCGAAGGTATGGAGGAAACAGGTTTTCGTCCCAATGAATATGAAGTTATCGCTGAGCACGGCCCCTACCGCTACGACTACCCGCCCAAGGAGCGCGAGCGCGTGCTCCGCAAACGCGGTATCCCGTACGCCGGGCAGGAGCAGTACTACTTCCTGTGCCTGATGCACAGCGATGCCGCTGAGCCTTGGTTGGATAACAAAGAGTTCCGCGATTATAAATGGGTCAGACCTCAGGAGTTCGATTTAGATAGCCTGCCGGATTTCAAGCGAGGCGTTTACGAGCAGGTGATGCGCGATTTCTTCGGGGTGTAATGGAACCTGTCGCGCATATTCGCTCTCCTTTTGCGGACAAGTTCGGCGTACCGCGTCAGGGGAACCTTGCTCCGCATGTCGTGAGCGAGATTGTGTTCACGCCTCCCTTTCGCAATGCGGAATGTGTGCGTGGTATTCAGGCGTTCAGTCACTTGTGGTTGATTTGGGGCTTCCATTGTAATGAAGGTGCCGGATGGCACCCCACGGTACGGCCCCCGCGTCTGGGCGGCAATGCGCGTGTGGGGGTATTTGCCTCGCGCTCCCCGTTTCGTCCGAATGGGCTGGGGCTGTCGGTTGTGAAGCTGCTTTCGGTCGAGCCGGGACCTGTGCTGCGTGTGAGCGGGGCGGATATGGTGGATGGTACCCCCATCTACGACATCAAGCCCTACATCCCTTACGCAGACAGCTTGCCGGACGCCACCGGCGGCTTTACTGACGTGCCGCGCCATACGCTGGAGGTGATGCTGGATTGTGCACTGCCGCGCCATGCCTCGCCCGAGTGGGTGGAAGCCATGTGCGAGGTGCTGGCGCAGGATCCGCGTCCTGCCTACCAGCAGACACCGGAGCGCATCTACCATGTCATCCTCAAACCCTTCGAAATCAGCTTCCGCGTGCAGGACGGCACCGCACACGTGGTGGCTATACAGCCGGAACCACAATGAAGCAGAAACTACAGCAGGCGTTTGAGCTCAATCTCAAAGAGGGGCTGGAGCAGGGAGGCGCCGTCTCTGTGTGGCAGAATGGCACGGAACTTTGCACTCTCTGCGGTGGAGAGTCCCGGAACGGGGTGTCCTGGCAGGATGATACGCTTGTTCCCATTTATTCTGCCACAAAGCCCGCTGCAGCGGCCTGTCTGTTGCAGGCGCTGCATGATTGCTGCCGTGGGCCGGAGCTTGCTGTGGGCGACTTGTGGCCCCGGTTCCCGATGCCGCATCTCACGGTCGGGCAGCTGTTGTCGCACCAGAGCGGGTTGGCAGCCCTGGCGGAGCCTGCGCCCATTGACGACCTCGACGCCTGCCGCCGAGCCATCGAAAGGAGCACCCCCCTGTGGGGGCCTCCGCAGCATGGCTACCACCCGCAGACCTTCGGGCCGTTGGTGGATATTCTGTTGTTGGAGCTCACCGGACAACGCGTGAGCGACTACTGGGAAGAGCGCGTGCGCCGTCCGTTGGCGCTTGCGTTTTATATCGGCCATGTGCCGGAGAACGCGTATCCTCGCGTGGCGGAACTGCGAACAGCTCGTATGCTCGGCGCCATGCCCCGCACCCCTTTCTATCGCGAGTATTTCGATGAATCCTCGGCCGTGCACCGCGCATTTCACAGCATAGATGGCTATGGCTCAGCCCGCGAGATGAATACTCCTCAGGCCTGGCAGTGCGGCTCCCCTGCAAAGGGGGGCATTGCTTCAGCGCGAGGCTTGTCCATGTTCTATCAGGCGCTGATGGGGCATCTGCCCGGCAGCCCCTTCGCCGCCGAGGTGGCGGAGTGGATGAGCCTGCCGCAGTGTAGGGGAATGGACCTCACCTTGCTGGAGCCCACTGCTTTTACCTGCGGTGCCATGTGTGAGCCCGCCTCGTTGTTTGGCGAGGATGGCTTCGGCCATGCCGGAGCCGGCGGCTCGTTGGGGCTGTGCAGGCCGACAACCGGGCTCTCATTTGCCTATGTGATGCGCGGCATGGAGCTGGGTAACCTTCCCGGCGAACGCGTGCATCGCCTGCTGCGCGCGCTTCCGTGAGTTATTTCTTATGCCTCCGCGGGTTGGCTTGATATAGCATCGGCAGCGGTCGATATCAACCGCTGCCAAATGTGAAAATCGCCTCATGATTTTGCGGTTGCTTACTGCAACTGCTTCAGGAAAGCATCAATTTTGTCGGCGTAGGCCTGCGGGTCTCGCCACCAGTCAAGTGCCCAGATGTGGCAGAGGTTCCAGCCCAATGTTCGCAGCACGCTTTCGCGTAGCACATCGCGGTCGCGAGCTGTGGCGGCACCGGCATAGCCCGGGCCATCCAGCACGATGCCGGCCAGCATGTTGCCGGGGTGCTGCGGGTCGGAAATGGCTATATCCACGCGGAATCCGGAAACACCGAGGTTGCTCACGCAGTTCCAGCCGCGGGAACTCAACGCGCGGCAAACGGCACGCTGAAGCCCGCTCTCGGCCTCGCTGCCGGTGGCGCCGAAGGTGTTGAAGTAGGCGCCGGCTCCCATGCGGGCGCACTCCAGGAATCCGCGCAGGTCGGCTGCGCCGCGTGCGCGTGTGCGGCTCAGGTCGATATCTTCCGGCTTGAGCGAGCTGAACACGCGCATGCCGGTGCGGGCACGGGTAATGGCTACATTGAGACGCCGCTCGCCGCCTGTCTGGTTGAGCGGACCGAAGTTCATGGAAATGTTGCCTTTTTCGTCCGGGCCGTAGGTGGTGGAGAAGTAGATGACGCCACGCTCATCGCCCTGCACGTTTTCCAGGTTTTTCACGAAGACGGCCTCGGGGTTCTCCTCGTCGAAGAAGGGTTCAAGTGATTCATCCTCGGCGCGGGCCTTTTCAAACATATCGAGAATAAGCGCCTGCTGCTGTGTGTTGAAGGTCACTATGCCGATGCTTGTCATTTCGTTATATTCAAAGCCCGGGCTGCGGAGCTCCGCCAACACATGCTTCACCAGGGCTTCTGCCTCCTTTTTATTGTAACGCTTGCTGTTGCCGCGTGCGTATGTTCCTTGCACATAGTGGTATTGCAGGGCGGTGTCTTTCGCCACCGGTGCGGGGAATGTGACGAGTTTGTTCTCGTAATACCTGTGGTTGGAGTAGGCAATGAGGCTTTCGGATTTGCTGCGGTAGTGCCAGCTGAGGTTCATGCTGGGTATGCCGCTGGCCAGGCATTCATCGAGTATGCTCTCTAGGTCAACCTCGATTTCTTCCTCCTCTTCATTCTCGTTGGTCTTGCCTCGGGTGAAGAAACTGGTGGGCGGCATTTGTCGCGGGTCGCCCACGATGACGGCGCTCTTGCCGCGCCCGATGGCACCGATGGCATCCCACACGGGAATCTGCGAGGCTTCGTCGAAGATGACGACATCGAAGGGGGCGGCATCGGGGGTAAGATACTGAGCCACGGACAATGGGCTCATGAGCATGCAGGGCTTGAGCAGGCGGCTCACATTCGGCGTGAGGCCCAAGAGCCTGCGGATAGCCTTGTGCGCGCGTTGTTTGCCCAGTTCATGCTGTAGCTCAGCGAGTTCCTTGCCGTGCTCATTAACACCCGCGGCTCGTTGGCGCAGCAACTGTTGCAGCTGTTGCCCCGCAGCCGTCAGCAGAGCGGCATCTTTTGCGCGGAAGTCTTCGATGTGAGCCTCGTGGGTGGAGGCGTTGAATTGGGTGAGCGTCTTGCTCGCATCCACAGCTGCCTGTAAGCGGCAGCGGGCAAGATTCGCCTTTACGGCATCTGCCAGAGCCTCCGGCGCAACGTGCCCGGCGGTAAGCTGAGCGACAATGGTGCCGAATCCCTTGCCTGTGGCAGCGGCGGCCGTTTCATTCCACACGGTAACGAGGCGCCATTGCTTGCGGATGTCGAGCATTTCGCCTGCCCACCATTTGCCGGCGCCTTCGTGGTTGTCGGCTACAGCGGGCAGGGGGGCACCCAGCAGGGTGCTCAGTTCGCGGCGCACTTCGCTCTTTTGTACGCCCGTTTCCTGCAATTCATCCAGCGCGAAGGCCGCCTCCGTGCCTCGCTGCACCGGGTTTCCTGCGATAGAGAGGTAGCGTTTGCAGAGGGGCTGCACACCTTTCAGCTTGCCCAGCGTGTCAGCGATGCTGATGGCTTTGTCCAAATCAGCCTTTTGCATCTGAATGCCTTTGCAATACTGGGGCATGTTGCTGTTGTTCAGCTCGGGTGCGTTCTTAGCCGCCTTCATGGCCAGCAGGCATTCCAAATCCCGGCGGATGTCGGGCTTGTTGCGGGTGAACGCATGCATTTGTAGTGTTTTGCGAATGCGGCGTGTGGTGAAGAAGCGGCTGATGAAGTTGGACAGCTGCGCCATCTTCCATTCCTGGTACAGTAGCGGGATGCTCGGGTCATCCTCCAGCCCATCCGGGTACGGCAGCGTCAGGCCTGCTTTGTTGTGACGATAGCTCTCAGCCTGTTGCAGCGCCTTGTCGAGTTGCGCAAGGCTATCCTTGGCAGCGCCCGGCAGCAGCGGGGTGTTGTCCTCGCCGGTTGTTTGCTCTGCTATGGCCAGCAGGCTCAGCAGGGATTCTGCATTGTTGCGATACTCGGCTGCGTCCAGCCCCAGCTCGGCGCTCAGGCGGTTAAAGCGGGTATCCCAGGCTTCGGCGGTGCGGGCGTATCGTGTCAGGGCGGTGGCGAGATTTTCTTCCCACAGGGAGCTGTAGTTGCGGGTGGTGATGCTTTCCGCTACGCCCGGGTACAGCGCCGCTACGGATTGGTAGTGCAGCACCAGCTGATGGACATGCTCCATCATCTCATCCCGTCGCTCGGCGGTGAGTGTTAAGGGATTGTCCTCGCTCGGGGTGAACTCTGCCACAACGGGCGCCTCCAGCAGCAGGCTGATGTCGTTGTAAAGGCTGCCGCCGTCCGGATAGTGGCGGTGCAGCTCCCACGGCATAAGATTCAACCCGAAGCGCACCTGCAACATATTGCGTACGGCTTGCTCCCAGTTGCTCTTGCAGCTGTTCATGGCGGTGCTGTCCAGCGACGCCTTAAACTGCGCCAGCACTTCCTTCTTGATCGCCTTGTTGGAGTGGAGTTCCAGACAGAAATCGCCCAACCCGATGCGTTTCAGGCGGTTGTACACCACGGTGAGAGCAGCGGCTTTCTCGGCGACAAAGAGCACTGTTTTGCCGTGTCCGAGGCAGTGTGCAATCATGTTCGAGATAGTCTGGCTCTTGCCGGTGCCGGGCGGCCCGATGAGCACGAAGTTCTTGCCGCGTCCGGCGGCCAGAATGGCCGAGAGCTGAGAGGAGTCCGACGAAAGCGGCGTAAACACTTGCTCGGCATCGGCCTCGTTGTCCAGTGTGGCGGGCTCGGGGAAGCCTACTTGGGTCGGGAACACGGCGCGTTCTTCGGTCGAGAGGTGTTGTACGATGGGGTTGGCCTGTAGCTCAGCCTGTCGGTCGCACATATCCTTCCACATCAGGTACTTGGCAAAGGAGAAAATGCCCAGTGAGCAGATTTCTGCCACCTCCCAGCCGTCAAAGTCTTTGATGGCACGGCGTACAGTGTTAAAGATTTTGGGGAGGTCGAGCCCCGATTTGTCGGTGGGTAAATCGCCCTCCAGCTCGGGAATACGCAGGTCGTACTCCGTCTTGAGCAGCTCCAGCAGGGTGAGGTTGATGCGGGGCTCTTCATCCGTCGTCTGTAAGCGGAAGCCGCTCTTCACGCTCTTGCGCGTCAGGCGTACCGGTATGAGCAGAAGCGGTGCCTGGAGCGTCTGTTTCCCCTTGTCGCGCCGCACCCAGCGCAGGAATCCGCAGGCGATGTAGAGGGTGTTGTAGCCGCTCTCCTCCAGGTTGCGCCGTGCTGCCAGATACAGGCTGTAGATGCGTTTTTCGAGCTTTTCATCCAAAAGGGGCTTATGGAAACTGAACGCCAGCAGCTCACCCTTTTTGTATAACTCCGCTGCCTGTTGGCCGATTTGGGCGTACAGGGCATCCTTGTTTTCCTGTTTGGCCGCTTCTGTTATGGTATAATTCGTTTGTAGCGAAGAAATGCGGAAAGCGGCACCATTGGACAAGTCGTCCTCAAGTTTGGCAACATCAGGGATGATGAGTTCCTGTTGTGAGGCGTCCGGCTTGCAGTTGAGCAAGTTGTTGCGCATGGATAAATCCAGCAGCTTGAGCTGCCAGTTTTCCATGCGTGTACGCTTGCGGGCTGTCACCAGTGATTCCTCCTCCTCGAGTTCGGCCAGGCTTTTCTCGGGCAGGAAATCCGGTTTTTCGGCCTGTCCGGCCTGCTCATCGATGCCCGGCGTATCGTCGGTGCGTTGTTCTCGGCTCAGGGGGGTGATGCCGTGATTCCACAGCTGCACGATATCGAAGGCGAAATGTAAGGAACGCGCCCAAAGAGTATCCTTTCCGATTTGGCAGGCGTCCTTAAAGCTGCAATCCTTACCGCGAGTCATCGCAGTGGTTTCCAGTAGCAGCAGCTCATCAAGCTCGGCGAGGTTGCGTAGTTGCGACATGCTGCTGATAACGGGCTTGCTGAGGTGCGCTTTGTCGACCATGACGCCGAGGAACGCGTGTTCCTCCACCGTAATGACAATGGGGTGGTAGCCCCCTTGAGCGACAATGGCGGCCATGAGCAGGGTGCTGTCCAGGCAGGTGGCACATCCTCCCTGCATAATCTGCGAGGGGGTGCGCACTTTCTGCAACAGCCCTTTTTGTGTGTTAATGTCGCCCTGCGGCGGCAGGGCGTAGTTGATGTTGTAGCTCTTTAGCGTCGACCAGATGGCGCTCAGTTTGTTGAGAAAGTCCGATTTGTCCTTCTGGTAGCCGTTCCATGAGGGGTTCTTACCATCTGCCGCCAACAATTCACTCGCTTTGTACAGCACTCTGTCCACTACAGGGTCATTCGGTTGTACGAGTGCAGCCAGCAACTCCGGGTGTTGCATGTCTGTATCCATTACCCAGGCATTACCCGGCAGCCAGGTGAAGTTGAATGTCTGCTCATGGATTACCTGGTCGCCGCATTTGAGGGTGAAGCACATCTGCCCGGGTTCTTCCTCCGTCAGCGTCTTGAGCCGCGCAAGGTCATACTCCGGCTTGCCGGAAGGCAAGGCAACGGGGCTACCGGCGCGCAGTTCGGGTATCGTAAATGTCTGGGGCTTCACGTAATCCGGGTAGTAGCTCACGGTGAGAGTGAGCTTTTCCAGGTCTGTATCGCTCTGAACGAGAACCTCGTAGAAAAGGGGCTTGCCGTTATGCAGGTAAACGACGGAAGTGTAGGGGCAGAACGTGGGGAGTAGGGAGAGAGCCATGGTAGGGAAAAATCAGCGCTGGTTGAGGTATTGCACTACACCGCGCCCGATGGCACGGGCAAACTTCACGGCGTTTTCATGCTTGTTCAGATATCGTGCGTGCTCGGGGTTGGAGAGGAATGCCACCTCGGTGATAACAGCCGGCACATAGGATTCGTTGCAGGCGTTGAGCCAGTCACCGCCGCCTTTGCGACCATCGTTCCGCAGCACAATACCACAGGGTACGCCGTTGTTGGGCATGCCGCCGGGCTTCGCGTCCAGAATATCGCGATTCATGACCTGCGACATCGTTTGAGCCAGGCGTACACCTGCCTCATTGCAGTAAAAAGCCCCCTTGTTGAACACTCGCCAGGTCTCGGAATTGCTGTTGTGGTGCAGGAAAACGACAGCACCGGGTTGCTGGTCGAGCGCGTAGTTGGTGCTCAGCATGCCCACGGCCACGCGCTTAGGATGGTGGGTGGAGCGATAGATGGCGGTGGGGATGGGGGATTTGACATGGTGTACCCCGGCCTTGCGCGCTGCCTCAGCCAGCTTGCGGTTGTTGGGGATATCGCCACGGTTGCAGATGCGGCATTCGTAGCCGGCCGCCTCAATCGTTTTCTTGACCTCACCGGCGTAGCGGTACCAGAACTCCGTTTCTTCGATACTGCCGCCTTTGGTGGCATCGGGGGTGCGGGCACCCTGGCCGCCGCGGGTGGGCTCGTAGTAGTGGCCGATATCGAGCACGACTACGCGCGAGTTGTAGGCTATTTTCTGCATCTGCTGTTGCACGCAGGCAGGTGTCAGGAGGGAAAATACTGCCGTGGCAGCAAGGATAAAGCGTTTCATGGTGTTTGCAATCCGGGGGTATCTGTTAAAGGAGGGGGAGCTCACCTTGGGCGCGGGTGAGAGGGGCGCCTATCTTGGCATAGGCGGCAGGCAGAGCCTCGCGACCGCGAGGCGTGCGTTTCACATAGCCTTGCATGATGAGGAACGGCTCGTGCACGTCCTCAATGGTGCTTTCGTCTTCGCCCACCGCCACGGCAAGCGAGGCCAGCCCCACGGGGCCGCCGCCGAACTTGTAAATCATCGTTTCGAGCAGGCGCTTGTCCATTTCATCCAGCCCGTCTTCATCGATGTCAATCATACCCAGCGCGGCCTCGGCTACGGTATCGGTAATGCTGCCGTCGCTCTTCACCTGCGCAAAGTCGCGCACCCAGCGCAGCAAGGCATTAGCAACGCGGGGGGTGCCGCGTGAGCGGCGGGCAATGGCCATCGCGCCGCCGTCGTGCAGCTCGATGTCCAGCAAACCGGCCGAGCGGTGCAGAATCCGGCAAAGTTCATCGGGCGTGTAGTAGTCCAAGCGGTTGACCAGGCCGAAGCGAGAGCGCAGGGGGCCGGTGAGCATGCCGGCGCGCGTGGTGGCTCCCACCAGGGTAAACTTGGGCAGGTTCAGCTGGATGGAGCGGGCATTCGGCCCCTGGTCAATGATGATATCGAGGCGGAAATCCTCCATGGCGGGGTACAGGTACTCCTCGATGGCCGGGTGCAGGCGGTGAATCTCGTCGATGAAGAGCACATCGCCTTTTTCAACGTTGGTGAGAATGCCGGCCAAATCTCCGGCCTTGTCAATCTGAGGGCCGGAGGTGGTGTGCAGCCGGTGCCCCACGGCATTGGCTATGATGTTGGCCAGAGTCGTCTTACCCAGCCCGGGCGGTCCGCTGAGTAGCACGTGGTCGAGTACATCGCCACGCATTTTTGCCGCCTCGACCATGAGCAGCAGGCGCTCCTTTACCTTTTCCTGCCCACAGAATTCACTGAAAGCCGGTGGGCGCAGCGACACATCGTAGCTGCCCGTGCTCTCCGCCATGCGGGTGTAAACTGACTCCGCCATGTATCTTTATTCGCTTTTGAGGACAACCCCGCCTAACACCTGCGCAGGAGGCTGAGGCGCACCTCCCTGTTGTTGTTGCTGCTGCTGGCAGGCTGTTACAGCGGCGGCTGTTGCGGCCACGGCCGCTGCTTTTACAAGCACGGGATACTTGGGTTTATTGCTGTGCTCAGGGGATATCTTCATGTTTGTGTTAAGTTACGGTTAATGGTTGTTGTTTTTATCTGCCGGTGCAGGAGGGGCACCGGGTGGATTCATGCCGGACGGTTGATTACTCTCCTTATCCGTATTGCAAGCGTCGATAAGCTCCCGGATTTCCGGTGATATCGACTGTTCTGAGCCCTTGTTCCGGGGAATAATCGTGTTCGGAGCCACAATGCCGGAGAGCTTGAAAGGACTGCTTGGCGAATGCTTCGGGGGCTCTTCGTGGGGCACGATTCCGGGCGGCGAACCACCACGGTCATCGCAGGACATTACCGCCGTTGTGGCGGTCAGTACAGCGATGGCTTTTGTCAGTATCGGATACTTCGGTTGTCTGCCGTTCTGCTCCGGTGCTATTTTCATGCGGTCATCTTAGCATATATCAGCGCGGGATGTCAATTCCGCAACGTTTCAGTTGGCGGCAAATTTTGCGGAATATACGGAGGCGCCGCTGTTGTTCGGCGGCTTCGGGGCTTCCCGTTTCCATCGGCGTGCCACCGAGGAGGCGAGCCGATAGACCTGCTTTGCCGTGGCTTAGCAGGTCTTCTGCCATTTGGCGCTCTTCCTCATTCATGAGGCTCAACACCTCAACGGGATCGTGCTGTGGTATCGCTGCGCCGCTGATGATGAAATCGCGAATACGGCGTTTTTTGCTGTCATCTGCTCCTGCTTGGGGGTATTTCGGGGCATTATTTCGGGGCTCGGGCGTTATGTTCATGCCCTCATTCTGGCATGGCGCATCATTTTGTCAACGAGTATGACAAAATATCCGTGTGTTGGTGCATAATTGGCTTGACGATGTGCGGAAAACGGTTAGACTTGTTTCCGCGCCCGGCGGGATGCCGCGCGTATTCCGTATCATTTGAAATACCCTGTGGATGGCATATCGAGGTACAGAATTAACACATTCTCTGTCGGGAGACAGAACACAGACACACATCATCATTACACAATACCATGAACCTGAAAATCTATACGGACGAGGTGGAGGACCTGGCGCGCAAGCAGATATCGCGACTGCTGGCTCAGCCTGCCTTTGCTGAGGCGAAAGTTCGCATCATGCCCGATGTGCATGCCGGTAAAGGCTGCGTCATCGGCTTCACTGCCGACCTGGGCGACAAAGTTATCCCCAATATCGTGGGCGTAGACATCGGCTGCGGTATGCTTACGGTGGCTCTCGGCAGACAGAAGCCGGATTTCGCTGCGCTCGATGACATCATGCACCGCAATATTCCCAGCGGTATGTATGTGCACCGCGAGGCTGTGGAATCCTTTGAGCCGTTCGACGCGTTGCATTGTCTTGCTCAACTGGAGCACCACGAACGCCTGCTGCGTTCCCTCGGTACGCTTGGCGGCGGAAATCATTTCGTGGAGGTAGATGCTGACTCGCAGGGCAACTACTACCTTATTATCCACTCCGGTTCGCGCAACCTCGGTAAGCAGGTGTGCGATTTCTACCAGAAAATCGCCATCGATCGCCGCAGCGGAATCGGTAATCGCGCCGAGGCTGAAGCCTCACTCATTGCCGACCTGAAGGCTCAGGGACGTCATCGTGAAATTGCCTCCTCCATCAAGGCGCTGCGCACGCGCTGGAGCGAGCTGTCGCCCGATACGCCTGCTGACCTTTGCTATCTGGAGGGTGATGACCGTGCTCACTACCTGCACGATATGAAAATCTGCCAGCAGTTTGCCCTGCGCAATCGTGAGGTGATGGCGCATATCATCATCAGCCGTCTGGGACTTTCGGTGCAGGATATGTTCCACACTACGCACAACTACATTGACCACGAGAGCAATATCGTCCGCAAGGGGGCTATTTCGGCTCGCAACGGGGAGAAGTTGCTCATCCCCATCAACATGCGCGATGGCTGCATCTACGGTACAGGCAAGGGAAACGACGAGTGGAACCAGTCCGCGCCGCATGGTGCAGGGCGCCTGATGAGCCGTTCTCAGGCGTTCCGTGAACTCTCTATGGATGAATTTCATGAACAGATGAAAGGTATTTATACCACGTCCGTTACAAAGAAAACGCTCGATGAATCCCCTATGGCCTACAAGGGAATGGATGCTATCCTGAAGCACATTGGCCCCACGGTCGATGTGGCCGATATCTTTAAGCCGCTCTATAACTTTAAGGCAGAGGAAGCAGAGCCTTCGTTTAAGAAGAAGCGGTAGCACGCCATCGCCGCCCGGTTAAACAGTCTGAGAGATGGCAATGAGGCGAAACGTATTAAGCCTTGCATCCCCGCGGGTGCTCGCTCGCCGAATGTGAAAGCCCCGCTCGGCGGGGCGACAGCACATAGGCAGGGGTGAGCGAGCGATAGCTCGCGTAGCCCCTGCGGGGAGCAAAACAAATATGAAGCCCCGTGGGAACGGGGCGACAGCG
>JAUNRE010000034.1 GCA_030535795.1 Akkermansia sp.
AGAGTCGGCACCTCATCCGGCACCGGCAATATAGCGGCAGCCTCCTCGTCGCTCACTTCTTCAGCAACGTCATCATCCGAAAACTCCGGCAACGCTACCCCTTGCGGCACTGCCTCCTGAGCAGGAGCGCATGCCTGCAAATCTTCCATGACGTTTTTTTCGCCTGCAACCGGCCCGAAATTAACGGCTCGGGCAAATGAGGCATCGTCTGTCACGGCGGTGCAGCCGGCGGCGCCCCCTGCTTCTTCCGTCATCACCATATAGGCAAATCCGCAACGCTGCAATACCGGCACGGCGTGCGTCAGGAAGCCATCTCCCACATCACTGAAAGCAAGCAACACGGCATTTTGCGACAGGGGCTTCTTGCCGGTGCTCCACTCAAGGTATTCCGCCGGGGAAATCACTTTCATCCCCACTTCCCGGAGGTAGTACATCTCGCGCTCGAACACAGCCGGAGCCATAGCCCCCGGCTCCGTGCCGATGGCACCATAGGACAGTACCGAAACTCGCGGGCTTGCAGCCGGCAGGGCGGCCGTTTCAGCCGCCGGTGCGGGCAACACGTCCTGCCCCCCTGCAATGCTCAGCAACAGGGGGCTCAGTAGCAAACAAGCAACATTTTTCATATAAAGCAGGTATTATTCTGAAATCAACGACCGGGAACCATCTCGAAAGTGAAGCCCTTCAGATACTCCGTCTCAGGTATATTCAGCAGTACCGGGTGATCGGGGCTCTGCCCGTGCTGAGCCACCAGACGCAACGTGCAATGGCCATCCACAGCAGCTTCGCCGATAGTCTGTTTGAAGGCTCCGGCGCTGGCATGGTGCGAGCAACAGAACGTCGAAAGCACACCGCCCACCGGCAGCATCTGCATGGCGCGCAGGTGAATCTCCTTGTAACCGCGCATGGCGCCGCTCAGGCTCTTCTTGTTGCGCGTAAAGCTGGGCGGATCGAGGATGATGAGATCCCACTTGGGGTCAGCCCCTCGGCGTACGGCATCGCTCTCACGCTTCAGGAAATCGAAGGCATTTTCAGCAATGGCCTCAACCTGAACGCCGTTAAGCTCGGCATTACGCCGCACGGAAGCGATAGCCTCCTCCGAAATATCCACGGCTGTCACACTGGCGGCACCGGCTTTGGCGCAAGCAATGGCAAACCCTCCCTGGTTGCAGAAGCAGTCCAGCACACGGCGACCACGTGCCAACTTTGCCACATCGGCGTAGTTTTGCAGCTGGTCGAGGTACAAGCCTGTTTTCTGGCCGGTGGAGAGATCAATCATGAACTTCAGCCCGCGTCCCGTAGCTTCGAACGGCTCAGGCATTTCGCCGGCGGCTACATAGGTCTCGGGCTCTATCCCCTCTGCCACCAACATGGGAGAATCATTGCGCACAATGATGGCACGCGGCGAGAACAAATCGCCCAGAATATCGCGTATGAGCCCCAGACGCTGATACATAGCATAGGTAAGCGTCTGCACGACAAGCACATCGCGATAGCGATCCACGATAAGCCCCGGCAAGCCATCACTTTCGCTCCACACCACACGCATGAGCTCCTCGCCGGGCAGCCAGCGCTCACGCAGCATCATGGCCTGCGATATGCGGCGGGCAAAGAAGTCGCGATCCAAATCCTGCTTGCGACGCGAAAAGCGGCGGGCGACAATCTGAGAATGCGGGTTGTACATGGCAGAGCCCAGGTAGCGATCACGCTGATCCTTGAGCAACACCACATCCCCGGGCGCAGGGTTGCCGAATACCGTGCGCACCTCCGTGCCGTATACCCAATCATGTCCGTGAAAAATGCGCGCTTTCGGCGCTATGATAAGTCCTGCCATAACGCGGCACTTATACAACAAAAATAAAAAAATGTCAATGCAGAATAATTTAGGAATACTTTAGTATTGACATTCGGAAAGCATTCTGACAGAATACGGTTGTCATGAGTGCTCGAACCCTCCTCACCGCGACAACAGCCGCCCTCTTTCTGGCGGTGGGCAGCCTTCACGCTGCTACAAAAGTAGTCTTGCAGGATGACCACTGCAAGACCAATGCCGTGACGTACACCCTGCCCACGGGCTGGGTGGGTGGCGGCGATGTCACATGGGATGTTAAGAGCGATCGACTCGGCAACTACTGCGTGCGCACCATGCAACTGGTGAACCGCAAAGACGCCATCATCGCCAACTACATCTCCACCTACGAAATCCCCCTTAAAACCACTAACCCCGGCGCCATGGAACTGGCCAAGCTTCTGCTTGCCGCAGCTCGTCAGCTGCCGGGTAACGAGGGCGTAACGCCCGTCAGTGCCACCATCTATCAGGCTCCGCGCGATGTGCAGGAGTTCCGCATGGCACGCGATAACCTGCGCGAACAGCTCGGCGAAAAAGTCAATAGCCGAGTCTATGTGGTGAACGCTTCATACTCCGACGGCACCATGGTGGGTGCAGTTGTGCATGAGCGCAGCATCCGCAAGGGATTCCGCAGCGATAAAACAGTCACCTTCCACGATATCTTCGTGCTGGGCAGCACGGAAGCCGGCGCCCCGGATTCCCGCGCCCTTCACCAGGCTCTGGTAGATGTCAGCCGAGCTGCACGCAATGCCCACTTCAACAGCAAGTGGATTGAGCAGCATATCCGCCAGACGGCAAGTGCTTTCTACGGCATGCGTCGGCTGGACGACAACGCCATGCCCCACATCACCAAGAAGGCGGAGGAAGGCATGAAGAGAGGCCTGCCCACCGTGTTGGACTGCCTCTACACCAGCAAGTTCTGCAACACGCAGAGAACCGGAAGCCCCATGGCCTCCAACTGATCTCGGCTGCAACCTGTTTTTCACCGGGAGGGACGAAGCAAGGCTTCGTCCCTCTCTTGCGTAATGGGGGCTTTTTGCACTTGCCATCTGCAAAGCGAACTGCTAGAATGAGGACACCGTGGAACCACCCCCTCAGTCACCAATACCCCATGACAGCGAACTGGAGCAGTACGCTGCGCGTACGCGTCGCAGCCTGATAGCACGCCTGCACGATTGGCAGGATCAGCAGAGCTGGGATGAGTTTTACCGCACCTACTGGCGGCTGATATATGGTGTAGCCTGCAAAACAGGATTGAAAGAAGACGAAGCCTGGGATGTGGTACAGGAAACTGTGCTGAGCGTTGCCAAACAAGCGAGAGAACACCGCTACGACCCGTCGAAAGGTTCCTTCAAGGCGTGGCTGTGGCAGATTACTCGCTGGCGGATAAATGACTGCCTGCGCAAAAGAGCCACAGCCAGCGAAGCGGACGTTGATATCGAAAAGCTGCCGGATTTCGATACCGACGCGTTCGGGCAGATATGGGAGCAGGAATGGCAGCAGAATATCATCAAGGCCGCAACGGAACGCGTCAAAATGGCTGTCTCGCCCCGCCAGTTTCAGATTTTCGACTACTATGTACTGCGCGGCATGAGCAGCGGAGAAGTTCGCCGCAAACTGGGAGTCAGCCTCGCACAGGTGTATCTGGCCCGGCACCGCGTGGGAAACTTGCTGCGTAAGGAAATTGAATACATGAAGTCGCAGGGATAAAGCCCCGCGAGCCGGAACAATAACAAGGATTTTCCGGGCACCGGACTCGAACAAATAGCCCCCGCCTCTAAAATACGGCTTGCCAAAGCAGGAAAAAGAGAGTATAATCCGCGCGAATCCACGCGATATCACTCAATTTATGTCCGGCAATCTCACATACAAGCAATCCGGCGTCGATACTATCGAGGCACAGTCTTTCGTGAACGACATCAGCGCGCACGTTAAGCGCACGCAGAAAAACCGCAAGCTCTGCAATGCTTTCGGTCTGTTTGCGGCAGCATACGATCTCTCCGCCTACAAGGAGCCCGTCATTGTGACCGGCACTGACGGCGTAGGCACCAAAACGGAAATCCTGTTTGACCTGGATATGCTCGAGACCGCAGGTAAGGATTTGGTGGCCATGAATGTGAACGACATTCTTACCACAGGCGGCGACCCGCTCGTGTTCCTGGATTACCTCGGCATTTCCAATCTGGAGGTTGAGAAGCCCCGCATCACCCGACTGGTAGCCGGCATGTGCGACTATCTGGAAAGCTGCAACTGCATCCTGGCCGGCGGCGAGACCGCTGAAATGCCCGGTGTAGTACCCGAAAATCTTGTTGAAATGGCAGGGTTCAGTATCGGCTGTGTAGAAAAGAGCCAGATGATTGACCCCTCCAAGGTTGAGGTGGGCGATGTGCTCGTCGGCTACCCGAGCGACGGCTTCCATGCCAACGGCTGGAGCCTGGTGCGCCGCATCCTGAAGCAGAACCCCGACCTGCTGACTGAGGAGGAACTGCGCAGCCTGCTGGCTCCCACCCGCCTGTACCACGACGTGGTGTACGATATGCGCAATCTCGGTATCACCCCCAAGGCATACGCCCACATCACCGGCGGCGGTCTGCCCGAAAACTTGGAGCGTTTCCTAGGCGACAAAGGCGCCGACCTCGAAATTCCCTACTGGAATAACGCAGCCGTCCAGAAGGTACTTAGCTTTGTGGATGCAGAGGATAGATTCCACACCTTCAACATGGGCATCGGTTGGGTAGCCATCGTGAAGCCTGAGCAGGTAGAACAAGCCTGCACGGCCGGCCCCGGCGGCACAGTGATAGGCACCATGCGCGAGGGCAAGGGCATTCATGTGAAGGTACGCAAGTAAACAACTTACCCCCACAAGATTATGTCCGCAGCAATCCGCCTGCTTAAGCCGCTCTCCTATTTCGCTGAGAAGTACGGCTCGCCCGAGTGGGCCTTTAACAAGCTGTTTCTCCTCATGGAGAAACAGCACAACCGCGGTCAGGATGGAGCCGGCATAGGCTGTATTAAACTCAACATGCCGCTGGGTGAGCCCTACATCTTCCGCTCTCGTGACGCCTCACCATCAGCTATCACCAACATATTCTCAACTCAGCAGCATAACCTGCGCCGCATGTATGATGAAGGCGTCATCCGCAGCGGAGACGCCGAAAGCTACAAGAGCCATTTCAATTTCGGCGGTGAGGTATTGATGGGGCACCTGTTGTACGGCACCGGCGGCAGCACGCCCGAGGATGGCGTGTGCCACCCCTACATGCGCCGCACAAACTGGCCCACCCGCACCCTTATGATGCAGGGTAACATGGGCATCACCAACATCTCCGAGCTGCACCAGAAACTCATCTCGCGCGGCCAGCACCCTGTATTCGGGGCAGATATCCAGACTCTCATGGAAGAGGTAGGCTATTATCTGGATGAAGCCCATACCGACCTGTACCGCCAGCTGCGTGACCGCAAGGTGGACGGACGTGAGATTCCCAACATCATCTCTGCGGAGCTGGATCTCTTCGATATCATCGGCAAGGCCAGCAAGGATTGGGATGGCGGCTACACCATCATGGGCGGCGTAGGCAATGGCGACTTCTTCTGCCTGCGAGATCCGCACGGCATTCGCTACTGCTACTATGTGCTCACCGATGAATATCTGGCCGTGGCCAGTGAGCGCGTGCCGCTCATGAGTGTCATGGAGGTAGAAGAGAATGAGGTCAAGGAGCTGGCTCCTGCCAACATGATAGTGGTGAAGTATGATGGCAGTGTCAGCATCAAGGAATACACCACCCCGCTCACCCCGACCCCCTGCTGTTTTGAGGACGTGTATACCGCACGCGGCAATGACCCGGTCATCTACCGCGAGCGCAAAACGCTGGGGGCCAACCTGACAGAGCAGGTTGTCGCCAGCCTCGACGGCAATTTCTCCAAGGCTGCTATCACCTTTATCCCCAATACGGCCGAAGTATCATACTACGGTCTGCTGGAAGGCTTGCGCGCCTACCGCCGCAACAAGGTGACGGAAGCCATGATTCAGGCCTATCGGGATGGCAGCATGAGCGAGGAACTCATCAACGAACTCATACTCCGACGCTGGCCCCGCGCAGAAAAGATTGCCCACAAGGACATTAAGCTGCGTACCTTCATCTCCGAAGAAAGCAGCCGCAAGCAGCTTGCAGCCATGGTGTACGACCTCACCTACGGCTCAGTGGGCAGTGATGAAGTGCTCGTAGCTATCGATGATTCGATTGTACGAGGCACCACGCTGAAGATGAGCTTGCTGCGCCTGCTGGCACGCACGAACGCCCGCAAAATTGTCATCGTTTCCTCGGCTCCGCAGGTGCGCTACCCGGACTGCTACGGCATCGACATGAGCGAGATGGGCAAGTTCATCGCCTTCCAGGCAGCCATTACCTTGCTAAAGAAGCGCGGTATGTACACGCATATCATCGACGTATACGAGGATTGCAAACGCCAGCTGACACTCCCGCCCGCCGAACGCAGCAACCCGGTCAAGAAAATCTACGAGCCTTTCACCGAGGACGAGATTACAGCCGAGGTATCCCGCATGGTTACGCCGGATAATAGCCCCTGCGCCATCCAAGTCATCTACCAGACTCTGGAGGGGCTGCGCGAAGCGATTGAAGGCCCCTGCGGCGACTGGTACTTCAGCGGTGATTACCCGACTCCCGGTGGCTACACCGTGGTAAACAAGGCTTTCATTCAGTGGTTTGAGAGTCGCGATAAGCGCGATTATCAGCTCTGATCCCCCCTCCCTCCCCGCCCGGTGTCACAGCCGGGCGGGTATCCCAACTCCCCCTCCCTACAAACATATCAGTCATGAGTGAAAATCTAAAGCCCGCCAAACTCCAGGATTTATCGGACGAGAGTCTTATAAAGCTCACGCTCGAGGGAACCATACGGGCTTATGACGAGCTGGTAAAGCGCCACAGCCGCCGCCTGCATGTGATGATTATGCAGATGGTGAACTCCGAGGCCGATGCGTACGACATCGCTCAAGAGGCCTTCCTGAAGGCCTATCACTCCCTTCGTTACTTCAACGGCAACAGCGCCTTCTATACCTGGCTCTACACCATAGCCGCCAACCAGGCGCGCAACTTCATACGCAAGCGCAAGCGTATGAACACCTATAGCATCGATAATGATGAAAACGGCGACCCGCTCGAAAAAAACAGCGAGCTCTCCGACCCGGCACTGGCGGCAGACCCCATGCGCGGGGCTCATGTGAACGACCTGAAGAAACGCCTGAAAGCTGCCATGGAACAGCTCTCGCCCGCTCACCGCGAGGTGGTGACGCTTTGCGATATCATGGGCTTGAATTACGGCGAGATAGCCAAGATGCTGAAAGTATCGGAAGGGACACTGCGCTCGCGACTGCACTACGCCCACCGCCACTTACAAAGCATTCTTCAGAACGATGTCTGAAGGTCCGCAGAATCAACCACCCGCAGCCGGACAGCCCTATTTTGAGGAAGGTGTAGCCGCCGGGTTTCCTTCCCCTGTGCTGGGCGAGGTGAATCGTCTGCTGGATCTCAATGAGCTCTGCGTGCGCCACCCTGCCACAACCTACTATGTGAGAGCCCGAGGCGAAAGCATGAGCGGAGCAGGCATCGATGACGGGGATATTCTGGTAGTGGACAGGAGCCTGCAGGCCGAGCACGGCGATATTGTTATCGCAGCTATCGATGGCGAGTTCACCGTGAAACGCCTGCGGCACCACAATGGGCAAGTGCAGCTGGTACCCGAAAATCCGGCATTCCGACCGCGCACCCTGACACTCGCGGAACAATCCGAATTTTTCGGCGTTGTAACCTGGATTATAAAACAGGCGAAATAAGCGCCTTGGCGGCTCGCAACTGCCCCAGCCCCGCTGCCACTAAGCGCAACACAACAGCCCAGCTTACCGCCGCACATATCGCGATTTTAAGCACGGGGAAAGTATCGCACAAAGCACTGTTCCAGAACATGTGCACCAGCACCGGGATGATGGCTATGCGCAGGAAACGCACATCAACAAGCACATTGAAATTAATGAACGCAGACGCCCGCCCCAGGTGTCCCTCCTGTTGCAACTTACCCCACACCATCCAATAGGCTGCGGCAATGATGGCCGTCCACTGTGTGTGCCCGGCAGCTGCCGTCAGCAACGCACGATACTGCATCACAAAGTCCGGGTTGAAGCCATCCGTTGCCAGTTCCTGTACACGGGCAGCGGCTTCGGGGTCGAAGTTTTTCAACACATCGGCTGCCGAAAAACAGGCAATAATATGGCGTAGGTGCATAAAGGTGTAGCCGGCACTTTCAAACGCCGCAAACCCGGCACCAATGGCAGCCCCCAGTAATAAGCCGGTAAAGATGCGCCCGTTGCACATGCGATGCGCCACCAGCAGCACCGCCACCAACTTGGCGGTCTCCTCGATAGGCCCGGCCCATACGTTGCTCTCCCCCTGCCAGAAGGCAAAGAGAATGAGCGAAAAGATGAGCGATAGCATACTGCCGGTCATCATCATGACTCCGGCAGAATAGATGCTCACATCCCTCCTCACATTCAATTCATAAAACAGCACAAACAGGCAGAAAGGTATCCCGAAATTCCCCACAAACAATAGCCCGGGTATCAACAGGGGGTTCTCAAACTGCATGGCAGCCCAGTTGAAGCCAAAGTACAGCACCAGACACACAACCAGCATGCGAGTAAATATCCACGGAGTCGGCCAGGCCGTACTCACCTCGCGCAGCGGCGGAGTCGTTCGCGCCGTTCCCACACTGAAACATTCCTCAATATCACTTGTGCTGTGCCACTTGAAGACTTCGGAAAAAAAGCGAGAGAAAGAAAAGCCCTGCAACCCCGGCAACGAGGCATGTGAAGAATCCGCCAACCCCGGCAGTTCAGCCACACGCAAGCGGGATTTCATATCCTCATGCCATAGATAATCATAGTGATGCACCTCCCCCTTCTGTAGCATAGCCTGCAACTGCGGCACCGTATAGGGGCCGTATGTCTCACCATCACGAATGAGGTAATACTGCTCTGTTTCTTCCATCTTGCGCAGGACTATTATACTACCACGGGCTAGGCTTGCAAGCAAAATCAACACACAAAATGCCGCAATCTGCTGTAGGCAGACTGCGGCAGAAGTTATCGCGCTCGGCGGGTAGGGCTTTATTCGTCGTCAGAGGCGTCGAACTCCTCGGAATCGGCATCGAAATCAGCCTCCTCGAACTTCTTGAATTTCTTCACGCGCTGTCCGGCTGGAAGAGGAGTCAGCACCATAGTGACGGTGTTACCGGCCAACTTGGCTGCCTGATCCACCTTACCCATTGTCTTCATATCTTCCACAACCTTGGCCATTACTTCAAGCCCCAGTTGCTGGTGAGCATTCTCGCGGCCACGGAAGCGAAGCTGGAAACGCACTTTGTGCCCATGGTCGAGGAACTGCTCCGTACGCGCCATCTTGACGTTGTAGTCATTGACATCCGTACCGATACGCAGCTTAATCTCTTTCATGCGCACAGTTTTGGCCTTGTTATTCTTCTGCATCTTGGCCTGCATGTATTTGAACTTACCGTAGTCGATAAGTCGGCATACAGGCGGGTCTGCATTCGGGGCAACCTCTACAAGGTCGAGGCCGATTTCCTTGGCACGGGCGAGTGCGTCTCGTGTGGCCATAACGCCGAGCTGGTCGCCATTGGCGGTGACAACTCGTACACGCGGAGCGCGGATGCGGTCATTGACGCGAATCTGCGGAGTTTTGTTATTCTGCTCACGGCGATTGCCGCGGTTGTTGGCAGGATTGGTGTTTTTTTGTGGGGCTGGCACTTGTGTGTTAGTACTTGGTTGTGGTCTGTGTATGGTGTCTTCCTTTTTATTTCCGAGCAGGAGCGGCTTGGGAAGTGCTACTCCCGCTCGGGAAAACTTGCATTCAGCGTGTTAAGCCTGTGGCGTCTCCTTCTGTTCGGGTGTAAGCGCAGGGCGGATGAGTCGCTGCGCAATCTCATCGGTCACAGCTGTGACGAAATCATCCACCATCATGGTACCGACGACATCCAGCTCGCGATGTCGGACGGATACCTTGCCCTCTTCCGCCTCGCGCTGCCCCACTACAATCATGTAGGGGACGCGATCCAGTCGGGCATTACGAATCTTGGCACCAATCTTGTCGGGAGCGTCATCGAGCTTCACGCGCACGCTCTTAGCTGCAAGCTTCTTGCGCACCTGCTCTGCAAAATCGGCCACTTTATCAGAGATAGGCAGCACGCGCACCTGCTCCGGCGCGAGCCAAGTGGGGAACTTGCCGGCAAAGTGCTCAATGAGCAAGCCGGTAAAGCGCTCCATGGAGCCGAACGGGGCACGGTGAATCATCACCGGGCGATGCGGCTTATTATCAGCCCCGGTGTAGGAGAGGTCGAAGCGCTCGGGCAGGTTGTAGTCCACCTGCACGGTGCCGAGCTGCCAATCGCGGCCGATGACGTCACGCACGATGAAGTCAATCTTAGGGCCATAGAAAGCGGCCTCGTTCTCAGCCTCGATGTAGTCAAAACCGTTCTCGGTAAGCACCTCGCGCAGTGCCTGCTCTGCAAGCTTCCAGTTCTCAACGGAGCCGACATACTTGGCATCGCTGTAATCCTTATCGCGCAGGGAAAGACGCACTCGGTAGTCATTCATCTGCAGGGTGCCCAAAATGTGCTTCACAATGCCGATACACTGCTGCACTTCTTCCTTAATCTGGTCGGGGCGGCAGAAGATGTGGGCATCGTCCTGAGTAAAACCACGCACACGGGTCATACCACCCAGCTCACCGCTCTGCTCCCAGCGGTACACGGTACCGAACTCGGCCAGGCGGACAGGCAAATCGCGGTAGGAGTGGGGGTCGCTGGAGTAAATGCGGATGTGGTGCGGACAGTTCATGGGCTTGAGCATAAAGCCCATGATAGTGCGAGTATCCATCGCATTGAACAGGTCTGCACAGCTGGCATTCTCATCACGCAACTTCTTAAAGTCATCAGGATCCGGAATGGGCGGGAACTGGCTCTCCTTGTAGTGCTCCCAGTGGCCGGAGGTCATGTACAAATCCAGTTTGCCGATGTTGGGCGTGAATACCTGAGAGTAGCCGATGCGATCCAATTCCTCGGTGATGAAGTCCTGAAGCTCGCGGCGGATGATGGCGCCCTTGGGCTTCCAGAGTATGAGTCCCTGCCCCACCATCTCATCGATAGTAAAGAGCCCCATTTCGCGGCCGAGCTTACGGTGGTCGCGCTTGCGGGCTTCTTCCAGACGCGCCAGGTGTTCATCCAGCTGGGTGCGGTTCGGGAAACAGGTGCCGTACACACGCTGCAAACGTGGGCCGCCGGCATCCCCCTGATAATAGGCGGAGGCCACGCTCATTACCTTGAAAGCCTTACAGTTACCGGTGCGGCCAACGTGAGGCCCGGCACACAGGTCAGTGAAGTCGCCGTTGCGATAGATGGAAATCTCCTCATCATCGGGGATGCGGTTGAGCAAGTCTACCTTGAACTTCGAGGGAACATCGCGCGGTCCGACAGAGCCCAGCTCACCGCTCTGTGCCATCTGCATGGCCTCGGCACGCGTCACGGTAGTTCGCTCAAATGTCTGATTCTCCTTGACAATCTTCTTCATCTCAGCCTCAATCAGCTCAAACTCGGCTGTAGAGATGTTATGGTCAAGTTCAATATCGTAATAGAACCCGTTCTCAATAGCGGGACCGGCAGCCAGCTGGGCCTGGGGCCAGATACGGCAAATGGCAGCAGCGAGCACGTGTGCACAGGAGTGACGCAGACGTTCCAAATCACTCGCTTGGTTACGTTGCTCCAGTGTCTTTCGTTCTTTCTGTTCAGACATAAGTTATTTCAGTGAGCCATTACTATGCGCCTAAAACGCGAAGATTGCAAGCTTAATCCATGCTTACAGACGAAAAAGTCTGACTTCCGCGCGATTTTCATGCAGAATACGAAGTTGTTCACGCCCTATCCCGCTTATAACCGGGCAGACCGGATCTACGCCCACGACGCCGAGTACGGATAGAATTCAAGAAATTTTTAATGCGTCGATATGGCATCAACAGCAAATGCCCAACGCCTGCTAAAGAGCACCATGAGCGAGGCGACTGTCGGCAAGCTTTTTCCGGGCCATCCGGCTCCCCCATCAGAATATCAGAATAATAGTCATCCTGTACACAGATAATGGGATTCACCACATACACAGATACCCCCCGCCGCTGTGGCATGAAATCGCGATAAAAAACATCGATTGCGCGGTAATGTGACAGCCACGCCCAAACATCCTCCCCCTGAGGCAGCCACGCCAACAAATCATCGAACATCTCACTCGACACGATATATGCGTGAGTCGTAATAACCCCCTCCGTTCGCCAGAGAGACGCGACCCCCATTCGTTTACACAGCCAACCAAAAGGAGGAGAATCATTATAGCCAAGATAACAAAAATAGCGACCTTTCAGCTTAGGCAACATGACCCCAAGAATTTCCAAAGAATCGCGATTCATCTCAAAACGAACATCATCCTCAAAAATCAGGACATTACGCCAGCCTTTCTCTCGCGCATACGCAATAGCCTTGCGATGCGACAAAGTACATCCGGCGACTCCGCCCCAATAGCCAGCGCGGTCGGCGGTATTCTCAGTAAACCAAGGTTCCTTACCAAATGACAGTAATTCACGCCCTGCCACAGCACTGATTCGCTCAATTTCCCGCCCGGGGAAGAACGGTCTTGCCTGCTCCGTAAAACGGGCATAGCGATCCGGTCGGGAATCCAGATTGATTACCAGAATCCCGTCTACACCGCTCCAGGCGCGCTGTAACACTGCTGTATCTACCTCAGTCATCTTGGTCTACTCGTCCGTAGTCATCCTTAAATCTCTCTATATCATCCTCCGAGAGGAAATTACCCATCTGAATCTCTATCAATGCCAAATCGACATCACCATCATTACTGAGGCGGTGCAGACTTCCACAGGGAATATTGATGGATTGTCCTACTTTAAGGCGAGTCACCACATCATCCAAGCGGACGGTCGCTACGCCCTCGGTCACGGTCCACCGCTCCGTGCGGTGATTGTGGCGTTGCAGCGATATACGTCCACCCGGCACCAGCAAAAGCTTCTTCACAACGACATGCGATTGCAAATCCAGCACCTGCCAGGTTCCCCAGGGTCTTTCACCCTTCTCACCTACCGTATATGTTGTACACGCTTCCTTCATTTTGCAAGAGTTTTTCGAATACTTGTCGTGGAACGTGCGGGTAACTCCCCGTGGGGAGTGCGCGCACTGGTAACATAGCGTATGCCCTTAGACTCGACAAAAGCACGTTTAGCATCACTGGTACCGTCTTCGTTCACAAAGAAGATATCAGGCTTCACTTCATCGAGCAACGGCGCGAAATCCAGTATTTTGCCGGTATCGGGGCCTATATAGACTTTTTTAACATATCGAATCGCCTCCAGCATGTATTTACGCTCCTGTTCGGTATACATCGTTCGGCGGTTCTTAAGCTGCCAAACTGTCTCATCCGAGCCCAGCGACACATACACATCGCCATAGCTCGCAGCTTCCTCGAGGAAGGCGATATGGCCGCTGTGCAGCACATCAAAGCATCCGGATACAAACACTTTCGGCATGTTATCAATAGTTCAGGGTTAAAACACTACTTAAAATGGTCTTTCTTAACGTTCTGCTGTTCAATCCGCTTCAGGTAAAGAGGCTCCCACGGCACCGGCTCATCCTTACCAAATGTACGGCAGTAGGGCTCAATGGGGTACAGATACTCGCATGACGCGAGCGCCTCAGCGCGAGCATCCGGCGTTTCATACAGGTAGAGCGCATAGCCACCGTGCCCGCCACCGCAATACTTGTGTGCCAGACACGCTCCTATCCTAGGCAGCGGCTCCATTCCCTCCTCCAGTTGCAGCTGGTAACTAAGTTGTACCCCTACAGCCAAGACATTGACATCTTTTTCCAGCACGCCCAGTCGAGCAACTCTGGCAGCTTTGGCAATTTTAGCAAAATTACGGGGCAAGAATGCCAGACCGGGGGTATCGTGCTTAATGCGCGTATCATACACAGCCATCACGCCTTTAAGAAATTCCCCAGTATTCTTAAAATCCAAAACCGGATGCTTGCCGGAAAACCACACGCAGGCTCCAGTCTCAGCAATCACGGCAGGATCCTGCCAGCCCACTCCCAGCCCCAGCTCGGAGTTCACCGGGTCCCACCCGTTGAGCACGCTCCAACCGCCACTGCCGCCCATGCCGGCCCCTTGGCGGTAGTTCCATTCTTTCAACGACACGGTAGGAGACACGGAACAGTTCACCACATATTCTCCGGGGATGGCATTGGCTGGCACATCCAACCACCCACCTGCAAAATCTACGCGCAACGGCACATGCAGAGGAGCCTTAATACGGCTCACCACCTCGGAACTACTCGTCGCTCGAAATCCTGCGGGAGCCGTTTTTTCCAGCACGACAAACTCAACTCCTAACTCTTCGCAAAGGCGCTGTTTGGCCTCCTTGTAAAGATCATCGGTCGTCACGGCCAGCACATCCGCCCCCACCTGTTCGAACGCCGAGCGGAAAGAAAGCTCCGCATCCTCATCTGTGGAAAGCACCACTTCATCCACCATGGAGAGGGAACGCAGCAAGGCAAGCTTATCCCCGTCATCCAGCACCGATTTCTTTTCGTACAAACGCCACAGCAAGTCCGCCGGCGGAAAAGATACCACCAGGTAGTCGCCGAGAGCACGAGCATCCTCGAAAAAACGGATATGCCCCGCATGCAACACATTGAACGCACCTGATACGAATATCTTTCTCATGAACTCCGAAATGTATACCTAACGAAGCAAAACGACACTTACTTTTCCAACCCTACAATGCGCATAAAGATGCGCGATGGCTGCCAATACCCGGCGCGACTCTTCGTAGTGACTTGCGCCACTTGCGACCGCAACCACGGCACAATAACCAATGTAAGCGTCTGCAACGCCATGCGTCTCAGCCACCCACCTCTCGGAGCAGCAGTCTTACGCGGAGCTTCGACAGGAGCCACGCCCTTGCGCCTCATCAACTTACGAACGAGCATCAGCCCCACACCGGACGCACAGAACGCGAGCACACCGCGCCCCAGCCCGCGCGCGCCTCCCACCGCCGTGAGGCAGGCAGACGAGCCGGTCTGCACTTGCGCAACCGCCTCAAACGTTTCGACCCGCGAGCGGGCCACACGCATCAGGACTTCTTGCTTTCGCTGTTGAATAAGAGCTTCAGACATTGCAAATCATTCTGTAATTCCTGCCGTACCGCCGGAGCTATCGGGCCGGGCTTACTGCGTACACCAACCAGCAAACACACCACCCCCACCACGATATGCAGCACACACACGCAGCCAATGGCCAACAGCCATGACCCTGTCCACACAGCCAACGCCGTGCAGGCAAAAGCGCACAGCAGCAAATAGCCGAAAAACAACAACACCAAGCCCAGCAAAATGGCCACAGCACGCCGGAACTGGAACTGCAGATGCTCCTGCAACTCCACCAGCAGTAACTGCCACAATGCCCCCACATGTTCAGAAACACGCGTGGCCGTATCCTTCACACCCGCCAGCACATCACCACCTTGCCGAAACAAAGTGGTGAGAACCTTGGGCTTACTGAAAGGAAATAGTGACATTGCATCCTCAGCTAGAGCTCAGCCGCGCTGCCCGGCACCATATCAGCGCCGTCCGGCACCCAGCAGCAGACCAATGATAACGCCGACACCCAGCGCCCCAAGCACAGAGCCGGTCGGGTTAGACTTCACATACGCCTCCCCGGCTTCATGCAAATCCTTAGCCTTGGCACAAGTGACATCCCAGCCGGCATTGATATGCTCACGAGCCTCATCCGTGTACTTACGGACATTGCCCATCTGCTCAGCGGTGTACTTGCGCACCACTTCCATCTGCTCAGCCGTGGCACGGCGCAACTTGTCATACTGAGCGCAGGCATAATCGCGAGCAGCCTTAAGGCGATCCTGCGTGTCGCTGGCAGGAGCAGGATTCGGCTCGGGTGTTACGTTTCCGTTATTCTCTACTTTATCCATAACTGATTCGATTTTGAAGGTGAAGGGAGCTTGGCCGGGGGCGCGTCTTTCGCGCCGTGCGCTCCATTGACTTATTATAACCACAACTCACGCGAAAAAGCAAGCAATCTCGCACAGAATGACGAATTTTCTTTGACTTCGCCTAATTTTTCAGACATGCTGAATTAAAGCCTTGCTTTTTGTCCGCAAAATTGGTAATATCGCACGGCTCAAAGAGACAAAGCATGAAAGCAATTCTTGCATTAGAAGACGGAACCACGTTCGAGGGTAGCTCCATCGGTGCTACCGGCACAGTAACCGGCGAGATGTGCTGCGACACATCCGTCATGGGTTATCAGGAAATTCTTACAGACCCCGCCTGCAGCGGGCGCATCCTTGCCATGACTTACCCGCTCATCGGCAACTACGGCGTATGCGAGGAGGACAACGAGAGCGCCACCCCCCAGGCAGCTGGCCTTGTGGTCACCGAGCTCGCCCGCCTTCACTGCAACTGGCGCGCCGAGGAAGGCATGAACCCTTGGCTTCAGCGCCACAACATCGTAGGCATCGCGGGCATCGATACCCGCATGGTTGCCACCCTCCAGCGCAACAAGGGCACCCTGCGCTGCTGCATCACCACGGAACTGAGCGCAGATGACGCCATCGCCGCTGCTGCGCAGGCTCCCCACATTGAGGATACCACACCGGTGAGCAAGGTGAGCTGCACCGAAGCCTACCACTGGACCGGCGAAAGCCGCGCTTGGAAGCTGCCCAACAAAACCCAGGGCGACCTTACCACATACACCGAGCTGCCCCCCATCAGCTACAAAGTCGTTGTGTACGACCTGGGTGTGCGCCGAAGCATCCTGCGCAACCTCCGCCAAAGCGGGTGCGATGTAACAGTCGTTCCCTACACCGCCACAGCGGCAGATGTCCTGACCATGCGTCCCGACGCCGTCATCCTGTCCGATGGTCCCGGCGCCCCCACCGCACTGCCCGCCGTAGCAGCCCAAGCCGCGCTGCTGGCCGACAAACTGCCCGTAGCAGGCATCGGGCTGGGCTGCCAGGTGCTGGCCACGGCCTTGGGAGCCTCCTGCCGCAAGCTGCGCGTTGGCCATCAGGGCTGCAACCAGCCGGTCAAAGACACAGCCACCGGCAAGGTAAACATCACCACCCAGAACACCATCTACGCCATCGAGGCCTCATCCCTTCCCTCCGAGCTCGAAGTGACTGCCGTAAACCTGAACGATGACACCGTGGCCGCCCTGCGCAGCAGCAAGCGACCCGTTTTCGGCGTACAGTACATCCCGGCAGCCCCTGCAGGCGCCGATGACACCACCGGCTTCTACGGCGAACTCATCAGCACCATTAAGGCTGTAAAGGCCGGCAAATACAACGCATAATCCCCCCCTCTGCTGAGTAGACTTATGAACACACTTGTAATTGGCTCCCAGTGGGGAGATGAAGGTAAAGGCAAGGTCATCGATTTCCTGACAGAAACCGCAGATGTTGTCGCCCGCAGCCAAGGCGGCAGCAACGCCGGCCACACCGTTATCGCCAAGGGGCAGAAGTACGTCCTGCACCTCATCCCCTCCGGCATTCTGTGGGAAGGCAAGGTGAACATCATCGGTAACGGCGTCGTCATCAACCCCACCGCCCTGGTGGAAGAAATTGAGTACCTGCGCGAAAAAGGCGTAAGCATCACCCCGCAGAACCTCCTCATTTCCGACCGCGCCCACGTCGTGCTGCCCATTCACAAAGAAATTGACGGCGCGCAGGAAGAAGCCCTCGGCGACCAGAAAATCGGCACCACACGCCAAGGCATCGGCCCCACCTACGCCGACAAAGCTCGTCGCGTCGGCATCCGCATGATTGACCTGGCCGACGCCTCCCGTCTGGAGCGTGTTCTCAAGGCTCGCATCAAAACCGCCAACGAGGAGCTCGTGCGCCTTGGCTGGCCTGCCGCCGATCCCAAGGTAACGCTCGATGCCGTCATGGCAGCGGCGGACGTGCTGCGCCCCCACATCACCAACACCATTCCCGTCATCAACAACGCCATCAAGGCCGGTAAGACCGTGCTGTTCGAGGGTGCACAGGGCGCCATGCTCGATATTGACTTCGGCACCTACCCCTACGTCACCAGCTCCAACACCAGTGCCGGCGGCTGCTGCACGGGCTCCGGCGTGGCCCCCACGCGCATCGACAAAATCATCGGCGTATGCAAGGCTTACACCACCCGCGTAGGTGAAGGACCCTTCGTCACCGAAGATGCCGAAATCAGCGATTACCTGCACGGCCTCGGTCGCGAGTTCGGCGCCACCACCGGCCGCCCCCGTCGCTGTGGCTGGACAGACGGTGTCGTCCTCCGCTTCTCCGCCATGTTCAACGGCTTCGATGAAATGGCCATGACCAACCTCGACGGCCTCGACGAACTCGCCTCCATCAAAATCTGCACCGGCTATCGCATGGGCGATGAAGTGCTCGAATACCCCCCTGCACTCATGGAAGACTGGGCCAAGTGCGAACCCATCTACGAAACCATGCCCGGCTGGCAGCAAGACATCTCCAAGTGCACCACCTGGGAGGAACTGCCCGAAAACTGCAAAGCTTACGTCAAACGCTTCGGCGAGATTGTAGGCTGTCCGGTTGGCTCCGTGGGCGTTGGCCCCGACCGCGAGCAGACCATCCCCGTGCCCCACTGAGGCATAGATACACCAACAATTGTACCCGAAAAGCCCATCACATGATGGGCTTTTCTAATATATATTGAGCAACTCCGCGCCCGACAGACTCTCATGGGCGCATGTTCCTCCTACCCCCACACCCCTCCCACCCCCGGCTGCCACACTCCAACATAGCGAGCCCCTCCTCGCTCCCCTTCTGGCAGAGCCCGCCCCCCACTGCCATCAGCAACCGCCACCTCAACACCTCCATCCTCGCCCGCTCCACCCACTGCGTGGGCATCCTATCCCACCCCATCCACATCTCCCTCAGCAACTGCACCCTCACAGCCCGACAACACGCCCCGCAATACTTTATCAGCAACGCCCGAGCCGAAATCACCCTCAGCAACTGCCACGGCGGCAGCCGCAACCACCTGCTTCTCTGCCTCAACCAGAGCGCCTGGGGCAAATACGGCTACAACGGCGCCTCCGTTCACCTGCAAGTCAAAGACTCCCACCTCAAAGGCGACATCTATGTGGGCAAAAACTGCTCCATCGAGCTCACCCTCAAAACCGGCAGCTCCTGGAGCGGCCGCTTCTGCGGCCCGGGCCACGCCACCATCCGCAAACACCACCGAGCCGTCTGGGCTCAACAGCCCATTTTACTCGAAACTCCCCAAAATACAACTTTTTGCCCCTAAAAATGCAAAAAAATCTCATTTTAGGCTTGCATTCCGCCTCATCTTCTGTATAATACCCGCACACACCAAAGCACGAGTAGCTCAGTGGTAGAGCGGCTGTCTTACACACAGTTGGTCAGGAGTTCGAATCTCTTCTCGTGTATTCACCGAGCCTGCTTTCCGATACGATTTGGAGAGCAGGCTTTTTTAGTTTATCGCTCTATATTTAACGCCTTATGGGGCAAGCCACAAAAAAAATAAATAAATGCCACAAGAAATCTCACCTTCCGACACGACAAGAGCGGCAGCCTTTGAACTGTGGATGCAAGCTCCGAATCCCATGGTTACGTTCTTCAAGACATTGAATGTAACGCAGATTATCAGACTATCCAGAAAAAAGCACCTGAAGTTCAATATGATGCTGAATTACTGCATTGGCAGGGCAGCTGTGGGCATTAAGGAATTCTATATCCTTCCTGTAGGCAGTAAATTGGTACAATATGATTCTATTGCTGTCAACACCATTGTGAAAAATAAAGAGGGCGAAGTAAGCTCCTGTGACATTCGGTATACTCCTGATTTAGAAGCATTTAACAAGGAATACCTGCAATATACGGCAGAAGTAGCCCTTAATTGCCGGGATAGAGACCTCTCCGCAGACTGTATGGTCATCGGAACCTCTGCTATCGTTGATACCGAGATAGACGGAGCGGTTGGCATGAATAGCGGCATTTTCAACAATCCTTTTATCATCTGGGGTAAATACCGCCGCAAATGGTTACACTATGAGCTGCCCATCTCCTTCCAATTCCACCACACTCAAATGGATGGAGCCCATGCAGGCCGCTTCCTTAAAAAACTTCAAGAGGAAATTAACCAATTGCAATATCCGCAACAAGGCGTGAGTTCATAACCTCAATTGTTGAGCAATTTCATTCAATCGTAATTACTTCCACAGAGGGTGGCGTTCCCAATGCGCGGGCAGCCCCTTCGTAGATAGGATGAACAATTCGTCAATCGTCAATTGTACATCGTCAATACAGAACGCCCTCCCCATGTTCACAGTTGAAGGAATCAACGGATTCCAACCCTAAGCGGGGGAGGTTATCTGAGGTCATTATACATGTAGTACAGAATTTGTCAAGGGGAGGATGTCGAAAAAAGGGAAAAGCCCAAAAGACCCATCTTAAACCCGCATTGCCTCAAAAATCCAGTCACCGAACTGACACTTCCCACGAGTTTGGCTG
>JAUNRE010000126.1 GCA_030535795.1 Akkermansia sp.
CCACGCTGCTGTCGGCCTCCTCAGCTTCGCTTCGTCGGACTCTGATTTTCTATTTTCACCTATCCCAAGGTTTCCGCTGCTGCGCAGCGTCACCTTGGGCTACTATACTTTCGCCCCGCATTGCGGGGCTTTCCAATTCGGCGGCGCGGTGCGCCGCGGAGCTTCTGCTTATACGCGCAAAGAGCGTTTTTCATAGTCGCGCAGCGGCTTTTTCATGCTCGACCGCAAGGCGAGCTTACTGCTTTTCCCTTGAGCCGTCAGGCGCGTTTAATCCGCTTTCTGCGTGTAGGTGCGCAGCAGGGCTACGGCGTCGGCCGCCAGGCGGCGAATGGCCGGCTCCTTGCCCCGTATGGCCGGTAGCCCCCACAGGGTGAAGTTGTTGTGCGCCACGATGCTGAAATACATGCCGCGCAGGCAAGTGAGGCACCACAGCCAGTCTGCGCGCTCCATGCCCGGGAAATGCGCCTGCACGGCTTCCTGCCATTCCTGCAAGGCGTAGGAGTAGTGGGACTCGTACACCTCGCGCGTGAGCTCCGGGCTTTCGTAGCCCATTTTGTTGAGGAAGCAGAGCACCTCCTCACCGGTGGCAACGGTGGCGTCCTGCCAGTGGGTAATGGGGGCTGCCAGCCAGGAGTAAATGAGCTCCTCCACGCTGCCGGTGGCTCGCGCCTGCTGCAAGGCTGCCAGGCAGACGGCGTTGTATTGTTCTGACACGAACGCGAGGGTGTCGCGGTAGAGGTCGGCTTTGTTGCCGAAGTGGTAGCGAATGAGGCCGATGTTGACCTGAGCCTCATTGGCGATTTCGCGCATGGCCGCCCCCTCGAATCCGAGCCGGGTGAACTGAGCGATGGCGGCGCGCATAATCTGCGCCTTGGTGCTGTCGGACTTACTCATGAGCGAGCGGCTGTGGTGGGGGGAATCAGGGGTTCTCACCGCGGGCGTGGGCGTCCAGATAGTTGACATCCGCCTTGCAGAAACGCTCCAGGCGGGTGCGCGAGACGCGTCCGCCCGGCTCTCGCAGGTAGACAACGCCTTTCTTGTCATCATAGCGCTGGAGCTTAGCAAAGAGCTTTTCGCCTCGGCGTGAGGTCCAGTCGCGGTAGCCGCGCCCCATCAGCTCTTTCTTGTAGGAGGCATAGCTTTGCTCCGCTTGCTCCACGCCATGCACCAGCTGGGTTTCCACCTCGGCCAGAAAGCCCCTGTAGCCGTCGATTCGGGTGCAGATTTTACCACGGGGATTGATGACAACGAGGGCAGGGATGTGTTGCAGGCCATAGCGGCGTGCGAGGTTAGTGATGGAGCCGGTGCTGTAGCGGGCGTTGTCGCCGCCGGTTTCATCCAGGCCGGCGCCGCCGTCGAGCTTCACGCGGATGATGCGGTCTTTGCACCAGATGTTGAACTTCTCCGTTTCCAGCAGGTGGGCGGCAAGCTGCTTGCTCTTGGGGCTGGTGACGGAGTTGTGGAACCATATCAGCAGCGGGCGTCCTTCGTATTTGGCCAGCTTAATGCCGCGCCCCAGGTTGTTGAGCCAGCCGTTGCCCTTGCGCCGATTTTCAAAGGCGGCTGTCAGGCCGGGTATGTCGGCATCGGGGTTGTCGGGGTCGGTCCAGATGAGCTCGCCCTCGGCTCCGTTATCCACCTTTTTAAGCTCTTCTTCGGTGGTGACTTTCATCGTCTCGGCGCCCAGGCCGCCCCCACCGGGCAGCAGGGGATTCGCGGTGAAGCCGGCCAGCTGCTGCCCCTGCTCGCCGGAGAGCGGGTTGGCCGGGCGCTCGTCGAGCTCTTTGTGCGTGGAGCAGGCGGCGACAAGCAGGCAGCACAGCAGCACTGAGAGGCGGTGAATCATGGCGGGTCGTTACACGCGGGTTTTGGCCTCCTGCCAGGCGGCTTCCATCTGCTCGGCCGTGGCATCGGCCAGGCTCAGCCCCCGGGCTTTGAGTGTCTTTTCCAGGTGATTGAAGCGTTTTTCAAACTTGCGGTTAGCGGCATCCAGCGCCACCTCGGGGTCGATGCCGCGGCGGCGGCACAGGTTGACGGTGGTAAAGAGGAGGTCGCCCAGCTCTTCTTCCACATGCGGGTCGTTATCCGGCAGGTGCAGGGTTTCGGCTACCTCGGCGGTCTCTTCGCGTATCTTTTCCACCACTCCTGCGTGGTCTGGCCAGTCGAAGCCTACTTTGGCCACTTTTTTGGTCAGCTTGTAGGCGCGCAGCAGGGCGGGGAGCCCCTTGCCGCAGTTTTTCAGGTAGGGCTTGTCCTCGATGGACTGCTCTTGCCGTTTGATGGCATCCCACTGCGTGAGCACGCCTTCGCTGGTGTTTACCTGCGCGGTGCCGAACACGTGGGGGTGGCGGCGTACCATCTTGTCGCTCAGTTCGCAGGCTACATCGGCCAGCGTAAAGCCGGCCTCGGGATTCTCCGCTGCCAACTCGGCGTGAAACAACACTTGCAGCAGGACGTCGCCCAGCTCTTCGCGCAGGTGCGGCCAGTCTGCCGCGCGTATGGCGTCAATGCACTCGTAGGCTTCCTCGATGAGGTTGGGGATGAGGCTTTCGTGGGTCTGCTCGGCATCCCAGGGGCAGCCGCCGGGGGCGCGCAGGCGGTGCATGACGGCAATGGCTCGCTCCAGCTGGCGCTCGGGCTCGCGGCAGTTAATCATTTCCTCGTCGGTCATTTTCGGCGCTGGTCTCTGCGTTCGTTGGTGGCCTTGCCGGCCAGGATGTCGTCTATGTGTTCGATGAGGCTCCACGAGACACGGCGGCGCTGGTATTTGCGCCACAGCAGGTCGCGCAGCGTCTGCCATATTTCCTCGGTGAACTCGGCCGGCTCGGGCTCGACTTCATCTTTCATGGCGCGGCCGACCTTGGGGGTGCAGGTAAGCTGCCACCAGCCGCCGAAGTGGCTGGCTTCGTACACGACTTTGTTACCGTCGGCATCGCGGTCTTTCCAGGAGAATGTTTCCATGGCTGTATCTGTTGGGCTGCGGGGTTATCTGCGGCGGCGTCGGCGCAGCTCATTGTGAGCGTTGGTCACATCGTCGTTGATGGTCGGCGCCAGGCCTGCGGAGGCGTTATTGAGGGAGATGATGAGGGGCTTGGCGCGGTTGCCGTTGGCATCGTAGCGGTAAATGACGCGCTGCACCAGCTTGTTGCCGGGGCAGGAGAACATGCGCTCTTCTATCAGGCGTGCCTGGCCGTCATACCCGTAGGATACCTTGTAGATGGGCTGGCGCTTGTTGTTGTAGATGACGCAGGCCACCAACTGGCCGTATTTGCCCTCAGTGTAGTCATTGATGGCTGCCAGTTTGCCGCTGGCCGAATAGGTGGCACAGCGCATGCCGCGCCATCCCATCTGGCGCTTGTATACGGAGCGCGAGCCATCCGGGTGGCGCATCACGCGCACCAGGTCGCGGTCTTCATTCACCAAATCCGGGCTTTGGGCAAAGCTCAGCGGCGCAAGCACCAGGCACAGGATAACAGCTAGCCACCTGAAGGGGGTCGTATTCATGCCCTCATTGTACTATCTTGCTCCGCACTTGGCAAGTGCGAATTACGGCACGGCGCGGCTTTTCGCTCATGCCGGCCGGCGGCGGGGCTCAGCTGATGCTGCACCCGCGCAGCTCGGCCAGTCTGCGGATGACCTGCTCTATCACGTTGGCCGGGCAGGATGCCCCGGCCGTGACGCCGACACGCCAGGGGCGCGCCGTGTCTGCAGCGGCGGGCGGTAGCGGCTGTTCCTGCTCCGCGCGGGCTTGCAGGTTAAAGGAACGAATGCTGTTGAGGCTCAGCAGACATGAGGCTTCCTTTACGAAGAATGTAGGCAGCTTGCGTGCGGCGATATGGGCCAGGTGGGTGGTGTTGGAGCTGTTGTAGCCACCGATGATGAACATGGCATCGAGCGGCTTTTCCAGCAGCTCAAAGAGGGCATTCTGGCGGTCCTGCGTCGCGCCGCAGATGGTGTCGAATGCATGGAACCGTGCGTCGTTGCCGTCGCGCTCCGTTACAGCTGCGCGCAGCATCTGCTGTATGTGTGCCGTCTCGCTCTTGAGCATGGTGGTCTGGTTGGCCATGCCGATTTCCAGCAGGTGCACATCCGGGTCGAAGGTCGCCGAGTAGCATCCGGTAAAATGCGCCATGAACTCCTCGCGGTTGCCGCGCCCTGCAATATAGTCGCAGAGGATGCGGGCATCCGTCTCATTGAAGATGATGATGTAGTTGCCCTTGCCGTCATTGCCGCACGAGTGGGAGGCTGTGGCCTGGCTTTCCTCGTGCTTGGCCTTGCCGTGAATCACGCTCGTGATTCCCATGCGCGCGTAGTTGCGCACTTTCTGCCACACCCGAATCACATTGCCGCAGGTGGAGTCCACCAACTGTACGCCTTTTTCGTCCAGTAGCTTGCGCATCAGGGTCGAGACGCCGAACGCCGGCATGATAACCACATCCTCCGCCGTGAGCCCTTCGTACACCGGGTCGTTCATGTTCCAGGGCAGGTGGCGCAACCCCATGGCATCCAAATCCGCATTCACGGCCGGGTTGTGGATGATTTCGCCGATGAGCCAGATGCGGCGCCCCTCGAACATGCGGCAGGTGGCATAGGCTATTTCAATGGCGCGTTTCACGCCATCGCAGAATCCGAACGCGCCGGCCAAGTGTACCTCCAGCCCGGGCAGGGTGAGCACATCCCCATTCGCTCGTATGGATTCCACAAGGGGGCTGCTGTACTGCTGTACCTTATCGCGCACCAGTGCCATGATTTCCGGTTTGCGTACGTTGATGGGTTTTCCTGCCTTCATGCCCCCATTGTGCACGCGCTGCCCGCGTGTGTCAAGCAATTTGTGTCGTTCCCCCCGCCCTGAGGGGGTGATGAATTTACAATCTACAATGTACAATCTACAAAGTTTATGTCTAGGCGTGCTGACGCACGCTGTATAAGC
>JAUNRE010000035.1 GCA_030535795.1 Akkermansia sp.
TTATTTTATTGCTCTGTTTGCTCCTGTATTATTAGGTGTTCGGGAATCCAGGTTCTACCTGCGACAGAAAAAAAGGTTCCATACCCGGGGTTTCCGCCGCTAACGCGGCGTCACCCCGCGCTACTTGCTGTCGCCCTTCCGGGCTCATAAGCCCCGCCTTACGGGGTGACGGAGAGCGGCGGCTCCCAATTAACGGTATTTCTCTAGGGCAATACCTAACCTTTATGTAAGCATCTGACCGCGCAGGAGCCATTGAGAGTGGAGAATCCTGTGCGCAGCGGGATGACATCGATGTGGGCGGGGATGCGCTCGCTGAGGGCTTGGACGTGAGAAATAATACCTATCATCTTACCGTCGGCGCGGAGCTTTTGGAGGCTGGTGAGCACATGCTCCAGGGTGTCGGCATCGAGTGTACCGAAGCCTTCATCAAGGAAAAGAGAATCAATGCGGGTATTGCCGGCCATGCGCGACAGACCGAGGGCGAGGGCTAGGCTCACCATAAAACTTTCGCCGCCGGAGAGGTTGCTGGCGTTGCGAGTAGTGCCGAGGTGGTGGTCGATGACGGCAAGGCCGAGGGGATTATCGGCCGTGGTCGCGCGGCGCAGTTCGTAGCGTTCTGTCAGGTGGCGCAGCTCGGCATTGGCGCGGCGCAGCAACATGTCGAAGGTGATTTGCTGCGCAAACTTTTTGAACCCGTCGCGGGAATCTCCCAGTACCCGCTTCAGCAGCGCATGGCGGTTTCGCTCCGCCTCCAGCAGCGTTTTCTGAGCCGCTATGGCTGCGTTGTCGCGGCGAGCCTGGTCATCGGCATACAGCACACCGGATAGTGTGACGAAAAGCTCTTTCTTCACGTGTTCAACCGCCATGAGTTCCTCCTCTGCCCGGGCTAGAGTCTCTGCTTCCTCACCCTCCTGCAAGGGGCATACAGCCAGCAATTCCGTCAGAGCGGCAGTTTCGCGTTCATGCACAGCAGCTGTTGCGGCGGCGCTTTGCATCACTCGCTCGCGCCATTGCCGCAGTTCGTTTAACTGCGGCAGCTGCTGTTCCGCCGTGTGGTAATCCTCGGCATCAGTGAAGTGGTGGAGCGCCAATGATTTTATAAAATCATCTTTACAACCTTGCTGTACTTTCTCTTTTTCGGCTAATTGACTCATTAGCTGGGCATGGGCACTTTTTTGCTGCGTTTCGATAAGCCGGAGCTTCTGCCATTTGTTCCGTGCTTCCTCCTCAGCCTTATTCAGCGCATCGAGTGCAGCAGTGAGTTTTTGCTCCAAAGCATCAGCCGTGGCATTTTTTCCCCAGCGCTCTGCAAATTCCTGACCACGGCGGGCGCAATCTTCTGCGGTAGCCGCAGCGCGGGCAGTAGCCGCAGCGGCAGATATCTGCAACTCCTCGGCGCGGGCAACGGCAGCAGCCAGCTCAGGACGAAGCGAGGCAAGCTGCTTCTCCGCAGCGGCCACGAGTTGTTCCAGCTTGGCGCAGGCATCACGTTGTTCCGCCAGCGCTTTCACCATGGAACGGGCAGCGGCCAAATGTTCCACGGGTTGCTGCAACGCCTCGCAGAAAGCCCGGCGGAGCAATGAAACACGGTGCAATTGCTCCTGCTTGGCCAGTGAAGCTCGGCAAAATTTCAGCTCATCCTCTGCTTTTGCCACTTGTTGCTCTGCGAGTTGTACCTCCTCATCGAGCACAGCGCGGCGCTCCCCCGGCACCTCCGCCCCGCAACAGGGACAGCGGTCAAGCCGCCCGGCTCGAAAATCCAGATACAGCGCCACGAGCTGCCCCTCGATAGCAAGCTGGCGGCGCTTCAATTCAGCGATTTCGCGCAGCACAGCGGGGCGAGGCTCCGCCACCGCCAATGCCTGCTGTGCTGCGGCGAGAGCGGCTTCTATCTGCTCATGCGGCGGGAGATCTGCTGCGGCTTGCGGTGCCTTTTCCCAATCTGCCAGGCGTGCCGTCAGCAGCGGCAGTTTGGCCGGCAGATCGGCATCAGGCGTGTGTTTCGCCAGTGCTGCCGAATGTTCCGAAAGTTTTGTCTGTAGCTGTTGGAGATTCTTCTCCAAGCGATGACAAAGGCGTGTCACCTTAGCAAGCTCAGCCGTTTTTTCAGCGGCCTCCTTCTCTTCCTGCAGAGCCTTTGTGCGCAACAATGCGAGAGCCGTTTCTTGTGTTCGCATCTGCCCGCGTACCTCAGCCAACTGCTGTTGAAGAGCCGGAGCTTCATGTTCCAAGTGCTGCGCAGCGGCATCAGCCACGGCTTTCTGCTCACCCGCAAGCTGCTGAGCTTCTGTCATTTGTTTTTCAGCTTTAGCCAAAGCAACTCGATGTTGCTGCAATTGCTTATCGGCCATTACCAGAGCCTGCGCGGTAGGTTTCACCGCCTGCGCCGCCTCGATGCGCCGCAACTCAGCAGCTTTATTCTGCTCAAAATCCAGTTTCTGATGAGCGGCTGCGGCTGCTTTTTGCTCAGCTTCAGCGGTCGCTTGCCGCCTGCGTGCTACTTCCGCCACCCACATACGGCATTGCTTCACCCGCTCCAAACGGCGGCCTATTTCCTTTAACTCCGCTTCGGCCTGAGCGAGGGCCTGTTCATTCTGTTCGCGCAGCTCAGCGCCCAGCTCGTTTTTTGGTTGCAAGGCATCAATCTGTCGCTGCACGGCAGCTACGCGCTCGTGGGCTACCTCGCCTATGCGCATGTATATTTCCGTGCCTGTAATGGTAGAAAGGATTTCAGCGCGCTCCTTTTCATTCGCCCTGAGAAACACGGCAAAATCCCCCTGCGCCAAGAGCATGCAGCGCGTGAAGTTCCTGAAGTTCAACCCCGTAATCTTGATATTCCACTGCTCGAAATCGCTCTTTTTTGAAGCAAGCAACAGCCAGTCACCCTCATCATTGCGGCGATACAGCGAGCATTTCACCAGGCTGAAAGGATTTGCACCGCGCCTGCTGCGTTTCTGCGACACCGAGGAGCGGTAGTGGACCCCGCCCTGTTCATACTCCACCGTAGCGTAGCATTCCGACGTGCCGTGAGTCATGATTTCATTCTCATCACTCTGAATACGGCTTTGGCGCGGAGAACAGGCGTACAGTGCAAAAGAAATGGCATCGAGTATGCTTGTTTTGCCGGAACCCGTCGGCCCGGTAATGACAAAAATACCCGGCTGTATAAAATACGGATGCGTAAAATCCACCTCAAACTCCCCGGCCAGAGAGTTGATATTGCAGAACTTCAGTTTCTCAATCCTCATGGCTTTGTGCTTCGGTGTAGGCAGCGGCAAACAATGACCGCAGGCTCTCTTTCTGCTCCTCGCTCAGCTCTTCCCCGGCATCACACCAGGCTTGCATCTTGCGCTCAAACACTTCCTCCACCGTCGGCATACTGTCGCCATACACCTCGGTATTGTCCAACACGCGGCTGCCTTCCCGCCACATGGAGCAGCGGAAATGCGGCACCATCTCCGGCGACAGATGCTCTGCCACCCAGGCGGCCAGATTCTCCACCCCACTACCCAGATACCGCAGCTCGGGGCAGACCGGCACACCCCCATGCTGCGCCGACATATCAGCGAGCTTCTGCGGCAGGGCTTCCAGCTCAGCCTGCGTGTGGCAGGTCTGCGAGGTGTAGCACACAAACACGGGCACGGGTATCTTCTGCACGCTCACCCCCTGCTCTGTGGCATCCAGCAGCAGAATATGGTGGCGGTAGCTTGTTTCATCCATGCCCATAGGCAGAGGGCTGCCGCTGTAGTGCAAGCGGGCGCCATCCGGCGAGTAGCCTTTGTGTATATGACCAAGCGCCACATAATCAAATATTTCCGAAAACGCATCCGCGTCGACAGCTTCAATGTTTCCCACCACGATATCCTGCACGGCTGCACTTTTCACCGCGCCGCTGACAGTCAGGTGAGCCATGCAGATAACGGGTTTGCCGGGGTATTGCTCGCGCCATCCGGCAGCAGCGGCAGCCACCTCGGCCAGCACCGCACGCACTCCCAAGGCATAGGCATTTTCCCCTGCTGCCAGCTCCTCATCCGTCACCACAGCATTCATTTCCGCCGGTCGCAGAAAAGGCACGGCGCATACCAGCGCCTCGGGGGTCGACGTATCGCCGTACAGAGGAATAAGACACTCGTCTATACTCTCGCGGTTCAGGCTGTGCACCATGCGGGCATGGTAGCGCTGCAAAAGCGGCTCAACTGCTGCCAGCATGCGGGCGCCATCGTGGTTGCCGCCGGTCATCACCACATGGCGACAGCCTGTGGCATCCGCCCGACTCAGAAAATCATTCAACATCTCCACCGTACCGGCAGCGGGGTCGCGGGTGTCAAATATATCACCGCTTACCAGCAAAGCCTTAGCATCATGCAGCTGCATTTGCTCCAGCAACCAGTCCAGAAACGCCCGGAATTCCTCTTGCCTCGATTTTTCCAGCAAGCGGTCACCCAGGTGCCAATCGGATGTGTGGATGATTTTCATCAATGAATAACGCCTCTCACAATGATATCCTTGCCGCTGGGAATGAGTTCCTCCTGCTCAAAGAAACGCTCCTGCGGCAGGAAATAGCCGGGCACAATCATATCCGGCCCGCCGCTGATCTGAGGGGTCACAATCTGCACCCATTCATTCACCAGCCCTTCCTCCAGAAAACGCCGCAACAGACGCCCACCGCATTCCAGCATCAGGTTGACCACGCCGTAATCCTTATAAAGCGCATGCAGCATCGCCCGCAGATTCCCTACGTCCTCGCGAATGAGAGTTCTCTCGCAATCTTTGTCCGTAAATACTTTAGCATCTTCCGGCAGCGATGAACTATCGCGTGTCAGCACCACGCGCCACGGTTGTTTTTTAATGGACGGCACCTCGCGGTAGGGGTGGCGTATCGTCAGCGCGGGGTTATCGATGCGCAGGGTGTTACCACCTACCAATATGGCGTCACTCTCCAGGCGCATCTGGTGAGCAAAACGCACGGATTCACTGCAACTCAACCATTTAAGACCTGCTCGCGTCATGCGGCCATCCATCGTCGATGCCACCTTGGCTTTCACCCACGGTATATGGTGCTGGACAGACCACGCCCAAGGACGCAAAAACAGGTCGCACGCCGTCGCGCAGCACTCACTGCGTACCTCGATACCGGCTGCCCGCAAAATCGCGTCTGCACGCCCCCTGTGGCGCTCATCCGGATCCACCGAGCCATAGACAACCCTAGCTATCCCGGCTTCGATAATAGCCTCGGTACAGGGCGGCGTACGGCCATGGCTGGAGCATGGTTCGAGCGTCACGTACATGGTAGCTCCACGCAGGGAGTCCGAATGCCCGCGTAGACGCGCATGATTCAAAGCTCGGCGCTCAGCATGCAGCTCCCCTGCCCTCTCATGCCATCCCTCACCCAGCAGGGCGCCATCCTTTACCACGACGGCACCCACAGGCGGGTTGGGGCTGGTAGTGCCGAGCCCCTTGTGAGCGAGCTCCAGTGCACGTGTCATCCAGAGCGAGTCCTGATCTATTCCGTATGTATTCATGGCTGTATTGTAGCAGCTCTGTTCCACTTGTCAATGGCACCACCATGGTGGCGGATTTTGCCTGTTCAGTGAATAATAAAGAATTTAAATTTAAAAATTCATCATATTCAGGTATGTGAATAACTCTAATAAGTATTCTACCTTGTTGAAAATCAGATATATAAAAAGCGTTTCTCTTGTGAATGAAATTGCTGATAAGCTCTCGAATCAGTGAACATCCGGTTGTTCACATCGCTGTTCACAGAGTTATTCACCGACTTATTCCCAATTTTTGTGAATAAGTCTGTACGGTGTTCAGCATCAATCTTCTGAGAGGAATTCGCTGAAGAATACGAAGGGAGCCATGATGGGAATGGCCACGTTGTAGCCCACAGTACCAATGGCATCGATGGTGTATTTATCCATGGCAGCCAGCACGCGGGTACCGGCAGCGGCTTTTTCCGGGGTACGGGCACCGATGATGGTAATGGGTTTATCGGCATTCACCACCTGGGCGCGGATGGAATAAGAAGACCCGCCGCGCATATCGGTGAGCGGCGCACCGTTCAGAGTGTGAATTTCCGTTGCCAGGGCTTCGGTCTGGGCATAGCCGTCGGTGCGCTGCAAGCATGCCGCCGTGCCCGCCGAAATGGGATAATAAATGCTGCCGCGAGGGGCACCCACAGCTGTGTAGGTGGGTGAGTTGTCTTCCTTAAAGAAGATTTCATCGTGAATCGTCGGGTACTTTTTGCTGAAGTCCGACAGAGGGCTGCCCACATACCACTGCCCGCCTTTCTTGTGCAGGCTCAGGCTGCCGGCTTTCAGTTCAGTGCCGCTGTGCACGGCACCTTTCTCCAGTATGTTCTTGTGGGTTTGCATGTATGCGCAGGACGACAGCATGGTCGCTGCAACCACCGTGGCGAAAATTGTCTTTTTCATGCCCTGCATTCTACCATATTCTCCCTCACATGAAAAGGCCTTTTTGCGTGCGCGCGCTGACACGCATGCACCGCGCGTGCAACACAGCGAAATCGGGTGGGCAAAATCCGCTAAAAAATAATAAAATAAACATTACTACTCAAAAAGGTCACTGCCTCTTTCTGCAAGGTGAGAAAGAGGCAGTGAGTAGAAAAGGAACACCGCTGTGCCGTCAGTGGTATAAGAGCCACGTTCCCTGAAGTCAGGTGGGTGCGGAGCCGGGTTTTTCTGAGGTATCCCTATCGGACGGAACATTAAACCCATTGAGCTTTGGTGCCCCTTAATGTATTATAACGGTCCGGGCCTGTAGAACCACGCGTCACGTGCACAGCAGCTGTGTAAGTATATAGCACAGGGGCGGACATGTTGCAAGAAAATTTATGTTCCACAACGTTGAGTTACATGAAACAGATAGAAGTGCTGTTCTGTAGCGATTTTATAATAAATAAGTTGTGAAAAATTCAAAAAATGAATCATGATAGAATCGGGAGTGCCGGAGAGAAAGCCTGAAGCTTCAGCGAGGTGAAATGTTGAATTCTGCTGACAAAATGGGGGCGGCAAATGTCGATTAAAGGTTGACAAAACGGGATTAAGAGTGTATAAAGGCGCGCGAACATGACCATACCGACACTACTTTCAGAGAAGCTCCTAGCCGCGCTGCAAAGCGTGCTGGGTGAGAACCTGCCCGAGGGATTCACACCGGCGGTAACACCGTCGCAGGATTTGCGTTTCGGGGATTACCAGAGCAACGCCGCCATGATGCTGGCCAAGCAGGTACGTACCAATCCCCGCGCCCTGGCTGCTCAGGTAGTGGAGGCCTTCGGCGAGAGCCCCGTGGCAACCCTCGAAATTGCCGGTCCCGGGTTTATCAATTTCCGAGTCAAGGCGGACTTTTATGCGAGCCTCACGGCCGCCATGCTGAACGATGATCGCCTGGGCGTGGCAGTGGTGGAACAGCCCAAGACCCTCGTGATTGATTTCTCTGCCCCGAATGTGGCCAAGCCCATGCACGTGGGGCACATCCGCAGCACCATCATCGGCGATACTCTGGCTCGCCTGGCCCGTTTCATGGGGCACACGGTTATCACCGATAACCACATCGGTGATTGGGGTACTCAGTTCGGTATGATTCTGTGGGGCTGGAAAAATATCCTCAGCCAGGATGAACTGGAGAAAGACCCCATTGAGGCATTGCTCGCTGTCTACAAGACAGTGAATCAGAAATGCAAGGAAGATGAAGAGCTGTTGCCTGTCTGTAAGGCGGAACTGGTGAAGCTGCAGAGCGGCGATGAAGAGAACCTCACCATCTGGAAGCGCTGTATCGAAGTGACAAAGATGGGGCTGGAGAAAATCTACGCTCAGCTCGACATCAGCTTCGACCACTGGCTGGGTGAAAGCGCCTACAACGATGCCTTGGCTCCGCTGGTGGAAGACCTCATCGCCAAGGGAATCGCACGCGAGAGCGACGGCGCTATATGCGTCTTCTCCGATGGTTACCACAAGCCCGAGAAGGATCCGTTCCTTGTGCAGAAAAACGGTGAGTGGTTGCCGGTACCGGCTATTATTCGTAAGGCGGACGGTGGTTTCCTGTATGCTACCACCGACCTTGCTACGCTGGATTACCGCACGCAGAACTTCAATGCTGACTCCATCTGGTATGTGGTGGGTGCGCCGCAGGATAAGCACTTCAAACAGATTTTCGATATCGAGCGTATGCGCGGTATTACCGGCGATTTCCGTCACGTCGCCTTCGGCTCCATTCTCGGTAAGGACCGCCGCCCGTTCAAGACACGCAGCGGCGATACCGTCAGCTTGCAGGATGTGATTGATGAAGCCATTTCTCGCGCCACTAAGGTGGTGGAAGAGAAAAGCCCCGACATGCCCGAGGAACAGAAAGCCCGTGTGGCACAGGCTGTGGGTATCGGCGCTATCAAGTTTGCCGAGCTTTCGCAGAACCGCATGAGCGATTACATTTTCGACTGGGACAAGATGCTCTCGCTCTCCGGCGATACGGCTCCCTATCTCCAGAATAGCTATGTGCGCGTGCGCTCCATCTTCCGCAAGATTGACGGTGAGTTCGTGGCTCCCGCTGCACTGTCCCTGAGCGAAGATGCCGAGATTCACCTGGCTCGCCTGCTGGTGCGCTATGCTGAGGTGGTGCCCTCCACTCTGGATGACTGCCGCCCCAACTTGCTGGCTGCCTACCTGTACGAATTGGCTCGTGCCTTCCACAGCTTCTATGAGGCATGCCCGGTGCTCAAGAGCGAGGGTAACGTGAAGGAAACTCGCCTGGCTCTGTGCGAGCTGACTGCCCGTGTCCTTAAACAAGGTATGGGGCTGTTTGGTATTGAAATGCCCGAACGCATGTGAGGCCTATGTTCCATGTGGAACAAATGATGATACCCTTGGCTGCTGCCGCTTCGCTCGTTTACGCGACCGAAGTGGCAGAGGTGCCTGAGCCCTACCAGGGGACGATACCGGCATTGCAGATGGCGTTGGCCAGTACCTCGGTAGAGGCACAGCAGGAGATGCAGGCTGCGATGCTGGATTTGTTGCTGGGCTGGCAGGAGTCGGCTCGCATACATTTCAAGCGCGTGGTCGAGTTGGACAGCATGTGCGCACTGGGGTACTGCGGACTTCTGATGACCGAGGCAGACCCCGCCGCCCGTGAGCAAAGCAGAAAAACGCTGACGGAAAAGCTCGATGAAATGCCGGCTACGCCGGTAGAGGCTTTTTACCTGACCGGCTTCCTGAAACTCGCTGTCAATGACCAGCTGGGTGCGGCGGAGGATTTTATTAAGCGGGCGGAGGAATACCGTATGGATACGCTTTCCGCTTGCTGGGGTATTCTGCTCTTGCACTGTGCTGATCTGGGTTACGATGAGGAAGGAAAGCCGCTGCGGCACCAGGCAAGAGCGCTGGAGCTGGCTTCCAAGTTATACGCGGAGCACGGAGATGACCCGCTAGTTTGTTTCGTGCGCGCGTATGTGGAAGAGTCTGCTCCCGTGGTGAGTGAAGAGGCTCTGAAAGCCGCCGAGACTGCCGCAAAACAGCTGTCGGAGCATCCCATTCCGTCCCATTTGTACGGGCATTTGCTCTACCGCAGCGAACGCGCCGCAGAGGCTGTACCGCACTTTATGCAGGCGGTGAGGCTGGCTACGCGTTCGGATATTCCTGAGTGGGAAAGCAGCGTACTGATGACTTCTCGCCTCTATGTGTCCACAGCCATGTGGGCTTCCGGGCAGAAGAATAAAGCGCTCGCTACTCGCCGTGCGCTGAATCGTATGCCGCTGGATAGGGAGCATCTTGATGCGCCTGCTGTTATCCTGCAACGCTGGGAGGCTGCCACCCTGCCCTTGCGTATTCTTGTGGCTACGCCCGAGGCACCGCGTCTCGGACTCATTTCCGCAGCCTCGGAAGCGGCAGAGGTAAAACCTGCATTAGAGGGCGATGACCCGGTGTTGCTAGTGCGTGATTGTTTGCGAGCTTGTCTGCATGCGCGCTTGCGAGCCGCTTACAATGACGATGTGCACGCAGCGCGTTCGCTGGGGCTGGCTGAGGCAGCCTATCGGGCTTTCGAGAAATCGCGGGAAGATGTCCTTGCTCGCGGCATTCACTATATCACACCTTGGATGCGTGCTCTGGAGGCGTGCCAGATAGCCATCAGCATGGCGCGTGCGGAGGTCTATACCCGCACGGCGGACATGTGGAGAGAGAGCGCCCGGCAGGCCGTTCGCCCTGTTACGCTGATGCTTCCGCCGGTGATTCCGCAGCTTGAAAAAGCTGTTGCAGCTGCCGAAGAAAAAGCGGCAAAAGAGGCTCAGGAGGCTGCTGCAAAGGTAGAAGAAGAGAAGGCAAAAGAAGCCGAAGAGCGCAAAAAAGCTCAGCAGGAAGCGGAGAAAAAGGCCGAGAAGGAACAGCCTAAGAAGGAAAAACCCAAGTCAGACGAAAAGAAAAAGTCTGATAAGAAGAAGGCTGAAAAACCGAAAAAGCCTGTTGCCAAATCTACGAAAAAAGCATCCGGCAAAAAGTCTACGCCCAAACAACAAGCCACCAAAAAGCCGGCGCCGAAGGCAAAGCCCAAATCGAGTGCTAAACCCAAGTCTCGAAAAGCGCCGGCACCCAAGGCTCAGCCCCCTGCCCCGCAACCGCAGAGGCGCAAATCCTGGATCAGACGTCTTTTTACCTGATGCATTTCATCTCATACAAAAGCCCACTTCGGTGGGCTTTCGTGTGCAGCGATAGTGCCGTAAACGAGGACTCCCCTGCCCTGCCCCGAAACCCGGAATGATTTTTTTACAACTCCCCTGCCCTGTCGAAAATATTCCAAAAAAATATATAATATGTTTATAATCAATGGAAAAGAGTTTTCTTATTTAAATTCTGTTTCATGTGTTGTTTATGAGCTGAAAGATCAGTTCTCGCAGTTTGATTTCTCATGGTGTCACGCTGCTTATGGCTTCGTGCTCCGGAAATCTGACTTTGCGTGTGCTGCCTTTCATGATTTCATGCAGATGATTCTTTTATAAAGCTTCATCCGAACTCTCTGCTCTCGTGTTTGTGTTGTGTCAAACAATGCCGTGAACATTTTTTCACGGAAATTTTTTACAGCCGTTACTCACTTCGTAAACAATGAAGACGTGACAAATCAGCCTCCCCTTTGATGAATGCAAATGCTCCTTAAAAAAATGTTCCACGTGGAACGGAAAGTAAATTTGAAATTTAACTTTTCCTTATAATATGGCTTGCCTTATCGTTGTCGGGGAATGTTCCACGTGGAACAGAACAGCAATTTAAAATTTATGCTCGCCAGATAATTCTATACGCGCAATCGAATTCTCGCACAGCGTTCGGTTGTCGCTTAGCGTAGGCAAGAATTTCAGGAAGCAAATTTTCAAGTGTGTGATTTTTTAATTTTTCAAAAACGTCGTCGTGGAGTGCCGGACAGTTTTCGTAGATGCCGATGACGAGTGTATTTTTATCACGCATTACTCTCACCGGCCAGATGCGACATTCAAAGGGTCGTTGCTCCCTTGGCAAAATACATCCGTGACACATATCTAGAGCCGGACAGTTTGCTACCTCGTCTTCTTTGTCACTTGTGAAATGCAGATAAAATGTCGTTGTCCCATCCGGCCTCTTGATGAGAGGAATGCACATCTCCTGCATCAGAAAGATTTGTTCGTTCTCCAGAGCCGGAGTTTCCCATGCAGTCTGTCGATGAAAATTGCAGCACAGTTTGCACTTGGCACAGTCGCTTGGTGTAAAAATACCGGTCAGCATGGGTGGACGATGGCTTTGAGTTTTCGGAGAATTTGAGCAGGTTTATAGGAAAGTTTTGCCTGACGCAGACCGGGAATATTCAAATCTTCTTCGCGGTTGATGAGCTCACAATCGAGCCGAAGAGCCATTTCGCGGTTAATGATGGGGTACGCCTCGCGATACTCCGGAACGCATTTTTCATAGTGAATATCCGCCACCCGAGCGTTGATTTGCGAGGCCAGACTCAGTGCCACAGGACGATTTTTCACGTAGAGCAAGCCCCCGAAAATACCGAGTTGGTCGCGATGGAGAAGAGCTTTTTCGATGGCTCGAAGCTCGTGTTTGTGAGTAGGAGCCGCCTCCTGAGCACTTGCCCAAGAGCGTGCGATTAGCAGCGCATCGTCGCATCTATCGGCGGTTAGCTCACGGTATTCCCAGTCCGCATGTTCACGCTCGAAGCGTGCAATATGGTTCCGTTTCTTGTGGAACGCTGTACCCGTCAGGTAGGCTAAATCATCCCTTTTGTACAGATAATCTGCATCGCCCGGGTCGCTTGAAAAGCTGATTTTTTCGCCATAGCGTTGCTGTAGGATGCAAGCATTTTCTTCTGTCAGGAGACAGAAGAGCAGGGGATTTCCGTGCTCCTCGGCATGTTGTTCCACATGGAACAATGCCTCGTTTATATCGATATCGCAGCCCACAGGGAAGGCATAACCCTGTAATCTGCCCGTGCCGGAAAAGTGGCGATAAAGGCAATGATGATGGATAGCGATACGGGTACCGTATTTGTGTCGGAGGAGGTAGATATTGGGGAACGCGAGGTCACTTTGTTCCACATGGAACACGAGCCTTTCCACGGTATGGCGCTCGTTAATTGTTGGAACAGAGAAAGTTAGAACAGTTTTACTCATGATAAGTAAGATGTCAGTGAGGCAATGTCGCGTTCAATTTGCTTTTTTAGAATTGTTACATTTTCAAATTTCATTTCAGGTCGGATAAAGCGTCGGAGCCTGACATGGAGGGAAGTTCCGTAGAGATTCTGCGAGGTATTGAGGAAATGGGCTTCGAGGCGCGTACGTTTCTCGTTTTCGCGAATGGTGGGTCTGAGGCCGACATTGGCGATACCCTTGTGTTGTTCTCCGTTGATGCTGGCATCAACCTCGTATACGCCCGGTGCGGGCAGAGCGGCGGCGGGAGGCAGGGAGATATTGGCGGTAGGGAACCCGAGTTGTCGGGCAAGTTTCTGACCGTGTTCCACGGTACCGCAAATGGTGAAAGGATAGCCAAGCATGGCGTTGGCTGTTTCGATATTTCCTTCGGCCAGCAAGGCGCGAATACGGCTGGAGCAAACAGTGTCGTCGCCGTGGTGTAGCAAATCATTCACGCAGGCACGGAAGCCGCCCTTTGCAGCGGCGGTTCGCAGGAAATCCGCATTACCCGCGCCGCCTTTACCGAAATGCCAGTTGCTGCCTACTGAAATACCGGCCACACGACATGAAGCGCAGAGTGTATCGATAAATCGCTGCGGGCTCATGGAGGCCAGAGTGGCATTGAAAGGCAATACGAGCAGCACATCGACATTGAGGCGTCGCAGGAGCGCAGCCTTGAAATCAGGGTCGGGTGTGAGCAGGAGCGGTTCGCTGCCCGGGCGCAGGTAAGCCAGTGGGTGGGGCATGAAGGTGAGCACTCCTCGCAAGGTACCCTGTGTGTCGGCTGATTCGATGACGCGCCGATGCCCCAGGTGCACGCCGTCGAAAAATCCCATCGCCCAGTGAACGGGGCAGGGGAGTTTGCTTAGCTCGGCGAAGGAGTGGAGTATCTGCATGGGGTGTTTAGAGGTTGCGCTCGGCCAGTACTTCTTCCAGCGGAAGGAGGCGTGCGAGCAGTTCCTCGCGGCTCGCTGCTTTCAGCGTCGGGACATCCACCGCGCGCGATATGTCGAAATGCCCGGAGCGGATACGGCGCAGTGCCGTAAGGTGAGCGCCGCAACCCAGGCGTTGCCCGATATCGTGCGCGTAGGTGCGCACGTAAAATCCCTTGCTACAGTGCACGGTGAAGTCCACCTCGGCGGCAGCCAAATCGATGCGGGTGATGTCGTAGTTGAGCACGCAGACGTGCCTCGTCTTACGCTCCACCTCCTTGCCCTTGCGCGCAAGTTTGTAGCAGGGGACACCGTTGATTTTCACGGCGGAGTACATGGGCGGCACCTGGTCAAATTCGCCGCGGAAGTGTTCAAAGGCAGCACGGATGTCCTCTTCGGTGATGCCGGCGGTAGGCTTTTCGGCTACCACCTCACCATCGGCATCCTGGCTGTTTGTTTCGATGCCGAGCTTCATGGTGGCGGTGTAAACTTTGTCCTCACACATCAGCATGTCTTGCACTTTGGTGGCTTTGCCCACTACCACGATGAGCATACCCGTGGCCATAGGGTCGAGCGTACCGCAGTGTCCCACTTTCTTGGTGTGCAGAATACGGCGGCATAGTGCTACGGCGTTGTGCGAGGTGAATCCGGGGTCTTTATCAACCAGCAGGACACCACAGGGTTGTTCGGTGGCAGTATTCATGACAGGCTGCGGATAACGGCGCGGATGGAGTTGAGGACTTGCTCGCGGGCATGAGCCAGCGGGCCGCGCATGCGGATGCCCGAGGCCATGTAGTGCCCGCCGCCGCCGTGCATGCCGGCTATGGCGGATACATCCACCTGCGGGTCCTTGCTACGCAGCGACACGCGAACCAGTCCGTCTCCGAGTTCTTCAAAAATCACAGCGACCTTGACACCCTGCATCACGCGGATGATATCCACCAGGTCTTTCGTGTCTTCCGGTCCCACGCCCAGCTCTTCCTTTCGTCCGGCCGGCATGGAGAAATGAGAGATGGTGCCGTTTTCTTCCACCACCATATTGTTGAGTACCTCGCGCTGCACAATGAAGGAGGTGGAGGGCACCTCCTGGTAAATGCAGCGGTTGATATTGCCTACATCCACCCCGGCTTCAATGAGCTCGGCGGCAATGCGCATGACCTCTGCTGTGGTGGAGCCGTACTGGAAGGAACCGGTATCGGTACTGATGGCCGCATACAGCGCTTCTGCCATCGGGCGCGTCAGCTCAACCCCCATTTCGCGTATTAACCGGTGAATGATACAGCCGCAGGCAGCCGCATTGCCCTCCACCACATTCACTCCGGCGTAGCGGGTATTCGTATGATGGTGGTCGATATTAATAGTAAATGGAGCTTTACTGAATAAATCCATTGCAGCGTTTCCGATGCGTTTGATATCGCCGGTATCCACGCAGATGAAAACCTGCACATCATCGGGCAGGGCAGAGGGTACGGGGCGGATATCAGACCACCCGTCCAGGAAAGCGTAGCGCCGCGGAGCGGGGTCATTGTTCCACATCTGCACCTTTTTGCCGAGGCTCTGCAGCATCAGACCGAGAGCGATGGTAGAGCCGATGGCGTCACCATCGGGACGAAAGTGCGAAACAACCACAAAAGAGTCGTTTTCCTGAATGGTTCGGATGAGTTCGCTGAACATACTGGGTGGATTTTAATGTTGAATCGTTTCTTCCTCGGTATAAAAGTCTGTTTCCTCGGGGCTGTTGGGAGCAGTTGCCGGGGGTGAAGAGATGACAAGTTTACCGGTAGGTTCGATGAGTTTACGGTACATGACGGCTTTGGCCAGAATGGCGATGAGCACCAGAATAAAGCCGCAGAGCTGCCCCGGGCGGATTGTTTCGCCGTAGAGGGCACAGCCGATGATAGCTGCCTCGGTAGGCTCCAGGCAGGATACAATACCGAACTCCAGTGAGCTGAGGCGGCGCATGGCGTAAGCTACCAACAGCAGCACACCCACACCCTGGCACACGCCGATACCCAACAGCCAGTGCCAACCCGTGCTGAAGTTTATCCAGGCGCCCTCGCCGGCCAGCAGCAGTGGCAGCAGGAGCACCAGGCTGCCCGCCAGGGATTGCCAGAAGGTGCGCTGCAACAGCGTCACCTCGGGTGCCATGAGGCGGTTGAGCATGATGTACAGAGAGTAGAACAAGCCTGACAGCAGGCCGTAAATGATGCCGAGGGCATCTTGATTCCCTGCGTCGTTACTGCCGGCAAACAGGCTCACCAGCACGATACCCAGCCCCGCTGTCAGAATGAGCAGCCCATCACGCCGAGGGGGCAGGTGGTGCTGCAACAGGGCTATCCATACCGCCGAAAAAAGCGGCCCGGTAGCCGGGAGCAGAGCGGCTATGCCCGCCGAGGTATGCTGGATAGCCAGAAAGTAGAACAGAATGCACAGGCTGATGCCGATGCCCGATACGAACGCGCCGGCACTGAATCGGAGGCTGTCTTTCTTGCGGAAAATCAGCAGCAGCCCGCACAGGGAAATGAGCAGCAGCCCGATGCTGAATCGCGCAAAGGAGCATAGCTGGGCACTGCATGCAGACTCGCGCACAAAGACGCAGAGGGATCCCATGAGCAGGGAGGCCACTATAGCTGCTGTAAATGCCTGGAGGTATGCCTTATTCATGTATGTGATGAATAACCGATTCGCGCGCGCGGATTATATCACTCTGCTCGCTGATACGCAATCCTTTTTCTGATATTCGGCAGCCGCATGTCACAGCCGGGGAAAATTAATGCCGCCGCCACTTCCCCGGACCCTCGCTCCGTCGGGGATTTCGCATGGCACGTACGCAGGTCTCCTCCCTTGTACTCTGTGGGGCAGAGATATCAGTTTGCAGCAGGCTCGCGTCCCTCGGGGCGGAACATTTTTTCCACATACTTGGCAATCATATCCACCTCGATATCCACCACGCTGCCTGCCTCATAGCAATGCATGATGGTGCGCTGCCAGGTGTGCGGCGTAATCCAGAACTCCAGCTCACCGCCGGGGTGGATGGCTGCGATGGTGAGCGACACACCATCGATAGTGATACTGCCTTTGTCAATCGTGTAGCGCGTGAGCTGCTCGGGTATGCGGATGCGCACCATGTGGTCCTGCCCGATGGGGGTGATGGAAACAACGCTGCCGGTGCAGTCCACATGCCCCATGACAAGGTGCCCGCCGAAGCGTCCGCCCGTACCCATGGCGCGCTCCAGGTTGCAAAGGGAGCCCTCCGTCAGGCATCCCAGCGATGTGACGCGCATCGTCTGCGTAAGCAGGTCAAACTCCACATGCGTTCCCTCCACGCGGTCGACGGTAAGGCAGCAGCCGTTCACGGCCACGGAATCACCGAGAGCCAGCTCGGCGGCAAAGGGGATATCAATCGTGTAGCGCGCGCCTTTTTCAACGGGCGTGCGCTTTACGACAGTGCCGGTGCATTCAACAATGCCGGTAAACATAATCTCAGCGAATGAGGATAAAGAAGAGGAACATGATGGTGGTGGGCAGGAATGCCCACAGGAAGAGCTTCAGAGCATTGATACCGCTCTTGAAGTACTTGCCCAGAATTGCCTGACCCGCCGGATTGGGAGCGTTGGCAATCACAGTCAGACCACCGCCTGTCACAGCACCTGCCACAATGGCGTACTTGATTTCCTCCTGCAGGTTGGGCACCGTGCTGGCCAGGAAAGTGACGGAGGCGTTGTCGTTGAACGCGGTCAGAATACTGGCCACCGCCATGGTTGCAGTGGCACCCAGTTCAGAGAGTGCCTGCAGTACCGGCTGCATCCACCATCCCTGCACGCCACCCATGATGAGCAGGCCGGCAAGGAAGAAGGCTACCAACATCGGCACCTTAATGGAGAAAGCATTCTGGTATTGCGGAGTTGCCATGGTGAAGCCCAGGAAGAACATGAAACCACCGATGAAGCAAGCCGGGTGGTGGGCAAAGTATACCGTCCAGGCCAGGAAGAAGATGGATACTCCATACACCCAGATGGGGATGATATCCTGGCGGTCTTCCCAGGTGGTGGGCACGGCGCTGTCATAGGCGCTGTTAGCGCGCTGCACCTCAGCCAAGCGGCTGAATTCCTTGCGGAATGCCATGAAGTAGATGATGTTGGCCAGAACAATGCCGACAATGGCCTTCCAGCCGAAGTTGAGGAACATGTGCCCCATGCCCCAATCCCACTTACCTGCTACCATCACGATGGGGGGCGCCGCAAAGTGTGTGAGCGTGCCGCCTACCGATACGTTCACGAAGAGCAGGGCAATGGTGGCATACTTCAGCGGGTCGCTCGGCTTGAGCTGGTAGAACTTCTTGCCCAGCAGAATGGCCGCCAGCGTCATGGCAGCAGGCTCGGTGATGAAAGAGCCCAGCAACGGCGCTATGCACAGTACCGACAGCCACCAGGCGGCTGGCGTGCCCTTACCCAGCGATGCGCCGAACTTGAGCGTGTTCTCAGCCAGGCGGTAGATGGGACGGGAGGAGGCTATCACCATCACCACAGCCACGAAGAGCGGCTCGGTGAAGCTGGTGTCGTGGTCAATGTAGAGCAGAAAGTCCTCCATCGAGTAGTAGGACTGGCACACCAGTGCAAACGGTATAATCCACAAACCGAACACCACTTCCACCTCGCCCAGGAAGTGGCAGAGCGTGGAGGTAAAGGATACGGGAACACGCTGTTCGGGGTGCAGAATGCGGAACTTCTCCTGCTTGAGCTTCTGCTTGTGGTTGTGCTCCAGCTTGTGAGCGAGGGACTGGAACTTGGGCGCCATGAAAGTGTGCAGAATGGCGCACAGGAAGATGATGGTGGAAGCGAGGTTGAAGCCATCCACTTCCACGCGGTGGCAAAGTTTGTCCCACAGTCCCATGCCTTCTTCCTCGGAGGCGTAAATACCCAGGGGGATAGGGAAGCGGCTGTACTGCTCCTTGCCGCCGGTGTAGTGGCAGGTCCAGGCAGGTATTTCATCTTTATTGCGGTTCCACACCGTTTGGCCGCAATCCGGGCAGGGCATACCATTGGAGGGCGGCAGGAATTTCTGCTTCATCTTGGCGTGGTCCAGCGCGGTGTGGCCGTCGAAAGCATGGTGCCCCTTTTCATTCATGTAGCCTTGCAGGAACTTGAAGCTCATGTCTTTAGCAGCGGCACGCAGTGCTGCTTTAGCATGCTCATCCAAGTGATCGGCGGAGGCGATGAGCTCCTCTTTAAGTTGTTCTTCCGTTTTTTCGGGCTCGGCAGGAGCTGCTGCCACCACGGGCTGTGCAGGAGCCTGCTGCGGCTCAACAGCTTCTTGTGAAAAAGCCGTGCAACCCAGCCCTGCCAGACATACCAAGACAATCTGATAAATGAATCTCTGCATGGTGTAAGTTCGTTAACGCCCCCATATTAGCATATTCAACCACAGTTGGCGAGTGAAAAATGCTCCCTGTTTCTTAATTTGCCGCTATAACAGAACCGCCCGTTGCATCAGGCAGCGGGCGGTTCGGTATGAAATCAGTGTTTTGACGATTTGATTAGTCCTGTTCTTCAGCCGGAGTTTCGGCCGTCGTCTCGGTCGGTTCAACCGGGGCTTGCTCGGCGGCAGGCTGGTTCTCCGTTTTTTCAGGCTTCTCCGTATTCTCGGGGCGGTCACTGGCGGCACTCACCATCAGCTCACGACCCATGAAGGGTTGGCCGTGCAGCACTTCGGCTGCCTTGCGGGCATCGTCCAGCTGGTACATCTCCACAAAGCCGTAGCCCTTGCTCTTGTAGGTACGGGGGTTGTAGATGATTTCCACACTACGCACGTTGCCGAAGCCCTTGAACAAATCCTCCAGCTCGCTTTCCGTTGCTTCGTAGGACAGGTTGCCGACATACAGGCGAGCCTTGCGGGTGGGCGGGGTGGAGGTAGCGCGGCGGCGCCCCTTGCCGGCAGCAGCGGGGTTGCCGCCGTGGTTGTTGGTCTTGGCTACGCGTACCTTCTGGGGCGGCGTATTGGTGCGGTTTTTCTTATCGCGCTTGTCAGCGGGTTTGTTGTCCTTCTTCTTACCAAAGCCGAAGAAGTTGAGGATGCGCTGCAGAAGCGAGGGTTTGCGAGCGGGCATAGCCTCCGGGCGCGGCATGCGCTGCCTGCGGTGGCGGCCCTGGTTGTTGTTGCGGCGGCGGCGGGCGCCCTGGCCCTGCCTGCCTTGCGTATGATGTTCAGCCATTGTTTTTGTGTGTATTATGTGGCCTGCTGCCGCGTCACCGTGCCTTGTTATTCACTCTGCGGCCGGGAGCAGCTGCTGCACCACAATGAGTTATTCTGATGTGCTTGCGGGAACGGTTCGCTGCATACCTGAGAGAGAAGCTACGCCGTTTTTGTGTCGTCTACGGACGCCGACCCACGCGGGTATTCTACTCGCAGCCCTTGAGAATGCAAGCTTAAAGTATGACATAATACGCAGATTTTAAGCGCCCGGACGGGGTTGAATGAGAGGGTTAGAGCTATGATGTCAGCTAAATTGGAATTTGTATACATTTACAATCTACAATTTACAATTGACAAAGTAATGTCTAGGCGCGCTGACGCACGCAGTATAAGCATAGCAAGAGCCATAGCTGCCGCTCCGCGCCCACAAGGCGCGG
>JAUNRE010000127.1 GCA_030535795.1 Akkermansia sp.
GCCTTTTAATGAAATATACTCGTTTTCTGCTATCATGCGGCTATTATACCACAATAGTAGTTAATTGCCAAGTCGATGAATTCGGCGCCTACGGCGCTAGATTTTATAATTGACTTGCAGCGCTCCGCGCTGCCGAACAAAGAAGCCCTCGTCAGAGGGCGACAGAATCATAGCCCAGGGCAAGCGAGCGGGAGCGAGTGCCGCCCTGGGTAGGAACAAAGTAATGAACTGAGCCCCGCCTTGGCGGGGTGACGGAAAACCGAGGCTTCCCAATAAACGTTTCGTTCCACATCATTTCACGGTAATTTTCCCGGGGCTATTGTACTTTCGCCCCGCGAGGCGGGGCTGGTTATATCGCCCATGCGGGCGGTTATATTCGGGCGTTGCCCGAGTGATATCGTGTTGGCTGCGCCAACACGGTTATATCGCCGCAGCGGAGGCTGCGGCGGTGGAGAGGGTAGAACGCCCGATGGGCGTGTTGATAGAAGGCCAGTAAAACATTGGACTTGCATTTAACACATAAGTATGATAGCATAGCGCGCGTTCATGATTACTGACACGCAGGCACTGTTTGATTGGAAAGTTCGCGCGATGGCTCAACCGGCCGGGCGCACTGTGCTGGACCTGGAGGCCGACAGCATGCACCGCCACCACGAAAAGCTCTGCCTCATTCAATATGCGGATGAACAGGGGGTAGCCATCATCGACCCGCTTGCCATCGAGGATTTGCGTCTTTTTGCCGTATGGATGGAGAGCACGGAGGTATGGATGCATGGTGCGGACTATGACATGAACCTGCTGCAAAGTTCTTTCGGCACGCTGCCGAGGCTTATTCTCGACACGCAGATAGCCGCTCGCCTGCTGGGTTTCCGGCAGTTCGGGCTGGCGGCGCTGGTGGAACATTTCTTCGATATCACCCTGAGCAAAAAGAATCAGAAGGCAGACTGGGGTAAGCGCCCTATGACTGCCGATATGAAAGAATACGCGCAGGGCGATGTGAAATACATGCTCGGCATGGCCGACATCTTGGTGGAGCGCCTCCGCAAGCTGGGGCGTTATGACTGGTTTATCGAAAGCTGCGAGTTGCAGATGCAGAAGGGGCGCGAGCGCCACCTGGCCGGCAGCTGCGAGCCATGGCGTATCAAGGGCGCGGGGAATCTGGAAGCGCGCGGTCTTGCAGCCCTGCGCGAGCTGTGGAACTGGCGAGATGAGGAGGCTGCCCTGTGGGATCGCCCCGCCTTTATGGTGTGCAGCAATGATGAACTCATCCGCTGGAGCTACGCCTTGCAGGAGTTCCGCAGTGTTTACCCGCCGCACCACTTCCACAACCACCGCTCAGCCCGCTTCCGCCGCGCGGTGGAGCGTTTCCAGCTGCTGGACGAAAGCGACTACCCCCAGCCGCCCAAACGCACACGCCACGAGACAGACCCCGAGTTTGAAGAACGGCTCGATTACTGGCAGAAACGCCGCAACACCATTGCGGAAACGCTCGACCTGGAGCCCTGCATCATTGCCACGCGCAGCCAGCTCGAATCCCTCGCCAACGACCACGAACACGGGCTCTCCAAGCTCATGAACTGGCAGCGCAAGCTGCTGGAAGGCTGAGCACGCACCCGGGGCTTCTTCATGAGTGCCGACACGCCGGGCGAAACAGTGCCGCCGGACGGCGACGGAGGGGGAGTTTCGGCGTACACGGACGGCTTATTCTGTAACCGGCAGCGTTTTTTAGCGCATCTGACCTCTTTTTAACTTGCCACGGGGCGGGCTTGAGGGTAGAATACAGCCGGAAAACAGGGGGAGTGCTGCCACGCCCCCGCAACCGTCTACACACACCATGAAAACGCTCATTACAAATGCACGTATCATTTCCCCCGGCGTCGACATCGCAGGCGGGTCTGTACTCATCGATGGCAAGAAGATTGCTGCCGTGCTCATGCCCGGCGAGACAGCTGAGGCCGACAAGACAATCGATGCCAACGGCGCCATGCTGATGCCGGGCTTCATCGACATCCACTCCCACGGTGCCGGCGGTTGCGACACCTGCGACTGCAAGGTGGAGAGCATCCGCACCATTGCTGACTGCAAGATGAAGGAAGGCGTGACAACCTGGCTGCCGACCACCCTGACCCTGGGTACGAACACCCTGGCCGATGTATGCCGCGTCGTGAAGGAATACGCCGAGAGCCCCAATGGTGCCAAGACCCCCGGTGTGCACTTGGAAGGCCCCTACATCAACCCCAGACAGTGCGGTGCTCAGAACCCCGCCTTCGTGCGCCCCGCCGATTTCGAGGAGGTGAGCATGCTCAATGATATTTACCCCGTGCTCTACATCTCCATGGCTCCCGAAATGCCCGGCGCTGTGGATTTCATTGCCAAGGCCAGCGCCATCGGCATCACCTGCTCGGCAGGCCACTCCGCCGCCACCTACGCTGATTTCAAAAAGGCCAAGGCCGCCGGCCTGAAGCACCTGACCCACTTCTGCAACCAGATGAGCCCGCAGCACCACCGCGAAATCGGCCTGGTGGGCTCCGGTATGCTGGACAAGGACATCAAGATTGAGATTATCTGCGACAAGATTCACCTGTGCGAGGATATGCTCAACCTGACTTTCACCAACAAGGACATCTCACAGATGGTGATGATTACCGACTCGCTCGCCTGCTCCTGGATGCCCGACGGCCCCGGCCAGCTGGGTGGCCTGCCCATCATCGTGAAGGGTGGCGTGGCTCGCCTGGAGAGCGGCAACCTGGCAGGCTCGACCCTGCGCTTTGCCAAGGGGCTCAAGAATGTGCAGGAGATTACCGGCAAGCCCCTCAGCGAGCTGGTGAAGGCTACATCCTGGAACGCTGCGCAGTCCCTCGGCCTGTACGACCTGGGCAAGGTAGCCCCCGGCTACACTGCCGACCTGGTGCTGCTGGATGCAGAGTACGATACCGTGATGACCATCATCGACGGCGAAGTACGCTACACCGCCTAATCTCCCTCTTGCGCCGAGCCCCGGCAGCACGGGGCTCGGCGCCCATCCCCCATTCCATCCCATTCCACCCCACCACTCCCATGCTCATCTCCCCCCTTGCCGCCAGATTATGCGCCGCCCGCGGTATCGACCCCGCCACCCTGCGAGGCAGTGGCCCGAGGGGGCGTATCATGGCGGCCGATGTGCAGCGCAACGCCCCGAAACGCAGAGGCGGCACCATATTGGCCGATTTCTCCACCCCGCCCACCCGCGAGCCCAAGGATGGCTATTATATCTATGACGACGAGGTGAACATGAGTGCCCTTGTCGACATCAGCATGCCCATTGCGGTGCAATGCGAAAAACTGCTCACCAACCGCTACTCGCTGTTCGACTACATTGTACGCGCCGTCGTCAAGGCTTGCGCCACCTGTCCCTCCTGGCAAGAACCCTCGGGCAAGGTGGATGTGCTGCTCTTTGAGCATAAAGGCGAAAAGATTACCGCCATCGAAGACGCAGGCCGCAAGAGCATTTACCAACTCGCTCGCTGCGCGGCCGCCCCGACCCCGGCACCGGAGCTTTTCAACCCGCACATTATCGTGTGCGATGCCCACACCACCCGCGATATGGTAGCCGCCCGCCTCACCTCGGGCAATCGCCCCGGTTTCGCCATGCTCGCCCGCGGCAAGACGGAAAAAGACGGCATCCGCGCCGGTGGCGATATCGGTTACAAAAACACCCTTTCCTACACCTTTTATGTGGCGACCACCCTGCCGCAGCAGGAGGCAAACCGCATCGCCGCAGCACTCAGAGCCTTGCTCTATAACCCCATCCGCCTGCTGCTCCTCTCCTGAAATCATACTCGGCCGCAGGGCGTGTTCTTCACCGTGAGGCGCATGCCGAACTCATAAGCCCGTCAGGGCGACAGAATCATAGCCCCGGGCATGCGAGCGTGGGCGTACCTCAAATTCGTTTTGGTATCGACAATGCTCGGGGTTTATGTTACCCTGAGCACATGGCAATCGAGCAGTTCAGGGGCGTCAGCCCTCAGTTGGAGAAGCCGGCTTTCGTGGCGGCCAGTGCAGATATCATCGGACATGTTCAGGTGGCGGAGGATGCGTCGGTATGGTACAACGCCACGGTGCGGGGTGATGTGTCGCCTATTTCCATTGGCCGTGGCAGCAATGTGCAGGACAACTGCTGCCTGCATGTGGACTACGAGCTGGGCTGCCACCTGGGGGAATATGTGACTGTGGGACATAGTGTCACACTGCATGCCTGCACGGTGCAGGATAAATGCCTCATCGGTATGGGGGCCGTGGTGTTGGATGGTGCCGTGGTGGGGCATGGCTCCATCGTGGGGGCTCATGCTCTGGTGACCAAGGGTACCGTCATCCCGCCGCATAGCCTCGTGCTCGGCTCCCCCGCCAAAGTGGTGAAAACGCTCTCCCCCGAGGTGGAGGAGCAAAACTATCGCCATGCACTCGGCTACATCGAGCTCGCTCGGGAGTTCGCCGAAAGATGAGGCAAAAACGCGTTGGAACAATTTGTGGAAGTACAAAGGTCGAATTCCGAAGGTCGAATTTGAAAGCCCGCAAGGCGAGGCCGGTTATATCGCCCATGCGGGCGGTTATATTCGGGCGTTGCCCGAGTGATATCGTGTTGGCTACGCCAACACGGTTATATCGCCGCAGCGGGGCTGCGGCGGCGAGAGGGGGGAAGAACGCCCTGCGGGCGTGGTGAAGAATGAGCCTGCGGCTCATG
>JAUNRE010000128.1 GCA_030535795.1 Akkermansia sp.
TTCCGCTCACCTTCGGTTCGCCGCACAGCTCTACAAATTGGCGGTTTTCCTAATTGTTCCAACGCGTTAATGCAGTATATTTGGCAATTCGACAATCGAATCTTCCGTTATCGCCTCCAATTCCGGTACACCGCAGCATAACAAGTCAGCCCTCACGCATTCCCTGAACACCCGCCGCAACTCCCCCTCAAACGTCACCTCCGATACCTTCCCCATTGCCGGCAACGACACCAACTGCCACAACTGCCCCAATGCATCATATACAGCATTCCATCGCGGAAAATGAACCTCTCCCCCGGCATCTGCCAGCGGACACATCCCCCGATTGCACAACGAGTAAATCACACTCTTTCCTCCCTTTTTTCGAATCGGACAAACCATATTTACCAAAACGAGCTCATCCAGCACCGCCTTAACAGCACTCCTCACAAAACCGCTGCGGTCAGAAAGTTGCTGTATACTACAGGGCGACTCCATGAGTAGCAAAATGACCTCGGCGCGAGCCGTGACACCCATTACCCCCCTCAGATTCAATAACAGTGTACTCGCCGCAAAACCCAACTGCTGCCTCAATTTATTCCGAAACACATACTCCCCACGGCGAAATCCATACTGCCGCGCCAATGCATCAGCTCCCTGATTGTACAAAGCCGCACCATCCGGCGCGTAAAACAAGGATTGCAGCTCCGCTTCCTCCGCCACACGGCAGCATTCCGCAGCGCGCTTCCAGCGCATATCACCCGCCCGCACGCACAACGCCGCCAAATACGAAAGCGACGGCATGTCTTTGTACCGCGCTGAGTTGATAATGGACTTTAGGCGAGTCGGATTCAACAACCGACTGTACCTCACCATCCAATCGGCCATCAAATCATAGAGGCGCGGCTCGTAGCGACAAAACACTGCCGAAAATACCACCAACGCCTCCGGATCCAACACCCGGCGCGACAACTCTCCCTCACCATGCCCGGCTACACCCAACTCATTCCACTGCCTCCACAACAGCCGAAGAATCGATTCGTATAATTCACCTTTATAATTGACTGCTAACATCTTCCCAACCTGATTGTTTTAACATTTCTTTGAGCACAAAGCGGAACCCCTCCGAAACATCCTGCTCCATACACCACAACGCCGCCCTAAGCAGCTCTGCGTCCGATGGTTGCAACGCTTTCAAATCCGTAATATGATAGCCGCCCCTGTCGGCCGATGCAAACGTCTTGAAATATATTTGATCAACGCGACTAATGTAATGAATCGTCAGCTTCTCACCCACCGCTTCACACTGCAACCTCGCAGCAAAGCCGGGCGGTAACCCCATCGTAAACTGCGAGGCCGGTCCATTGTTTAACCAATCTTTTGGTAAAAACATGATTTCCGAAACCCTCTCAGCGGCTCGGACAAGATGCTGCGGCAGCGGCTCCGCCGTTATCATTTCCCCACTATCCATCAAAGCCACAATATCGACATCTTGCGTCGTGCGATTCACTAAATGCATCGCTAGCAAAGCCGAACCACCGCATACTATCAACTCAGTATGCGGAGATTCCGACAATATCATTTGCTCATTCAATAGCCGGAGCGCATGCTCCAATTTCTCCTTATTAAAAATCTTCATGTCGTTATTTCCGCTATTTTGTAGCATAAATCCCGATACTTGTCAAGCGCTTTATCCTAATAATCCACATATATCAACCCGCGCGCTGCGCGTGTTCTTCACCCTCCACCGCCGCAGCGTCAGCTGCGGCAATATAACCGTGTTGGCGCAGCCAACACGATATCACTCGGGCAACGCCCGAATATACCCGCGTGCGCAGCGGGCGATATAACTGTGTTGTCGCAGACAACACAATGCCCCACCACCCCGCGCCGCAGGCGCCTAACTCATCAGCCCCGCAAGGCGGGGCGAAAGTATAGTAGCCCAAGGTGAAGCTGCGTAGCAGCGAAACCTTGGGTTAGATGAAAACAAGAAAATCAGAGCCCGACGAAGCGAAGCTGAGGAGGCCGACAGCAGCGCGGCCATCATTTTCAGCCACCGCGCATTCCCATCGGCTGTCGCCACCGTTCCACGGGGCTCTCGTCTATTTTTCTCGGTTAGCAGGGGTTACACTCGCTTCGCTCGTTCACCACCTGCCTACCATCTGTCGCCCTACCGGGCTCTCAATCGAGGCTCGCTAACCGCTCGCTTTCTCCCGCTCGTGCTCGCGGCTTCGGCCGTCGAATCACCCACCGCCGCAGTCCCGCATGCGGCCCATATAACTATTCATGCGCCGCCGAACTTCCCAACTCGAAACCCGCCGATTGCCCTTTCCTCATTGTTCCAACGCGTATTTCTCGTGTGTTTCTTACACGGTAAACGCCATCAGAAGCAACGCTATTACGGCAGGAGGGTAGCAGCATCGCGGAACGACGCAATGCGCACATTCTGCAACACCCCCATGGATTCGCCGCCATAGATAAGAGCCGGGCCATCAGCATGGGACGCCATTCTCAGAAACTTCTGCAGGTTTTTACACAAGGCCACGCTATAGGTGTAGGCAGATTTGATTTCGATGGGGCGTAGCGTTAGCTGCTCCTCCTGAAGCAAATCCACCTCCATCCCCGTGGAATCCCGGTAGAAATAAAAATTCGGCGTTCGCCCTCGATTGAGCTGCGCCTTGTACATTTCAGCAACAACGAGGTTCTCGAAAATGCTTCCGACCAAGGGATGCTGCGAGACCTGTTCCGGGGTTCTGATGCCCAGCAGGGAGGAGATGAGGCCGGTTTCGGTGAAATAAACCTTAGGGGTTTTAGTGAGACGCTTACCGTAGTTTTTATAATACGGGTGGAGGGTAAAGACGATATAGGAGGCTTCCAGCATGGAAATCCATTCTCTGATGGTCGGTGCGCTGACGCCGACGTCATTCGCCAGGGAAGCAGCGTTCAGGAGTTGCCCGGCACGCGCTGCGAGCAGGCGCAGAAAGAGGCCGAACTCCCTGAGCTTGTGCACGTTGATCAGCTGGCGCACGTCGCGCTCTATATAGGTGCGGACATAATCCGCGTATGCCATCTCGGGGGGCTGCCGGTGTGAGTGTATGCGGGGTAGGCCGCCGAAGAACATGGCTTCATCTCGCGAGAGGGCAATTCCGGCCTCGGCCAACTCCTCCAGGGAGAGCGGCAGCAAATCAACCATGGCACTTCTGCCGGCAAGGCTTTGGGTGATACTCTCCTGCAATTCCATCTGACGGCTGCCGGTGAGTATATACATGCCATTCTTATCCGCCTCATCCACAATACCTTGCAGGTAGCTCAGCAATTCAGGCGTGTTCTGCACCTCATCAAAAATGCATGGCGCCGGATGCGCGGCCAGAAACCCAAGGGGGTCGTCTTCAAAAGCATGGCGCTCAAATGGATTTTCCATACTAACATAGCCGAAATGCGGAAACAAATGTCGCGCCAGTGTCGTCTTGCCCGATTGGCGCGGCCCGCAAATTGTTACCACCGGGTACGTCTGTGCAGCTTGCACAACGTATCCGCTGATTTTGCGCTCAATGTAACACTTCTCGTCCATGTCAGAGGCATTGTACAGAAAAGAGCCCGCAAATACAAGATAAAACTTTCGATTTGTCGACTTTCTGCCACAAAGTGCGTATAATAAGCTTATTATAGATGCGAAAAAAATAAAAAACTACGCGCACCACCGAATCTTCCTTCAATGCGCGCACAGCGCGTTCTTCATAGCCGCGCCGCAGGCGCCAAATTGGAAAGCCCCGCTCTGCGGGGCGAAAGTATAATAGCCCAAGGTGAAGCTGCGGAGCAGCGGAAACCTTGGGATAGGTGAAAAGAGAAAATCAGAGCCCGACGAAGCGCAGCTGAGGAGGCCGACAGCAGTGCAGCCACCATTTTCAGCCACCGCGCATTCCCATCGGCTGTCGCCACCGTTCCACGGGGCTCTCGTCTATTTTTCTCGGTTAGCAGGGGTTACACTCGCTTCGCTCGTTCACCACCTGCCTACCATCTGTCGCCCTACCGGGCTCTCAATCGAGGCTCGCTAACCGCTCGCTTTCTCCCGCTCCCGCTCGCGGCTCCGGCCGCCGAATCACCCACCGCCGCAGCACCGGCTGCGGCGATATAACCGTGTTGGCGCAGACAACACAATGCACCGCCATCACTCGCCCCACCCGGGGACATGTGAGCAAAGGCAGGAAGCCTCGGCGTAGACGGGCAAATCCAAGGCGGCAACCTCATTTAATTAACTTACCCGAAATACATTTCCGATTTTTTCACAAAATTTTCCCCACTTGCGACAAAAAAAAGCCCGTTTTTTTCGTTTGTGCACTCTCAAGGCTGTCAATTTTTCTTCAAAATTGCGAACTAAGCTCGCTTTTTCAGCTTTTTACAACTTTTCTACTTGCTATCGCATTTAGAAAGAGATATACTCCCTGCATAGGCGTGAGCTGTACCGTGCCATTCCAGCGTACGAGGAAGCAGACGGGCCAGCCCGCACGCCTTCAACAATAACCACAAAATCAATATACAACAATGAAATTACACTTACCAAAGACACTGCTTATCGCGGTTCTCGCGGCGTGTGTTGCGCCTTCCTCATGGGCCGAGGAAGTGGAATTATTGCTCCGGCAATAAAACATGATTGTTCGAGGCATAGCGAACACTGGCT
>JAUNRE010000036.1 GCA_030535795.1 Akkermansia sp.
GACCTTCGTACTCCCACAAATTGGCGGTTTTCCTAATTATTCCAACGCGTATGACTGTTTTATGAGACAGCAATGAGTGTAGATTGTAAATTGACTTCGTACCTCGGAATTCGAACCTCGTACGTTTCACAGCCTCTCGACGGGGGCGAATCCCAGCACGGGAGCGAGCAAGCGGGTGAGGGGCTCGGCGAGTGCGGTATTGTAATCATGCACGGAGCGATTGTACAGGCGCGTGAGCTCCTCCTGGCGATGACGCGAAACGGCCATGGCCTGGTAGAGCCCGAGGAGTTGTTCGCAATCGCGCATGAGCGGGGTGGATTCCATGGCGTGGCCGGAGCTGCGGATGCTGCGTGCCAGGCGCCGCTCGGTATCGCCGAGCAGGTGGGCCGTGCCCCGCAGCGGCGCTGCCGGGGTGGCTTGCAAAGCACGGTGGCTGTCCGCCACCCAGCGGCGCATGTTGCGCGGTAGCATATCCTCCCGCGGCAAGAACCCCGCAAACACCGCCACGAAATTCCCCAGACACTCATTCCGGTGCATGGTTGCCGCCTGCCAGCTCACCCACGCCCCCTGCACACGCCCGTACAAATGGTGCAGCCGCGCATAAGCCGCCGCCAACCATGCCCCGACCAGCACCAGCAATGCCAACGCTACAATGTAAACCATGCCTCCCTTTTACCCTAACACCCCCACCCATGCAAGGAGTTAGAATAAACAGGCGGGGAAGGGAGTGGTGCCCGGTCTCACATCTCCTGCAGGAATCTGAGCGTTTCGCGGAGTTTGTCGGAGGGGCGTGTTTTGGTGAGGCGGGGGAAGCGGCGGTCGAGAAGGATATAGTCCTTGTTGCGGGTGAGCATGAGTTTCTGGCCGGAGATTTCGACGGCGGAGATGTTGCGGCGGGAGGCGATGATTTTGATTTTGTGGGCGATGAGCAGGTTGCGAGCGGGGCGCGGCAGGGGGCCGAAGCGGTCAATCCACTGGCGCTCCAGGTCATCGGTGTCGTCTTCGGTCAGGGCTTTGGCGAGTTGGGTGTAGCAGGCCATGCGTGTTTGGGTGCTCTCGACCCAGGCTTCGGGGATGAAGGCGCCGATGAGTTTGTCGGCATCGGGGCGGGTGGAGAGCACGGCTTCGCTGACGCAGAGGAAGTCCGCCTTGAGCTGGGCGTCGGCGCGAATGGCGGGGGCGTTGCCGCGGAGGCGCTCGATGGATTGACGTAGCAGCTGGCAGTAGAGTTCGAAGCCGATGGCGGCGATGTGGCCGCTTTGCTGGGTGCCCAGCAGGTTGCCGGCGCCGCGAATCTCCAGGTCGCGCATGGCGATTTTGAAGCCGCTGCCCAGCTCGGTGTATTGCTTGATGGCGGCGACGCGTTTGCGTGCGTCGGAGGTGCAGAGGGCATCGGGCGGCAGCAGCAGGTAGGCGTAGGCGCGGTGGCCGCCGCGGCCTACACGGCCACGCAGCTGGTAGAGGTCTGCCAGGCCGAAGCGGTCGGCGCGGTCGATGATGATGGTGTTGGCGTTGGGGATGTCGATGCCGCTTTCGATGATGGTGGTGGAGAGCAGGATGTCGGCCTTGCCGGCCACGAAGTCGCGCATCACGCATTCGAGGTCGCTTTTATCCATTTGGCCGTGGCCGACGACGATGCGGGCTTTGGGGACGAGTGTTTGCAGTGTTTCGGCGACTTTGTAGATGCTTTGCACGCGGTTGTGCAGGAAGAAAACCTGGCCGTTGCGTGCGAGCTCGCGCTCGATGGCGCGTGCTATCAGCTCCTCGCTGTAGGGGCACACGGCGGTCTGCACCGGCAGTCGGTTGAGGGGGGCGGTGTCGATGGTGCTCATGTCGCGCGCTCCCATCAGCGCCACATACAGGGTGCGTGGTATGGGGGTGGCGGAGAGTGTGAGCATGTCGACCATGCGGAACATGCGTTTGAATTGCTCCTTGTGGCGCACTCCGAAGCGTTGCTCTTCGTCGATGACGGCGAGCCCCAGGTTCTTGAAGTTGACGTTTTTGGAGATGAGGCGGTGGGTGCCGATGACGATGTCCACCTCGCCGCGGCGCATGCCTTCTATGATTTCCGCAGCCTTTTTGGCGGGGGTGAAACGGCTGAGCAGTTCGATGCGAATGGGGTATTCGCTCATGCGGCTGCGGAAGGTGCGGTAGTGTTGGTCGGCCAGCACGGTGGTGGGAGCCAGGATGGCCGCCTGGCGACCGCCGGTCACGCATTTGAAGGCGGCGCGGATGGCTACCTCGGTCTTGCCGAAGCCGACATCGCCGCAGATGAGGCGATCCATGGGGCGTGGGGCTTCCATATCGGCCTTGCATTGGTTGATGGCGCGCAGTTGATCCGGCGTTTCGCGGTAGGGGAAGGAGCTTTCGAACTGCCACATCCATGAGGAGTCTGCCGGGTGGGCATAGCCGCTGTTGCTTTCGCGCTCGGCCTGCACCTCCAGCAGCTGGGCGGCGTAGTCCTGCACTGCGCGTTCGGCGGCCTGGCAGGCGCGTTTCCAGCGGGCATCGCCCAGGCGCGAGAGCTCGGGCGTCTTGGCGCCCAAGCCTACATATTTGCTTACCAGGTGGCTTTGCTGCAAGGGGATTCGCAGCAGCACACCGCCGGCGTATTGGATGTGGAGCTCCTGCTCGCCGGTCTTGTCATCCTGCACAATGCCCACGAAGCGCCCCAGGCCGTGGGCAGAGTGGATAACGAGGTCGCCGGGGGAGATTTCGCGCAGGGGAGCCTGAGCGCGCTCGCGGCGCAGGCGGTCCTCGCGGTCATCGCGTTGGCGGGCGCGGGGGGAGGAGTAGCGGCCGAAAATCTCGGCGGCGGAGAGCACGGCCAGGCCGGCGCCCGGTACGGTGAAGCCGAAGGGCAGGTCGCCATCACGGCTTTGCACGGGGCTCCAGGCCGGGTCCTCGCCGCATATTTCCTCGAAACGCTTTTTTTCGCCCTCGTGGGGGAAGTACATGACGATGCGCCATTTATCCTGTCGCCACTTTTGCAGGCTCCGGCGGGCGAGGGCGCGGCGGGCCTCCTGCATCACGAAATCGCCGGTATCGAAGCTGCCCAGCGGCGTGCCGAAAAAGGCGAGAGGGTCTTTTTCGTTGAGTTTATCGAGCTCGGGCACCACATCGACGACATCCGGCGGAGTTTCAAACACCAACACATCGCCCGGCTCGCCGCTGCCCGGCAGCGCCACTATCCAGTCCTGCGGGGCGATAAGGTCGCGCAGTTTCCGGTCGGCGGGCGGTTCATCCAGCACCAGCTCGGCATCGGCCAGCTTGCGGAAGGAGAGCTGGCTGTCGATGTCGAACGCGCGGATGCTCTCCACCTCGTCGCCAAAGAACTCAATGCGCAGCGGCCAGGCAGATTGCAGGGGGAAGACGTCCAGAATACCGCCGCGCAGGCTCCACTGGCTGCGGGCTGTCACTTGCTCCACTCGCTCGAACCCGTGCTCGTTCAGCTGTGCGCACAGGGTCTCCGGTGAGTACTCGGTGCCCACCTTCAGCAGCAGTGTGGTGTCGGCCGCTGCGTGGGCAAATGCCGGGGCCGGCTGATTCAGCGCGGCAGCTGTTACCACCACGACTTGCGGGGCTTTGGGTGGGGTAGCAATGGCTCGCAGAGCTTCCAGACGCTCGGCTGCCAGGTCCGGGTCGCTCAAGCCGTTGTTGACGTGAATCTCGCGCTCCGGCACAAAGACGCAGGGCATCTCCCACAGCGGTAGTTCGGCTGCCACGCGCTCTTGCATAGGCAGGGCATCGGCCACGGCCCAAATGCGGCGCGGCACCTTGCTTTGCGCGGCTGCCAGCGCTACCACAAAGGAATAGGCCGCCGGGCAAGTGCGGGGGAATACCACCGGCTCCTCGCGTGTGCCGCCGGTACACAGGCGCCCCAGCTCCGAGGCAAAGGCGGAGCTTCGCGTGACATAGCTGGTGAGTCGGAAAGACAAAAACGAACGGGAACCCGCTAACGTCAATGCGCAACCTGCAAAGCGGCGGATGCGGAGGCTGCGGCCGCCCGACCGGGCTCAACTTTGCAGATTGCGGCTGTTAAATAGCGGATTTACAGGCGTATGGCGGCGCTGCTCCAGGTGAGACCGGCGCCGAAGGTGACCATCAGCACGATATCGCCCTTCTTGGCTTTGCCGGAGCGGATGGCTTCATCGAGCGCGATGGCGCAGGCGGCGCCGGAGGTGTTGCCATACTTCTGCAGGTTGATGAACACACGCTCCACCGGGATGCCCAGACGCTGAGCCACGGCGTTGATGATACGCAGGTTGGCCTGGTGGGGGATAACCACGTTCACCTCCTCGGGCTTGATGCCCGTGCGCTCAATGAGCGACAGGGCGGAGTCCTTCATGTGCGCCACGGCATAGCGGAATACCTCGTTGCCACGCATGGCGAGCGTGTAGAGTTTCTCGTGGATGTTCTCCTCGGTTGTGGGAATGGCGGAGCCGCCGCCGGGCACCAGCAGCAGGTCGGTCAGTGTGCCGTCAGAGCCGATGTCGGAGGCAAGAATGGCACTGTCGCCCTCAATCCCCGTACCGGTGCGCAGCACGGCGGCGCCGGCGCCATCGCCAAAGAGCACGCAGGTGCTGCGATCCTCCCAGTTCACAATGTGGCTGAGCTTCTCGGATGAGATGATGAGCGCGGTGCGAGCCTGGCCGCAGCCGATGTACTGCACAGCCGTCTTCAGCGCGAAGAGGAAGCTGGAGCATGCCGCCGAGATGTCGAAAGCCGCCGCATTTACAGCGCCGATATTGGCTTGCACATAGCAGGCAGTGGAGGGGGTGAACGTGTCCGGCGTGACGGTGCCAACGATGATGAGGTCGATTTCTTCGGCCGTTACTCCGGCGGCCTCCATGGCGCGCTTGGCCGCTTGGGTAGCCATGTCACTCGTCTTCTCGCCCGGGGCGGCAATGCGGCGCTCCTCGATACCGGTACGCTCAATAATCCATTCGTTGGATGTCTCCACCATCTTCTCCAAATCGGAGTTGGTGAGGCGAGTCTCCGGTACATAGGAACCGGTGCCAATCAGGGCTACCGGCAGACGCTTGAAAGGTTTCGTGAGATCGTTCATAGCTCGTGCAATTCTGTATGATAATTGATTCTCTCCCTTGTGGGAACGGTCGTATTCTAGCACAATGCTAGAGGAAACACTAGCTTTTTTTGCGTTTTCATTCAAAAAATGGCAAAATTTCAGGAAAATTGAGTAATGGAGCATGAACTTTTCTGCGGAGGCGAAGCGGAGAGAGTAAGAGTTTTGAGTTAGGAAACGTCAGCGCAAAAGTGGGGATGGCTTGTTAAAACCGCGTCATGAGAAACGGGAACAGCACCGGCGTCGATGTCTATTTTGTCATGTGAGACATAGCGCTTGCCACCAGCCAACATAAGTGGTATGCTCTACAGCATGAAAGTAACAGGTGTTGTATTGGCGGCTGTGTTTGCAGCCGGGATGGCTCAGGCCGGTGTGGCCGCTTCGGCCGGGTGGAGTTTCGGCATGCCCGATACCGGGCTTGCTCCGAGTTTTGCCAAGGCTGAGTTTTTCACGCAGATGCAGGAACGCCACGGCGAGGCCTCTGATATCAGCATGCAGAGCTATGGTATCACCATACCGTTTCTGGACCCCCGCAAGACCGTGCGCGGTAATACGCGCATCAACTTCCAGCTGGATGCCAAGGTAACTGTCATCAACGGTGGCGGCACCTTCCGCCTGCACAATGATACCCTTTACAACTTTGCGTTACCGCTTACCTTCATCACCACGATGCCCGGCGGCAATTCCTGGACCTACGGTATCGCCCCCGAGCTCTCGGCCGATGCTGATGCCTTCTCTAAGGGGTGGGATGTGACAGCCTACGCCTATTATACCGTGAAGCAGAGCGAGCGCTTCAGCTACTCGCTGGGGCTTGCGGTCTCTCCCCGCTTTGCGGAGTACACCGTGCTGCCGCTGCTGAGATTTGAGTGGACACCCACCGACCGCTGGACCGTGAGCCTGAAAGGCTACGAGCTCAAGGTCATGTACAAAGCGACCGATCGCTTCTCCGTGGGCCCCTTCATTGCCTCTCGCGGCGGAATCTGGTCGGTGGATACCTACCGTGGCGACCGCGTTCTGCGAGTGCGCTCGCTGGTGCTAGGCGCGGCTTTTGAGTATGATTTTTCCAAGCCCGGGCAGACAAAGCGTATTTTCACCGCAGCGGTTGGTTCCACCGTGGCGACTCACGCCCAGTTCTGCGAGCGCGGCAGTCTGGATGGCTACGAGAACCACCACTACAAGCCGGGGCTGTATGTGTCCGCCGGGGTGGATTTCCGCTTCTGATACAGTTAGTAAAAAGCCCGGCTGCGCGCCGGGCACATGCTATCGCTTCAGCGCAGGCCTGTAGTGGCCGGTGAGGGGGAAGGTGAAGAGGCAATCCTCCTCCACGGCTCCGGCGCCGATATTATGGATGATGAGCGGTGTACCATCGCTGCCTTTGCGGTCGCTCACTATCATGATGTGTGGCAGGGAACCCGCAACGGTGCATGTCACGAGGTCACCGGGTTTGTAGTCGGCGGGGTTTTGTGAGATAGGCAGGCTCCACCCCTTGCGCTTAAAGAATGTTTGGAGGTTGGGTACGCGGCGGTGGTCTATATTTTTGTCGGGGTGTTTGAGCCCCCAGCGTTTGGGGTAGCGAGAGAAGTTGCGCTTCATGTCCTCGTGTACCTCTTTTTGCAGGTCGAAGTGGAGCAGGCGCAGAGCGCGGATGACGACATCGGTGCACACGCCGCGGTCTTGCGGCACATCCCCGCCCGGGTAGGCCAGGCGCACATAAGCCGGGTCATAATCCACCGTCACGCCGATTTGACGGCGCGCCAGCGCCGGCAGGCGGGAGTCGGCACAGGCGGTGAGGGCGAGGGCAGCGAGCAGGAAAAGGGGTGTTTTCATGGCGATTGCTTATGGGTAAGAAGGTCTGTAGTGGCCGGTGAGGGTGAACGTGAAAAGCTGCGGATTTTCGCGGGTACCGTTGCCGAGGTTGTGAATGACCATGGGAGTGCCTTTTGAGTCCGCATAGTCGCTTACCACCATGATATGCGGGCGCCCGCTGCTGACGCGGCATGTGACGATATCGCCGGGTTTGTAATCTGCGGGGTTGTCGGTAACGGGCAGGCTCCAGCCGCGGCGGGTGAAGTAGACTTGCAGGTTGGGCACCCGGCGGTGGTCGATGTTTTTGTCGGGGCGTTTGAGACCCCAGTTGTTCGGGTAGGCCGAGAAGTTGCGCTTCATGTCCTCGTGCACCAGTTTTTGCAGGTCGATACCCTTGAGGCGCAGGGCGCGGATAACGACATCGGTGCACACGCCGCGGTCTTGCGGTACATCCCCGCCCGGGTACGAAAGGCTCACATAGGTCGGGTCGTACTTCACTGTCACCCCAATCTGCCTGCGAGCCATGGCTGCCAGGTTATCCGGCTCGGCGGGCAGGGAAGTGCGGCTCATGGTGGGGAGGTACTGTCGTATGAATGGCCAGAGGGGTATGAGGTAAGGAATGGCGGCAATGGCAGCCACCAGCGGCAGCAGGCAGCACAGCAGGACTATGAGGCGTTTTTTCATGGCGGCAATAGAGGCGCTGTTCGGGTGTCAGGATTGTTTTTTGCGGTCGGCGTGGGTGCCGGTCAGGCCGGCCTCGCGTTCGAGCGCACGTTGTTTCCAGAGCGGAAGGGTGCTCTTGCGGGCTTTCGCCTTGCGCTTGCGCTCGCGTTTTTCGGCGGCGCGAGCTTTTTCTTCGGCGATTTTCTGTTCTTTTTCGCGGGCGAGCTGCGCCTCCTCGATTCGCTTCTGAATGCGCGAGGAATGGGCATTGCCGGCGGGTGTTATCGTCCAGGGGCAGCGCGGGTCGGTGCCGGATTCCGTGATGGGCAGGCAAACCATGTCGGGGTCGATAAAGCGAATCTGGCGGTAGAGGAGGTCTTTGATGGTGGCCAGCAGGCTCTTGGGCGGGAAAAGCCCTGTGCGAGCCAGCTCGATAGTGAATGCAATGCGTATGTGCTTAGCTTGCAGGCTCATGCGGGCAATATCGCGCAGCGAAATACCCTCCGCCGGCTCTTCCTCGGGGGCGCAGATAGCTGCCGCGCGCAGCAGGAACAGGCAATCCTTCACCTTGCGGCACAGCTTATCGACAAGGTCACGCACCTTGGGGCGGGCATTGAATCGGTAGTCCTTCACCTCGATGAGCCACAACTCCTTTTTACCGGGGTGGTAGAGCACGAAATCCATCTCCTTGCAGCTGCTGCAGAAGTTTTGCGCGTGGTGGGAGTAGAAGGGGGAGCACTCAAAGCGGCACACATAGTAGCCCGCCTCGAAATTGAAGCGGTGCAGCCCCTCCACACAACTGGTACCGGTTTGGAACACGCTTATGCCGGCTCTGACGGGTTGAAGTTCATATTCAGGTAGCGGTCAGCCTGTTCCATTTCTGCCTCCAAGCTGTCGATGTGGTCTATTTCATCCAGCGTATTACCGGCCGAGGTGCGCACGCCGCTGCCGTTGTCGCTCGGCGGTTGCAACCCGAAGAATCGGCGGCTGAGCTTCTCATTCTGCTTCTCGGCAAGCTGGATGACGAGCTCGCGCAGCAGGAAGAGGCTGTGGGTGGTGAGCATGACCTGTACCCCCGCGCGGCATAGCCCCAGCACAATGCTAACCAGCACGGGCAGGTGCGTGGTGTTGAGGTTCATTTCCGGCTCATCCCAGAACAATGATGTGCCCGCGCGTACCGTGCCGTTGCCCAGCAGCAGCCCCAGCGTGCCGATGCGCTTGAATCCCTCGGCTACCAGGTTCAGCTCCAGGGGCTCCTGCCCGGGGCGTTGCAGGTAAAAGCGCCCGTTGATGCGTTGTAATGTGCCGGAGAGCAGTTTTTCAATCTGCTTAATCACATAGCGCAGCGCTTCGGTTACAGGCTGGGCGCCGGGTTCTTCCTCCAACGCGCGGCACAGTTCCCAGCTCGCAGAATCCAGCAGCTCCGGGTAGCGCTTGCCTGCCTGCATGTAGCAGGGGTAGATGGAGAGCACCTCACGCGGTGAGATAAAGACGGCGTTTTCACTCAGGAAACGCTGGGGCAATTTTCGGATGTGCAGCCCTTCTTCTTCCTGTTCTGCCGTGAAGTGAAAATCCAGCTCAGCCGCGCCCGGCGGCACCTTATGCCCCTCCAGTGAGGCGTGCACATGCGCCAGCCCATTGCCGCGATTGCGTGCGGTGAGCGAGGTGAGCCGGTGCGTGCCGAACACGCGCAGCAAATCGCGCCGCAGTCGCTTCTCCTCGGCCCACACCTCGGGCAGCTCGCGGCGGTTGCCGTCGCAGCCCCACTTGCTGATGGCGTAGCACAGCTTCATCAGGTGGCTTTTGCCGGAATCATTTCCCCCCACGATGATGTTGACCCCCGGCACAAAGGTGAACACCTCCTGCCGTGGAAACACCGTCACTCCCTCCACTGCCAGCTTTCTTATCATGTCTGTCATTCTACCGTATTTTTTCCTCCTTGGCAATGCGGAAATGACTCATGACACGCAGGGTGGGGGAGTACGAGGCTTACGCGTCCCCATCGCGCGTCAGCACGTTGATATGGGCTTGCCATGGGGCGGGCGTGTGTGGTAAAATGCGGCCATGACCGAACAGGAAACAATGAAAAATGTGATGGGCTACCTCATCGGGTATCGTATTGGCAGCCAGATGCTGCCGCAGATGCTCCCCGGTATTGAGGCAGCCGATGTGGTGGCCGAGATGCTTGCTAAGGGCGTGATGGATGGTATTTCCGGCGATATTGACCGCAACTTGGTGAATGAAAAGCTCGAGGAGTACCAGAACGCCTTTGTGAGCATGCTGCAGGAGCGTGGCAAAAAACTGGGCGAGGCCAACCTGGAGAAGGGGCGCAAGTACATGGAAGAGAACGGGAAGAAGCTCGAGGTGACCACCACGGAAAGCGGCTTGCAGTACGAGGTGCTGGTGGCCGGCAGCGGCGAGAAATATGATGTCGGTATACACGGCGAGGCTCCCACGGCCGAGGTGATGTACAAGGGCACGCTTGTGGACGGCACCGTGTTCGACCAGTCCCGCCAGCCTGTTAAGTTCAACATCCGCCAGGTGATTCCCGGTTTTACCGAGGCTCTGAAGCTTATGCCCGTGGGCGCTAAGTGGAGGGTGACTATCCCCGCCAATCTGGCCTACGGTGCCAATGGCCCCGGCAGCATCGGCCCGAACTCGACACTCATTTTCGAGATGGAGCTTATCTCCCTGACGAAGTAACCTTTATGCTCCCTCTGCGGGTGGCCGTGCTGCCCGCGGGGTGAGCCAACCTCTCCCCTTATCATGAATACACGTATTGGCAAGTTTATACGCAGTGCCCTGTTTGCGGCACTGGGCGCTTTTTTCCTGATGTATGCCCTGGGCATGGAGCCGGGCGGTTATCGCACTGCCTTTTTTGCCTTCTGCGGGCTTGATTTCATCTGGGCAGTATGGCTGCTTGTTTCAGCTATCCGCAATCGTTGAGTCGGCGTAAGTCGCTTTGTTTCATCGAGCCGTTGGGGTTAACGCCTAACAACGGCTTTTTTCTTTGAACGGAGCGTGCGGAGGGTGTGTCAGAAACGGTGATGAAAAACTATCTGACGACTATCTCAGTGGCGGTGGCTGCTCTGTGCGGCATGGGGGTGTGGATGCAGAGTCAGACACTTCAATATGGCGATTTCTCGTGGACTCACATAGGCCTGAGCCCCTTCAGCAGTAAGTCCGTGCATGTGCTGAAATATGGGGATGAAACACTGTGCAGCCGCGTGCTGGACGAGGGGGAATCGCCCTGGGTGCGCGCTAACGCTGACCGCACGCTCTCGGTGTCATGTGGGCGTGTGGGCAGCGAGACGACGGTGCACTATTCCATCGATAAAAAAGATTATGTGGATGCCCCTCGGGCGGATTTGTATGGCTTTGATATGAACTTCGACGCGCTGGCTCAGGGAGAAGGCGATTCGGCGTTCGGGCAGGAGGTGCGGCATTTCTCCCACCGGGTTGATACCTGGGCGCGGCGCCACTGACGCGCGGTGCGCATTGTAGGGGGCTGCCCGGTCGTTCGGTGTCCCCCACACAACATGTAATTCGTTTGCACTTGCAATTCGGCGCCGGTTGGGGTATGATGCGCGCATGAGCGCAACGTTTGCAATGGTATCTCTGGGCTGTGCCAAAAATCTGGTGGATTCGGAGGTAATGGCCGACCGCATGATAGCCGCCGGATATGAGAAAGTGCAGCCTGAGCAGGCAAGCCTGCTCATCATCAACACCTGCGCATTCATCGACCCCGCTAAACAGGAGGCTATCGATACCATCTTTGCCGCCGCTCGTGCCCGCGACGAAGGGGAAGCTCCGGCGGAGCAAAAAATCATCGTGGCCGGGTGCTTGTCCCAGCGCTATGCGAAGGATTTGGTGAAACTCATGCCCGAGGTGGATTGTTTTATGGGTGTGGATGAAGTGTGTCGCGTGGCGGAGATAGCTGATGCCTGCCTGGCCGGTACGGGCGAGAAGATATACTGCACCAAGGTGTCGAAGCTGGTGCCGGATTTCGGCGATACGCGCTATCGCCTTACCTCCCCGCATACAGCCTATGTGAAGATAGCCGAGGGCTGCAACCACGCCTGTGCCTACTGCGTGATTCCCCGTATCCGTGGCGGGCACCGCAGCCGCCCGCAGGCGAACATCCTGCGCGAAGTGCGCGCGCTGGTAGAGCAGGGTTGCCGCGAGATTAATCTCATTGCGCAGGATACCACCTACTACGGCATGGACAAGTGGGAGCAGAAAGCCGGCAAGACCAGCGGGGTGGATTCCGCCCGCGGCGAGTCGCTGGCCACGTTGCTGCGCGAGATAAATGCCATGCCCGGCGATTTCTGGGTGCGTGTACTCTACACCCACCCCGCTCACTGGAGCCGCGAGCTCATCGACGTATTTGCCACCTGCGACAAGGTGGTGAAGTATGTCGACATCCCCTTGCAGCACATCGCAGCCCATATCCTTGAGGAGCAGCGCCGCAAGACGGATGGCGACTACATCCGCGCCCTCATCCGCGACCTGCGCGATGCTGTGCCCGGTATTGGCCTGCGTACCACGTTTATCAGCGGCTTGCCCGGCGAAACGGAAGAAGACCACGCCGAGCTGCGCGACTTCATCCGCGAGTTCCGCTTCGAGCGCGCCGGGGTGTTCCCGTATTCCCGCGAGGAAGGGTCGCTGGCGGCCAAAATGAAAAACCAGGTGCACCACGCCACACGCAAGCGCCGCGCTAACGAGCTTTCTATGATTCTTGCCGGCATTGCCGATGAAATAGGCCAGGATTGCGTGGGGCAGACGATACGCGTGCTGGTGGATGAACCCGGTATCGCCCGCGGCCCCTGGGATGCCCCGGATGTGGACGGCACCATCCACGTTGACCCTGCCCTGCCTGTGGGGGAATTCGCGGAGGTGACCATCGTCGATTCCATCGCCTACGAGCTCTTTGCCGAGGGCGCGCAAGAGGAAAGTTGAATGTTTGATGAGAAATTATTGCTCCGCATGGCGGAGCAATATCGCAGCCGCGTATACCACAATTCCGATTCTTAAGCCGGCGCAACTTTTGCTTTTATGTCGGCATAACTGCCCAATGAGCCAACACGGCATATGACTGGGAATATCATAAATAAAACCGTTTTTGTTGATGAGTGCATTTTGCTGTTTGACCGTCAATAAACAGGGAGAGAATGTTACGTAGCCGGCTAAGTCTGTCCTCCGGGTATCTGTCCACGCACTCACAAAACAACAAGCCCCTATTTCTCTATATGTTTCAGCAAAATCCACCAAGAAATCACGCTGATGCGATTCCCGGCAATCAAAGCGTTTTCTAATTTCTTCCGATGGTAAAACAAAATCCGTCGGATGCCCACATAGAATCATGGCTCTATTTTGCACTGTAGCGCGCTCTCTGTCACCAAGGAGCGGAGTTCCGGAGATATTTCACGCGGATTTTTGATGGAGTGTATTAACTCACAGGCTTCATCGTAAGAAATGTCATAGGGATGGCTTACCTTTACATTCGCATGAGATGACGAAGCAGCTGCGAGTTTTGCTGCATTCCGGCTCCATCTGCGGGGGCTTTTTTTTGTTGCGGTTGCCAAGATAGTTGTTCTCCTTTCCTCACTCGGAGTAGACTGAAATAGCGATTTTGTCAATCATTTTTTAATTCACGTAAAATTTTAGGAGCTGTTTCATGGCGAGATTGAGCATGAAGAACCAACTCAATAAACGTAAAATTCGGTACGGGGCGAAAATTCACACTAATAGCTTGCAGGGAGAGGGGGTGATGTGATAAAATAGCGCCCGTACATGCGCAAGTACATCATCAGACGTCTGTTATTGATGCCGATCACGTTGATTGGCATCACGTTTCTGGTGTTTTGCCTGACGCGCATGGTGCCGGGCGGGCCGGTGGAGCGCTTGTTGCAGGAGCAGGCTATCGGTGCGCTGGCCGGCGATAAGTCTGCCGCCCCGGGTGGAATGATGGTGGGCGAGGCCGATATTGAGCGCCTGGAGGAGCTTTTCAACCTGCAGGAGCCGGTGTGGCTGGCGTACCTGCAATGGCTGGGAGTACGCCGGCGTGAGGTGGAAATAAGCAAGGCCGAGTTTGATGACAAGGATACGGCGGAGGTGACGATATCCTCCCTCAGCGGACATTCTGCCGTGATTGAGGTGTTTCGCGAGGGGAATTCGCTGCAATACCTGGCGGAGCCTTGGTTTGAGAAAGAGGGGTGGCGTATGCGTGTGGAATCGCCCTTGCAGCGTGCCCAGCGCTGGGCCAAGAGACACGGAATCACGGACTCCTCTACCATAGCAGAGCGCGCGAAGAGCCCGGCGTGTTCCCGCTGGCGTATCGTGGCGTATCGCAAGGCGTTCGATGGCTTGTTGCAGGGGAGTCTGGGGCGTTCGTACAAATACAATGAGCCCGTGGGTGGCATGATGCTGTCGCGTCTGCCTGTGTCGCTGTATTTCGGGATTCTGGGTGTTATCATTGCCTATACTGTCAGTATTCCTCTTGGTGTTTACAAGGCGCTGAGCCATAATAGTTTGTTCGACAGTGTGTCGAGCCTTTTCATCTTTGTGGGCTATGCGGTACCGGGGTTTGCGCTGGGGGCTGTGCTGCTGGTGTATCTGGGGGCGCGTCTGGAGTGGTTTCCGCTCTACGGGCTCACCAGTCCGGAGTTTTCGGGGATGAGCTGGGGAGACAAGGTGAAAGACCTTGCATCCCACACCTTCCTGCCGCTGAGCTGCTATGTGATATCGGCCTTTGCCATGATTACCATGATGATGAAGAACAACCTCATGGGGCACATGGCGGCGGATTATGTGCGCACGGCCGTGGCCAAGGGGGTGCCCTTCCGCAAGGCTGTGTGGCGGCATGCGTTCCGCAATTCGGTGATACCGCTGGCGTCATCGCTGGGGACAACGCTCTGTGGTGTGGTGGCCGGCTCGTTGCTCATTGAGCGCGTGTTTGATATACAGGGCTTTGGCATGTTGGGGTTCCAGGCGCTGATGGATAAGGACTATTCGCTGATAATGGGAACGTTGCTGCTGAGCTCAGTGCTGATTGTGGTGGGCAACCTGTTGTCGGATATTCTGGTAGCGGTCATTGACCCGCGCATACGTTTTGACTCATGAAGAAGAGAATTGCCATAGCCGTGATACTGCTGCTGCTGGCTGCGCTGGGGTGCGCGGCTGAGCTGTGCGGCTGGCTGCTTCCGACGATTTCCTGGCCCTTTACCGTGAGCCGCGAGATGCACATGTTTTCCGGCCCGGCCGAGTGGTGTCCGCTGCTGGCGGTGGATGGGCGTTTTCACTGGTTTGGCTGGCTGTGCATGCTGCTGACGGTGCCGGTGGCCGGCTACCTGTTCTTCCGCAGTGCCGACAACATGCGGGTGGCTCCGCTTATCGCCAAGCGCTGGGCGCAGTTCCGCAGTTTCCGGCGCGGGTACTGGTCGCTTATCATCCTGCTGGGATTGCTGCTGATGGCCGCGCTGGATCAGACGCTTGTGGGTAAACGCGCGCTAGTGGTATACCACAATGACCGAGTGTATCTGCCGGCGTTCAGTCGGGATATATACACCGGCAATGAGTTCGGGCTGACAGGCAATGACGCCGTGGCGGAGGCGGATTACCGCAAGCTGAAGGCTGAGTGCGGCAAGCCGGGAATGCCCTCGCTTGTCATTATGCCGCCTGTGCCGTATGATGCCACGATGGATGCCGCCGAGTTCCCGCGCGAGCTGCTGCCGATAAAGGACGGCAAGGTATATGAAGCCGATGGCCGGAGCCTGTACAACGGACAGGCCAGCCGCATGTACCCGAATGGCAGGGTGCACCTGCGCCTGCGCTACCGCAAGGGCGAGCCCGACGGGCTGGTGCAGGGGTGGACACAGGATGGCCGCGAGGTGTATTCCGCCACCTATGCGGCGGGCAAGCCGGTTCGGAGTTATTATCTGGAGGACGGGAAGGAGGCGGATTTCCTGGCGCAGTCGGCAGCGGATGAAGTGTGGAAGGTGTATTACCACCCCGCGCCGCCGCTCACCGGCGGGCACTTGCTGGGCACCAACAGCCAGGGGGCGGATATCGCTGCCTATCTTTTCGGCGGATTGCAGGTCAATATCAAGGCTGCTTTGTTCTATATCCCCATGGTTTATGCCATCGGGCTTGCCATTGGCATGATGATGGGGTATTTTGCCGGGGGCTTCGACTTGGTGACGCAGCGCATTATCGAGGTGTTTTCGCAGTTGCCCTTCCTGTTTGTGGTGATGATTTTGTCGGATTTTGTACCGTTGGAGATTCGCGGCCTGTTCTTTGTGATGTGTCTGCTGTCCGTTTTCGGGTGGATTCACATTACCTACCTGGTGCGCACGGCTACGGTGAAGGAGAAATCCCGCGATTATGTGGCGGCGGCGCGCGTGATGGGTGCCGGCCCTGTCCATATCCTGCTGCGCCATATCCTGCCCAACCTTACAGGGATTGTGGTGTCACTGCTGCCTTTCAGCTTTGCGGCGGTGGTGCTCTCGCTGGCATCGCTCGACTACATGGGCTTCGGCTTGCCTGATACCTATGCCAGCTGGGGGCGTCTGCTCAACGACGGGCTTTCCAAGCTGTCATCGCCCTGGGTGGTGTCATCGGCGTTCTTCTCGCTGGTGATTGTGCTGGTGCTGGTCACCTTTGTGGGTGAGGCTGTACGCGAAGCGGTGGATCCGCGCCGACGGACGTATTATGAATGATGAGTGTGTATGAGTAAGTTTCCTGACCGAGTGCTGCTGCGCCGGTGGCTTGCTGCCGCCGGGCTTGGCCTGTGTGCCCTGCTGGCGGGTACCGGCTGCGATGGCGGCAGTGCCTCCGAAGGCCCCGGGTGGCAGCCGCCGCAGGATGCCGACATGCCGGCGGCGTTTGACGCGGAGGAGCAGGTGCCGGCATTTGCCCGCAAGTGGACCATGCCCAAAGGGTTCGCCGGCTTCACCCGGCGCTGGAATAAACGCAATGCGGACTATGTGCAGAAATCGCTCGAAAGCCACCGGGCAGAGTGTCTGGCTGCATTTACGCGCCGCCTGAGCAGCTGCCCTCGCGGCGAAAACGCCGAGTCGGCACTGGTTGGGGGACGCTCATCGTTGCAGAAAATTTCCTCACTGGCAGAGCGCCGTCGTCTGGGGGATTACCTGGTGTACCGCCAGGCCTCGGATTTGCCGCGTGAGCTCAAGTGGCAGACGGGGGACTCCGAGCCTGAGTTGGGAAGCCCCGAAGCGCGCAAGGGCGGAGCGCTGCGCTTGTCGCTGCAACGCTCATTCCCGGGCACGCTGTGTCCCTTCGGTCCCAACAGCAACAACTCCACCCGCCGCTATCTGTACGATGATATTGATATACCGCTGGTGCGTATTCACCCCGGCACGGGTGAGCTGATACCCGGCACGGCAGATCGCTGGGCTGTATCGGAGGATGGCCGTACCGTCTATTACCACATCGATGCCGGGGCGCGTTTCAGCAACGGCATACCGCTGACAACACGGGATTTTATAACCTCGCTGTATGTGCGAACCTCGGAGTTCAGCGCCGAGCCGTTTTACGGGGATTTCTACCTGGGGCGTTTTGCGCGCATAACGGTGTATGGGGATGATGTGATAGCGGTGACACTGCAAGACCCGCGCCCGGCAGCGCCGTATTATGCGGTGATTCCGGCATGCTGCACGCGCTTCTATGCGGAGTTCGGCCCCGATTACTCCACGCGTTACCTGTGGCGCCCGGCACCGACGACCGGCGCCTACCGAGTGGCGGCCGATGGCCTCATCATGGGCCGCCAGATAACCCTGGAGCGTGTGCCGAACTGGTGGGGGCACGAGCGCCGCTACACACGCTACAGCTGCAATGTGGATCGCCTGGTGTATTCCTTTATCGCCGAGTCCAGCAAAGCCCGCGAGTTGTTCCGAGTGGGGCAGATTGATGTGATGTCGGGGCGCGATGCGGATTTCTGGTACGAGGGCCTGGAGATTAAGCCGGTGCACCGAGGCTATATTCAGCGAGTGCACTTCAGCAATATCTGGCCGCGCAATAGCCTGGGCTTCCACCTCAATTGCTCCCGCCCGCCCTTCGATAACAAAGACGTGCGTATGGGAATGCAGCATGCCCTCAATATCCAGGAGGTCATCAATACCATCTTCCGTGGGGATTATATGCGCATGGGTTCCTATTTCATGGGGTTTGGTTCCTACACGAATGAGAAGATAAAGGCGCGCCCCTATTCGCCGGAAAAAGCGCGTGCGTATTTTGCCCGAGCCGGGTATACGGAGGAAGGGGGGGATGGAATATTGAGCCGCCCGGATGGCACGCGCCTGCAAGTGGTGGTGAGCTCTCGCATTGACCCACTGTATGCCAACTGTATGAACCTGCTGCGAGAGGACGCCGCTGCCTGCGGGCTGGACCTGCGCCTGGAGCAGATGGATGATACGGTGTTTTTTGCCCGTCTGCGCGAGAAGAATTATGCAGCCGGTATTTTCTCATGGGGCTTCTCGCCCATTATGCCCGACCCCTCGCTCTTCTTCCTGTCCCGCTTTGCCTATGATGCAGAGGGACAGCCCGTGCAGGGCTCCAGCAATGTGACGGCTACGGCCTCCCCGGAGCTGGATGCCGCGATTCTGGCATGCCAGACGGCGGCAGATTCAAAATCGGCCATCGAGGCGCACCACCGCGTGCAGGAGCTCATTCATCGCGAGGCCTGCTGGGTGCCGGGATGGACGACCGCTTACTGGCGCTTTGCTCAGTGGCGTTGGCTGCGCTGGCCGGATACCCCGGAGTGTCGCTTCTGCCCGCCGCGCTACTTTGACCCGCTGGATAGCCACCTGTACTGGATTGATGAAGAAGAGCAACGCCGCACCCTGCGTGCTCGTGCTCGGGATGAAGCCTTCCCCGAGCAGGAGATTGACGTGCCGCTGCCCGATAAAAAATAACCTTTCTGCGCTGCTATGATGTCTGAGAAAAATCTGCTTGAAGTTCGCCACCTGACAACCGCCTTTGAATCGGAGGTCGGGTTGCTGCGAGCGGTGGATGATGTGAGCTTTAATGTGCCGCGCGGGCAATGTGTGGGTATTGTGGGCGAGAGTGGCTGCGGCAAAAGCGTGACAGCCATGAGCCTGGTGCGCCTGCTGCCGAGGCCGCACGGGCAGATATTGGAGGGAAGCGTCATGTTCGACGGCGAGGATATTCTGCAAATGAAGTCGCGCCGCCTGCATGAAGTGCGTGGCGGGCGAATCGGGGTGATTTTTCAGGAGCCCATGAGTGCGCTCAACCCCGTGCACCGCATCGGCGACCAGATAGCGGAGAGCCTGATGCTGCACCGGGGGATGAACCGTGAGGCCGCCTGGCTGGAGGCTATCAACATGCTGCACCATGTGCGTATTCCTGACCCGGAGGCTCGTGCAAGAGAATTCCCCGCATCCCTTTCCGGCGGTATGCGCCAGCGCGTGGTTATCGCCATTGCTCTCGCGTGCCGCCCCGACCTTATTATAGCGGACGAGCCTACCACGGCTCTCGATGTGACCGTTCAGCAGCAGATACTGGCTCTCATCCGCGAGCTGAGGGAGGAAATGGGCTCCTCAGCTGTGCTGATTACGCATGATCTCGGGGTGATTGCTCAGAACTGTGACCGCGTGGTGGTGATGTACGCAGGGCGTGTGGTGGAGAGCGCCGGTGTGAAGGATCTCTTTGCGAATCCGCGCCATGCCTATACCAAGGCCTTGCTGGCCTCCATGCCGCGGCTCGAGTACCCGCGCAAGGCTCACCTGCCGACGATTCCCGGGCATGTGGCACCCATTCGCCACTATGTGGAGGGCTGCCGCTTTTGCCAGCGCCTGGAGCGCACGGGTGCCACACTTCACCGCCGTCCGCCGTTGCTGGAGGTGGCGCGCGACCATTTTGTGGAGGGCTGCCCGCTCTGTGCTTCGCTCTGAGGGCAGAAAGGCGTTGCAAAAGGACAACGGATACTTTAATACGCGTTGGTGTAACTAGGAAAACACCAATTTGTGGGAG
>JAUNRE010000037.1 GCA_030535795.1 Akkermansia sp.
TCGGTGCCGACGCTAACGCGCCGACTCCTCGGGCTCACATTTATTTATTATCCCATCCCCAGGGCCGCGCCACTGCGTGGCTTGCCCTGGGCTATTGTACTTTCGCCCCGCTCAGCGGGGCTTTTGAATTCCGCTCACCTTCGGTTCGCCGCACAGCTCTACAAATTGGCGGTTTTCCTAATTATTCCAACGCGTATATTTCTTTGGAAATGGCGCAGAAAGAGGCAGAGCAGCAGGGGCTGCCCCTTGCAGATAACCAAAGAGAAGAATTGCGCCGCAATTTGCAGATGCAGCTCAATAAAAAGGAATGGGAGTCCGGTGCTGCATACTTTTGCCCCGTAAGCGAGGTTTTTGAATTCCGCACTTCCAACTCGAAACTCGCTTGTAATTTGTCTATGTCCTATTTTGCATTGCGGGCTTTGGTGATGATGGTGTTGATGGCTTTGGCATTCGGCCCGCCTACGCAGTTGTCTACGCTGGCTCCCTCGGCAGTTTTGGCATTCAGGTCAGCTCCATGTTCCACCAGCCAGCGCACAATTTCCACATGGCTCAGGCCGCAGGCATTGTGTAGCGCAGTTGTGCCGTTGGCATTGGGGATGACCGTGTCGACAGGTGCTCCTTCCATAATCTGCGTGAGTATGGTGAGCAACCGCTTCTGACACAGCCGCTCGAACGCTGTCTCGTACTTGTGCTGCTCCAGCTCGCGCACTAAATCGCCCAGCCCATCATCTGCGTCCTCATCGGCAACGGGCGTTTTTTCTTCGACAGGCATGGTAAGCGGCTCTACCACGGAGGATGGGGCGATTATCATGCGTTTAATATCTTCGACATTGCGGAGGTATTGTTCCTCGTAGAGACCGCGTTGGGTTTGGTATTCTTCCTGCGAGGTGGTGCCGTTCTGTACCAGGGTGGTGAGTTGAGCCAGCTGGGCGGAGTAACGCTCAAACTCTGCCTGTAGCAGGGCATGCAATTCCTCCGGGGTTTCCTTTGTGTCAGGCTGTGCGGAGGCTTGTGGTACGGACTTTGCCGGGGGTGAGAGCGGTGGGCAGATATACCATGCAGCTGCTGCCACAAGCAGGACGGCGGCAAAAGCGAACAGTGGCCACCTGTAACGGCGCGAGTTGATGGCAGCAAGCCATTGTGCCGCGGATTGCGGGCGTTGGGTAGGCTCTGCCAAAGCTGCTTGCTGCATGGCTTTGAGGAATCGGCGCGGGTAAACGCGCTTCTGTTTATCGGGCAACAGGTGCAGAAAACTCTGCGCCAGGCCGTACAGGTCGGACCACGGGCCGGTATTCCCGTGGGGGGTGAACTGCTCGGGTGCAGAATAGCCCGGCGAGCCTACCATGGTGATAGTGTGCTTGGCGGTGCCCAGGTGGGCGCAGCCGAAGTCGATGAGAATGGGGTGGCCGGATTCTGTTATGATGATATTGGCCGGCTTTACATCGCGGTGCAAGATATTGTTGCCATGCAGGTATTCGAGCGTGTGCAGCAGGGAGCACAATACGCCGTTTACCTCGGCAAAACAGGCGGCATGCTTCGGCAGCCACTCTGTCAGCGTTTCACCCTCAGCATATTCCATGATGATGTAGGCTGTGCCGGCGGCCTCAAAGATATCGAACACCTTGACGACATTCGGGTGGTTGAGGCCGGCCAGAATACGTGCTTCGCGGCAGAAGGTGGACAAGGAGCGCTCGTAGAGTTCGGTATCGGTGGGTCGGACGCTTCGGTCCATGTGGCGCAGGCACAGCCCCAAGGGGAAATGTTCTTTTATCACGACAGGCCGCTCCAGCACCTTATCGAAGGCCATGTAGCTGATACCCCCGCCGCCTTGCCCGAGCACGCGGCGCAACTCGCAGTTGCTAAGGATAGTACGCTCAGGAAGGCAGAGATTCATGGCATTCAGGTCTTCTGAGGTGAGCGAGGGTTGTGCGTTCTGACGTGTGCCGTAATGCCGTTCTCATCGGCGTGTCAACATGACATGCCGACGTGACTTGGAGTGCCTGTTAGTCTATCGGCAGGATTACCTTGCGGTTTTGCAAGGCGTGGGTTGTACTTTTTTCGGCTGCAGCGGTTATGGCGTGAGCCACGAGTTGCTCCACCGTCGTATTTTCTTCCAGTGCCCGTGCCTCCAGCTTGGTGTACACCGTAGAATCCAGTTGCACGGTGAGGGTGAACCCGGCACGCACGCTTACCCCGGTCGATTTGTCGCCCGTGTTTTCCCGGCTTACTCCGGGTAGCTGCACCATCACCCGCTCCAGCAACTGCCGCCGCAACGTGGGGATATTTCGCTGGCTCATCCAGTTGCGTACCGTTATCTCCGACACGCCGCACTGCTCCGCCAACCAGCGGTAGTCCAGGCCTTGTTCCCTGAGCCACTGTTTGATTTCTTTCTTGAACTCTGACTGCTCGTCCTCCATTGATGTGTCCTTAGTCTAGCACAGAATTGCTTGAAGTCAAGATTCTTCTGTTCGCCGGTCATTTCGGATTTTTATTTTGTATCGGCCTGTTCTTTTACAACCAATGCCACCAGCTCTTCTACGCTACACTTCTCGATGACGGCCTGGCGCACCAGCCGGTTGTACAGCTCAATGGAAAGCTTGATACTGATAGTGTGTTCTTTTGTATCAGACTGAGATTTTTCTTTAAGCTCTTGTCTCTTAGGCTTTTGATTCTTCTCCTTACTCATAATTGATGATTTTTTGCTCAGTATCCGCATCCTATGCTACTACCAAAACGCTCATTTGTAAATAAAAAATTTGCTCGATTTGAGATTTAATGCTTGACAAATTATCAAAACGCGATATTTTAGGATTTACAGAGTACCACATGCGATGGTCGCAGGAGGGCTCATTTTCAACTCAACAAAGAACGTTACATTATGATAAAGAACAAGATAATGATGGCTCTTGTAGGGCTGTCCATGATTTACTCCACGTCGATGCTCACTTCGTGTCAAGTTGTGTCTCAGATTCGCAGTATTGACATGTCTCAGTATCCGGGTCTGGATATCATTGCCAACGCGCAGAAAGGCATGATGAAGACTTACGGAGAATCCACCCGATTGATTCTCGAGTCTCGTTTGGCTGCGCTGGACGCACTGATTCTGGATGCTGAGGCTATTGCCGCCAATAAGAAAGCCGGCGAGGTATACAACATGGCAACTCGTATTGCTGCTGACGGTAAGGAGAAGCAGAAATTGTTGCAGGCTCAGATTCAGAATATCACCAACGCTCAAGATCTGAGCGCCATCAGCAAGGTAAAGGAAGATACAAAGGGTGTTGATGAAATGATTGCTGAAGGTTACAACAAGCTCGCCGGCGCAACATCCGATACCAACGCCAAGATTGCAGCTACCAACCGCAAGGGTAACATGTATATTGCTCGTGCGATGAAGCACCAGGCAGAAGCTGAGGTCAAGATTGCGCAGAGCTATTCGCTGCTTCAGGATGCCCAGATTATGGAGGCGAAACTTGCTGTACTGGCATCAGTTCACTCTGTAAAGTTGATTAAGGCCATTAAGAAAGCATCCTCTCTGGACAAGGCTTTGCTTGCCACCCAGTTCCGTCCGATACTGTTCTTCCTTACCGGCCTGCCCGAGGAGTTTGAACAGCAGGAGGCCGTGCGTGAGATGTGGGACGAGCACGCACAGAAGAGCCAGATTAAGCTTAACAAGAAGAAGGTGGATGGCATTAAGGGTGTAACAGCCAAGGCTGCCGCTGAACTGAAGGGAACTATTTCTCTGGATTCTTTCGGAATTTTCTAATAACACTCTTTACCTATGAGATTCATCTCTGCTTGTATTATAGCAATTAGTGTTGCTGTGGGCTTTGCCGAAGCTGCACCCCTTTCGCCTATACGATTTGTCGGTGTATGGTTCTATCGCACACAGAATAAGCAAGAGGTCTCAGAACAATTTCCCGTTGGTCGCCTTTATGGCGACCGGCGGGAGGTATCTGTTCATTCTGTCGGTGTGCAGACTCAACAGTCCGACATATCGAAAAAAATCTACACGGAGATGCAGAAGAACAAAAAAGCAGGCGGTATGCGATTGATGGACCGCCTGAGTGCCGGAGATGACGAAATGATAGCATCCCGTGGAGATGCTCTTGTCATGGCGTGTGCTCTGAATTATGAGCATATTGAGGTACAGCGCCTTCCCCTGGGTGGGAAAACGATCAGCAAGGTATTGGCTGAAATAGGTTTTGACTTGGTATTGTGCAATTTTCATGACAGGCGGATAGTCGCCATTTATCCGCTGAGAGCTCAGATTGTCGATGCCTGCAATCATGTGCCCACCGAGGCGGAAAAACAAAAATTACTGCAACACCTCTATGAAACAAAGGTGGTGGAAATGTTTTTGCAGGCGGCAGGTAAGGAATTTGATGAGAGTCAGGCTCCCAAAACAATTGGCATAGGCGAGCTTACATTCCTCGACAAGGCTGTGAAGGATATACCTGAAAGCATAAAAAAATCGATTAACACGTATTATTCCTCCTGCATTTGCTCGGCTTTTTATGAAGCAGCGGGAATACCGGTCTTGCCGTATTCCGGTGGCAATGAGCTGCTGTATTACACGATGCGAGAGCAGGTGGATGATGCCGCCTCTCTGGATGCACGAACTGCTGAGGAAGACGCAACAGCAGGTGAGGTAACGGCTGACGGTACGCGTTCATTTGTGCTGAAGAAGCCGGATTACACACTCGATGTTGTGATACCCGGCTACCAGACTCAGGTACTGGCGAAAAAGAAATACCAGCGTCATCTGGCATTTGCCGCAGCTTGTCGTATTACGCTCAAAGCCGGTGAGAAAACTGTTTATACGTCAAAATATGCTGATTCCGTGCAGGCTATGTATACGCATGATGCCAAATTGGGCACACCGTGGATTTATTACCAGGCTGCCAGTTACAAAATGTTTATGGAAGCCTCGCGCAAACTTTCTCGCCAAAAGCAAACGAGCTCTATTCTTTTCTCTTGTTCAACCAAATAAATAAAAATGAAAAAAGGAATTAAAACACTAGTGACGTGTGGCTTTCTCTGCCTGATTACAGCTCTGTCATCAGCAGCGGATCTGACAATCAGCGGCAAGGCTGCCATCCCGTACCAACCGAAAGTAAAGAACTCACGCCAGACAGCTGCTGACGAAGCCCATCAAGAGGCTATTCGTAATGGGCTGGATGCCATGATGTCTACGCAAGCCGGGTCGATACGACAGCTTTACGAAGAGCGTAAGCCCGATATTTATAAGCAGCTGTTTGACCAGGCTCGCGATGTTGAGAATACAACCCGCGATAACAAGGCCACTTCCTGTATGGAGGTGAAGGTGACAGCCGTCATCGATGAAGACGTGGTGAAGGATACGTTGATGAGCAAGCAAGCCGTCAAAAAAATGGTGACCTTAGATGATACTTTGGTTGCTGTATTCTTTACTGCCCGCGAGGTCGCTTCGGTAGAACGCCATGAAGCTCGTGTCAATACGGAGAGCTCTACAAGCGCCTCCGCTGAGGCTTCCATTGTGGAAAGCAGCACAGGTACCAATTTAGCCACTTCCGAGTCGCGCATTGAAAACAAGAAGTCCAGCGCCGGTGTTTCTCGTACGCACAAAGCAGATACCTTAAAGTACGAGCTCGATGGTCCCTCCCGCGAAGAGTTCGGTGCTGCTCTCTCTGCCCGCATGCTTGATAAGGGGTTTGAAAATATCATCGATGGTGCCATGCTGGATGTATCGGCCGTGCTGGATGAAGCCTATAGCAAGGGTAATGTCGTTTCTCCCTCCGTATGGCGCCAGGTGTCCCAATCGCTCAAAGAAGAAGATGCCGGTATTCGCTACCTGATTGTTGGTACAATCGATTTCGGTTATGCTCGCATGGACAACATGACGGGTATGTGGGTAGTAGAGGCTACTATGACCGGCAAGGTATATGAGCTCGGCAAAAGACTCCCCCGCATGGTGGCAGCTTTGCAGCCCAAGACCCACAAGGGGCGCGCTGAAGATCAGTTACAGGCCAAAAAGAGAGCCCTTGCGGGCATTACACCCATTGCGGTGGATGAAATGCTGGCCAAGCTGAAAGCCAAGAACATTATTAAGCCCTGAGATAGTTGAAAAAATGATGCATCATACCTGTTATCTCTCTTTTTTGCTGGCCGGTGCCTTACTGGTGGCGTGCGATGACAAGGCGCAAGTCACCGAGGGCACGCCTGCTGCCGCGGCGAAAGATGCTCAGTTACATTCATCATCTGCCGATGTGCGCGAAGTCGAGGCTCAGGGCTTCGGTAAAGACCACTCGGCGGCCATGTCAGATGCTTGTACGCAAGCAGTGTCGCAGGTATGCGGCGCTGCTGTGATTAAGGCGATTATTTCGGCCAAGGGCGAATCTGCCGATTTGGGAGCAACTGTATATGATGGAATTCTGCTTTCATATAGCGTGCTGGAGGATGTGAAGGAGCGCGATGGTTCCTTCCGCATCCGAATAAAAGCCAAAGTGAAGCCCCCGGTGGGTGATATGTTCCGCGGCAAAATCGGCATGATATTGCCGGCTCTTCAGGATGTTCGCCGTGCATTCAACTGCAACGACCTGAGTGCTGCAACATCTGCACTGGTGGCTGATACCGTAGAGCGAAGCCTGAACGATGTGATACTTAACGACAATCGCTTTGTGTTGCTGGATCGCTCATCAGTTTTGGCCGAATCGGAGCGGCATATGGCAGGGAGCTCAGCAACAGCTGATACCGAAAAAGGAAAAAAAGGTAACATGCGAGCTGCTGACTATGTCATAGACATCAAGCTGGACCGTGCAACGGAAAACACCACTACACGCAACTTTGAGGTGGCAGGCAGAACCCGCTACACCATGGTGCTGGATGTCGAGTTCATGGTTCAGATTGTTGACGTGATTACCGGTGGTATTGCCGCGCGCGAGCGCATCCGCATTCAGCGTAGCGCCACTGCATGGACCCGTGAAGAATGCTCCGCTGTGATTCAGAAGGATTTGGAGAGTGAATGCTCTTCTTCCGTGCAAAGCAAAATGGATTCCATTTTTAACAGGTTATCTTCCAAATAGTAAACGTTCAAATCCGCTCTTATCAAATGAAAAAAATATCATTATATCTCTTGCCTGTTCTGGTATTGGTGTCGTGCCGTCCCTCGGTAGTTGTTTATCCGCAGCAGCCGGTTTTGATACCGGTGAAGGCAGCCCAGCCCGCCACAACACCTCCTAAAAAGGTAAAAGTAACACCGAAACCGGCACCCAAACCGGCTCAGGAAGCAGAACAACCGATTATCTTGCCGTTGCGGCCTGCTGCTATAGGCGGCCGCGCGTAACACAATTTTCCCAACAAGCAGTATAATGGTGATACAGCCGCCTTCGTCATTGTGCGAAGGTGGCTTTTTATGCTTTTTGTGAGAAACTTTATTGACATGGGGACAGTAAAGTCGTATCATGTAGATGTATCTCGAAACTCCTTTATCATCAACAATTTTTAATAGACCCTGATTATGAAACCTGTTACACGTTATACACTGGCCACAGTGACTCTGCTGCTCGCTTCGTGCGGGCAGGAGGAGGGCAAGGAAACGCCCGCCGTACCGGGAGAGCAATCCTCTGCTGCGCAGGCCGAGACTTCTTCTCCCGCCACAGATTCCCCTGCGCCTCATTCTGACCCCGAACCTACTGTTGAACCTGCTCCTGAGGCAAGCGATGAACCAATAGCTACTCCTGAGCCTGCCCCGTCCCCCGAGCCCGAACCGGAGGAAGAAGATGAAGCTCCCGTGCTGCCGACCACTGTCTTGGTAAAAGCTGATAAGGAACAATGGATACGCAAAGATGAGCCTACGGCTGAGAGTTCAACCGTCATAGCTCAATCCAAAGCCGGGGTCATTTACCGAGAGACGGCTGCGCGAGCGGCGGAAAGCTTCAGCTATGGGGACGAACATGTACTTGTGAGCGCTTATACCGAAGAAGACTACAGTGGCAAGTTCAATTACAGCTTTTGGGATAGCCGCACAGGTGACCTTGTAGGACGTTTCAAACTGGATGATGAAGATACCCACGGATACAAATACCCCATAAAGCAGGCCGATGGCACATACGCCATGGTGCCGCATGATGCATCCGGCAAGTGCCCGGATGCACAAGCGATAATCGTATCACCATACGAACTAAAATCACACAGAACAAGGCTTAATATTACAGAAAAATCTGATTATGAAAAGTATTATCTGGCATACAGCAACGTAGACGATTTGGGAATGCCCATGGGGCCGGATGATCCTGAAAAGATAGCAGCCGGTATGCGTTTGGCTGAGTCTGCAAGCTCAGCGGATGGGCTGGGGGTACAATTCACATGGCCATATTCCGGTGAAGGTAACTGCTTATTAGTTTGGGAACCTCGACATGTCCAAACAAAGGGTAGCGGAAGCACGATTACCTGCTATACGGCATATAAGAAGCAGAGCACGATTGATTTGTTCAATCTTACCTTCACCCAAAAGGCATACCGGGGATATAAAGCAAACGAGCCGTGGGAATTAAAAGAAACTCAATTCGGATACGAAGTGGACCGGTGCGAAGAACTGCCGGACAATGCCGGCATGAGGAAGCTTCTCCAATACATTGAAACTACCGGAGAATGCACAAACTTCAGTCTTAGCAAAGCTGATTCGACATTCTTGGTTTTCAATGTATACGGTTTCGGTGAAGGTGATATCGTTGGCGGAGGAGTGGGTCTTATCAAAGAGAACAATCTTCTTTTCCTGAACAAAAGCGGAACTCTGAGTAAAAAGAGCGACAATGCTTTGGATTGGGCGGGGTGCTCACTGCTGGAAGTGGTGCAAGATGATGAAAGCAGAGCTACAATTCTGGTTGGGGGGAACGAGGAAGGAGGGGAATTCTGTGGTGTCTCTAAAATCAGCCTCGATTTTGTAAGTAACAAATACACCGTAGAGAAGACTTGGAGCTGCACGAAGAGTGGGCTCAAGCCGCTGTGGCTGGGTAAGATGAATCTTCTACTACTGCCGGAAAGCGAAAATCAATATCGCATTGTTCGAGTGCAGGACGACAATAGCTCGGAAGAAGTGGGCAACTTGTATCTTTCTCATGATGCAGGCTACGTCATTGTACTGCCGAATGGGCTTTATGCCGGTAGCCCGGGGTGCGAAAGTATCCTTAACTATGGCGATGGCACGCGTGTCGTGGGTATGCACGCACTGGCTCCGTGGCGTAACCGCCCTGCGGAAGTGTTGAAGGCACTCAATGGCAATGCAGATGATATCGCAGCCTTGCAAGCTACCACGGAACGTTGGCTCAAAAAACAAGGTTTTGATCCCGCTAACATGCCTCAGGAGCCGGCTCTTGGCTATTTGCCCTATGCTGAAGTGGAGTTACCCATGTTGTACACCAAAGAGAAGCAGCTGAGTTTCAATGTACGCCTGCATGCCACGCAAAATGATATAGTAAAGCTGGAAGTACGCGCCAACGGTGTGCTGATTCCGCAAGACGGCATAGAAGAAGCGCCCGATACCGTGGGTGAGCGCCATGTTATTGTACAACTGCCGCTGGCTGTGGGGCAAAACTGGATTGAGGTCACCCCGGTGGACTCCGCCGGCATTGCCGGTACTACCACGCGATTCCGCACCATCTACAAAGCTGAAGCGGAGTCCGACCTGTATGTGGTAGCCGTTGGTGTATCTGACTATGACGATGATAATCTGGACCTGCAGTTCGCCGCTAAAGATGCTCAGGATATCATCAAGACAGTCGAGGCAAAGTCCACAGGCAAGGTACACACTTTGTTGCTGACGGACAAGGAAATGTCCGGCAAGGCTGATTTGGAGAAAGTAAGCACATTCTTAGCCAATGCCAAAGATGATGACCGCGTTGTTCTTTACATAGCAGGCCACGGCAACTTGGACAGCAAACTGGAGTATTACTTTGCCCCGGCAGGATTCGACTCAGAGAGAATACGCAGCACCGGTATCTCGATGAAAGCACTGACCAACACGTTGCAAAGCACCAAAGCCCGCCATCGCCTGCTGTTGCTGGACACTTGTCACAGTGGATCTGTGGGTGAAAGCGATATGGATAAACTGGCGGCTGCCGGTATGGAGCTGCCACCCGGCGTACGAGCTGTACATACCCGTGGCATGCGGGTGAAAAAGACCGTAAGCAAACTGACAGAGACACAAACTAAGCGCTACATGGAAGACATATTTGCCGGTAGCCCGGAATACCGTGGTATCAATATTGTGTCAGCCTCCGCCGGTGCGGAATTCGCCATGGAATCCGGTGAATGGAACAATGGTGTGTTTAGCTACGCCATCATGAAGACACTGAACGAAGCTGAAAGCGCAGATATTAACAACGATAAAGTACTAAGCGTAGCTGAGCTGCAACTTAGTACGCAAAGCCAAGTGTCGGATTTGACCGGAGGAGCTCAACGCCCTGCTGCTGTAGCTCTGGACAACGGGGATATGGTGTTGAGCAACTTCAAACCGGAATTGTCCGAAGCTCCCCCGTCGGCTGATGTTGGAGAAACACTCACGGTGTCTACAGAAATGAGCGAGGACGACAAACTGCAGCTCTACACATACATTAGCGCTTTGTCTAAAACTCGCTACGAAACCAATATTAAGGAAGTGTACCGAAAACGCCTGGTTGCAGTGTTGCCGCTTATAGTAGATGGCGCATACATTGATACGAACGTAGATACAGTACTGCCGAAATCCAACGGAACGACAGCACTACACAATGCCTGTGCATTAGGTGCGTATCCTCTTGTCGAGGTGTTGCTGCGCAACGGAGCAAATGCTAATGCACGCACGACAAGTGGAGCAACACCGGAACAATGCGTGGGGGATGACCCCTCCGGCAACATACGAGCCCTGATTCAACAATACAAATAAATTTTTTCGCGCTTTTGGGTTCGGGGTGTGTTAATATAGGCAGAGAGAGGTCATGTTTTCCTTCAGCGTGCGCAGAAAAGAAGAGCGGCTCCGGCAGGAATGCGCGGAGTGGTTCGCCGTGCACCTGGGGCAGATGCTGACTTATGCCCGGCAGCAGGCAGATGCAAGCACGGATGTGGAGCTGCTGGTCACAACGGTGGCCGGCAATGTGACGCGTGCCGTGTGCGAGGGGCGTGTTTCTGTGGCGGATTTGCACCCCTACGCCTTGCGCAGTATATGGAATACAGCAGCCCGGTTGCGCGAGCAGAATGCCCGCCGAAGCCGCACCGAGCAGGGCTATGGCGAGCAGCTGTACTCGCTGCCGCAGCACCCGGCCGCAGACGCTAACGGACCCGATGACACCCGGCTGAAGCTGCGCCGGGCTCTGCACGAACTGCCGGAGGAACTGGGCTGCATCGTCACCCTGAGGATATGGGATGAGCTCACCTTCCCGGATATATCGGCTCGCCTGGGTCTGGCCGAGTCGACGGTACGCAGCCGGTATTCGGCAGCCCTGAAACAAATGAAACGCAAAATTTCCACACCATGAACGATGAAGAAGAGACTCTGATGGCTCTGGAGGATGAGCTGCGTGCCTTGGCTGCCTGCGACCGCGAGGGGGCGGCTGCCGGGGCTGACCTGCAGGCGCAGGTAAAGCGAGCCATCGATGCCGAGGCGGGCAGGGTATGGCGGCGGCGCATGCTCTACCGCGTGGGTACAGCGGCGGCATCGCTGGTGCTGCTTGCCGGGGCGGGTGCCTTGTTGCTGCACGATGAGGTGCGGATGGCCATGGGGGATGAAAGCGGTGCTACCAAGCAGATGGTAACGGATGATACACCGGCGCAGACGGAGCCTCAGAGTACGGTGCCGACCAGCTTTACTCTGGCACCGGCTGTGGCAGCCGGCGGGGATGGCAATACCTGGTCTGCTGAAAAGGTGCCGGATGCCCGCCCGGCGACCCTTTCTGAGGAAATTCGGCCGGAGTCGGTTCCGGTGGATTCTTTACCGACCCCGGTGTCGGGGCCGACGGTAGCGGTGAACTCTCCGGCCGTCGTGATGAGTGCACCTATACCGGAGGGAAGGGCAGCCAAGCGCACGCGCTCGGCGCCTCCGACCCCGGCTGCTCTGGCCGATGTATTGGCACGGCAGCCGCAGCCGTGGCAGCAGCTGCGTGCTATGTTCATGCAGCCCGGCTGCCCGCAGCAGGTAGAGTTTGCCGGCGGCCTCAGTGTGGCTTTTTCCGACCGTGTTGTCACCGTAACCATCGCGCAGGGAGACACCACCGCTACCTATCGCCTGAGCGCCCCGGCCGATACCTTGCCCGCCGATGTGCGCAAGCGTTTTGAGTTCGCTCATTGAGACGATTTCGCTTTTTCCGTGTATTTTTGAGAAAGGTGTTTGACACAGGAGCAGTAAAGTTGTATCATGTGGTGGTATTCTGAAACTCGTTTACCATCAAGATTTTTAATAAATAACGGACTGATTATGAAACCTGTTACACGTTATACGTTGGCTACAGTGACTTTGCTGCTCACTTCGTGCGGGCAGGAGGAGGGTAAGGGTACTCCTGCCGACCAGGGAGAGCAATCCGCTGCTGTGCAGGCCGTGACTCCCTCTCCCGCCGCAGATACCCCTGCGCCTCAGCCTGAACCCGAGCCTGAAGTTGAGCCCGCTGCCGAGTCGAGCGATGAACCGGCAGTGCTTCCCGAACCTGCCCCGTCCCCCGAGCCGACGCCCACTCCTGAGACCGATGCCTCGGGGGAGAGCGACCCCGAGCCGATGCCTACTCCTGAAGCAATAGATCCGGGTGAAAGTGACCCTGAGCCGACCGCCGCTCCTGAGACAGCCGACCCGGGTGAAAGTGACCCCGAGCCGATGCCCACTCCTGAAGCAATAGACGCGGCTGAAAGTAACCCTGAACCGACCATCTTGGCAGGCGGTGATTTGGCACCGGAAAATCTTGGTGACAAGACGGTTGTTTTCAATTATGAGTCCTCGCAGTACAAGTACAGCGAAGATGGAGAGGATGTAAGCGGCTGGCAGTCATACCAGAACGCCAAGAAGAACGTAAAGAGCTGCGCTGAGGTATTCATAATTGTAGGCCTTAATCCTGAGGCAACTCGTAATATTCTGTCGCCTAATACCACTGCCAATGGTGACAAATACGTTTACAGAAAAACCGGACCCAATACCGGTACGCTTGATGTGAGTAGATCAAACTCGGATCGTACCTATACCATCACCTTCACTTCACCCACCACCGGCACGGCCACCGAAGAAATATTCGTTGGTAGCATGCAGGGCAATGTGCGTAATATCCGATTTGTTATTCCCGGTCCTGAAACTGTCGACCCGGGTGAAAGTGACCCCGAGCCGATGCCCACTCCTGAAGCAATAGACCCGGGTGAAAGTGACCCCGAGCCGACACCCGCTCCTGAGACAGCCGATCCGGAAGAGAGCGACCCCGAGCCGACCACCTCGGCAGGCGGTGATTTGGCGCCGGAGAATCTTGTTGGCAAGACAGCTGTTTTCAATTATGAGTCCTCGCAGTACAAGTACAGTGAAGATGGCGAGAATGTAAGCGGCTGGCAGTCATATCAGAACGCAAAGAAGAACGTGAAGAGCTGCGCAGAGGCATTCATAGCTGTTGGCTTGAAGCCCAAGGCAACTCGCAACATTCTTCCTCTCAATACTCCGGCTAAGGGCGGAAAATATGTTTACAGGAAAACAGGCCCCAATACCGGTACGATTGAGGTGAGTAGCTCAAACTCGGCTCGTACCTATACCATCACCTTCACTTCACCCACCACCGGCACGGCCACCGAAGAAATATTCGTTGGTAGCATGCAGGGTAATGTGCGTAATATTCAAGTTAGCATAAAATAATAAAATAAAGACGAAGTATGACGAATCCGAGTTGCATTCTGAATTAGAGATTCGCGATTCATCTGACCGGACTCCGCTTATGCGGGCGGTATTCAATAACAATGTAAGCGAAGTTCGCACCCTTATCGAAGCCGGTGCCTACGTGGACGCTGCCTCGACACGATACGGCACAACGGTACTGATGATGGCTGCCATGAATGGGTATAATGAGGTCGTTTTGGAGCTGTTGAGTAGTGGGGCATTGGTGAATGCCACCAATAAATCCGGATATACCGCTTTGCATCTGGCTGCTAAAAATGGCCATGCTGAAGTGGTACGTTTGCTCCTGCAGGGCGGAGCTGATAAAACGATGAGGGACAGCAGTGGTAAAACAGCTGTCGATTATGCGCAAACACCGCTTCTGATGCAACTATTGAAGTAATATGATCGCCACGAGAGGCGGTACCACCCGTGGCTGTTGTCGGTGTTTGAAAGCCTTGCTCAATACTCTTGAGCGGGGCTTTCGGCATTCTGCCGGAAGATTTGCTTGTGTGCACGGGAATATATGCTATGATATTCGCAACATCAAAAGGTAGTTTACGCGTATGAAGGGTATAGATATCAACGAGCCGCATGCAGAGGGCACGATGCTGGGCAGCTATTGCATAGAGGGTATCCTGGCCCGCGGGGGGGATGCCGTCATTTATCGCGCGGTGGATTCCCGCACCGGGCAGCGAGTGGCTATCAAGCAGCGCTTGTATTCGGAGGATAACCCCTTTCGTTCCGCGGATTTGGCGATGGAGGCGCGTATTCTGGATCGCCTGGATCACCCCGGCATTATCCGCGCGCTGGAGCTTTTCCGTGTGGGGGGTAAGGAGTATTACTATGTGATGCCGATTGTGGAGGGCAAATCCATGGATGATGCGTCGCTCTACCGCTCCGGTGTGACGGATGTGTGGATGCGGCGTTTTATTACGGATATGCTCGAAATCCTGCGCTATCTGCACGGCAAGGGTTTTGTGCATGGCGATGTGAAGCCCGATAATATCCTGATGGATCGCCAGCGGAAGGTGACGCTGATAGATTTCGGCAATGCTCGCAGCATCGACCTCGGTGCCGGTGGCCACAGCGCTCGGGTGACGCTGGGCTTCTGCCCGCCGGAGATGGAGCAGGGGTTCCACGCCGCTGCTCCTCGCCGAGATCTCTATGCCCTGGGTGCTACGTGTTACCGCGTGCTTACGGGCAATACGCAGGCGCCGCCCACGACCTTGGGCGGGCATTATCCTCCCCTTACCGAGCAGCGTATCCTTTGCCGCCATTTCTCGCCGGAGGTGCTCAGGGGTATTGATAAGGCGCTTTGTGCCGACCCGCTGCAGAGCTGGCAGTCGGCAGAGGAGTGGTTGCAGAGCTTTGGCGATGCCTATGGTGCAGAGGTGCCGTGGGAGGATGATGCGGCGGAGGAGCCGCCGGCTGATGAGGAGCATGAGGAGGTGGCCGATGGGTTCGATGGGTCTGCGGCGCCGGGGCTGGGTGTGCAGGAGTTCCCTATCTATTTCCCGGAGCGCACGCTGCCGCTGAGCGATACACTGCCGGTGCAGACGCTGGCCGGCCATTATGTGATACGCCGGTGCCTGGCTTCTGCTCGTTATATCCAGACCTATGAGGCATACGATGTGACGAATGAATGCCGGGTTATACTGCGGGAATATTTCCCCCGCGCTATGGCAACGCGCAAGTATGCGGATGTGTTTCTGCGCCATGCCGGGGATGAGGAGCAGCGGCTCTACAACTGCGGGCTTTACAATTTCCTGAACGAGGCACACTGCCACTCTACTGTGACACACCCCCACTTGGCCGGGGTGAAGGAGGTTTTCCGCGCGCTCAATACGGGGTATTGCGTGGTGCCGTATGTGGAGGGTACATCGCTTGAGGCGCTCTGCCGGCAGGGCAGGCGTCTTACCCGCCCGGAGCTCACGGAGCTGATGCGCAGCCTGCTCAGCGGGCTGGCGGCTTTGCATAAACGCCACATTTACCATTTCAATATCAAGCCTTCCAACATCCTTATCACTCCCGCAGGCGCCCCGGTCCTCATCGGCTTCGGGTCGCGTCACGTCAGCTATCTCACAGCGATTCATGTACCCGGTAGCTGCGATGCCGGCCCCGGCGAGCCCATACCGCCCTACATGCCTATTGAGCAGGTGAATCTTTCCCGTGGCGTGGGTGCCTGGTCGGATGTTTATGCCCTGGGTTGTACGCTCTATTTTGTATTGACGGGGCAGGAGCCTATTCTGGCGCACCGTCGCCAGGCGATGGTGATGGGTTATTCCTGTGTGGGGATGGAGACCGGGTATTCGCGCGAGAACGACCCGTGCCGTCCGCTGGCGGAGCGAGAGTCGTTGCGGGATTTTTATGGCAAGGCTTTGTTGCAGACGATTGATATGGCCATGGAGTTCGACCCCGCCAACCGCTGGCGCAAGGCGGCGGATTGGGAGGATGCCCTGGAGGGGTTGGATTGAGTGAATAGGTAAGCCGTACAAGCAACGCAAGGTGTTCAGTATTACACAACAGGAGATGATGTGGGCAGCGGGTGCCGGTGCCTTGGTGCTGGGGCTGGGGGTGGTGCTGGGCTATGCTGTGGCGCGGTATCGCTCCGTGCGCCGTATTGCCGGGCTTGAGGCTGAGCTGCACACCCTGCGCAGCGCGCGGGCGGAGGTGCAACAGCAATTCCGTGCGCTGGCAGCCGAGGTGTTGGAGCACAGCACGCAGGGGCTGCACCGCTCCAATGCCGAGCAGATGAGCGCTGTGTTGGCGCCCCTGCGCGAGCAGTTGGTGGGGCTCAACCGCGCTGTGGCCGATACCCGAGCCGCCGGTGCTGATAACACGGCAAGCGTGCGCGAGATGGTGCGTCTGCTGCTGGGACGCGCCGAAGAAATAGGCCGCGATGCCGCTAACCTTACTCGCGCCCTCAAAGGCAACTCTAAGGCTCAGGGGGACTGGGGTGAGGCGGTGCTGGAGCGGCTTTTCGAGAGCGCGGGCTTGCAGCGAGGTGTTCATTTCGATACGCAGAAGAGTTACGACACGCCGCAGGGGCGCCTGCGCCCCGATGCCGTGGTGTACCTGCCCCAGGGTATGTGCCTTATCATCGACAGCAAGGTGTCGCTTACCGCTTATGTGAACTACATTGCGGCGGAGGATGATGCCACCCGCAGCTCTGCCGCCCGGGCGCATCTCAACTCGGTGCGGGCACATGTGAGCGAGCTGGCCGGCAAGCATTATGAGCGCCTGGAGCCCGGGTCGCCTGATTTTGTGCTCATGTTTGTGCCCAACGAGGGGGCTTATATTACGGCCGTGCAGAGCGCCCCCGAGCTGCTGGTTACCGCCATGCGCCGCAGGGTATTGTTGCTCAGCCCTGCCAATCTTATGATGGCGCTGCACCTCGCCCGCTTGCTCTGGCAGCGCGATACCCAGCAGAAAAACGTGCAGACCATTGTGGAGCGCGCTACCCTGCTGTACGAGAAATTCGCCCTCTTCCGCGAGTCGTTCGATGCCGTGCAGAAAGCCCTCGAATCCGCCACCTCCGCCTGCGAGGAGGCTCGCTCGCGCCTCTACTCCGGCAAGGGAAATTACCACAGCCAGGTCGAAAAACTCCGCGAACTCGGGATTAAATAAAACACGTGATGGATCTTCGCTTCAATATGGCTCTGGTGCAGGGTTATAAGAGCCCCTCGCAAATAGCCAGAATTCTTACGGAAGACTGGTTTGAGCGCAATATGTATTGCCCCGTGTGTGGTGAGAAGCCGATTCGCAAAGCGGAACCTAATGCGCCGGTAAAAGATTATGTTTGTGATACCTGCAGGGCGCAGTATGAGTTAAAGAGTCAGCGTTCGAGGGCGCCTCAGTTCGACGGCAAGGTCAACGATGGTGTTTACCGCACGATGATAGACCGCATCACCTCGCTTGATAACCCCAGCTTCTTTTTTCTGCATTATGATTCCTGCGAGGTCAACAATCTCATCATTGTCCCAGGGTGCTTTTTTGTTCCCGACATGATAGAAAAACGCAAGCCGTTGAACGATAGTGCACGACGTGCCGGGTGGGAGGGGTGTAATATCTTGCTTTCGCAGGTGCCTGCCTTTGCTAAGATTCCCGTTATCACCAATGGCATTGTGCTGGATACCGAAAGAGTGTTGCGACAGTATAACAGCGTTTATTCACTCCGGGCAAAGAGCCTTGCGAGTCGGGGGTGGTTATCCGATATTTTGATGTGCGTGGAAAAGCTCGATTCGACATTCACCCTCAGGCAAATGTATCAATTCGTCGATTTTCTGAAGCTGAGGCATCCCTGCAATCACAACATCGAAGCCAAAATTCGTCAGCAGCTTCAGCTGCTGCGCGACAAAGGTATCATCGAGTTCCGGCAAAACGGTGTGTATCGCAGAATCGATTTCAGCTGATATCGCTCTGCGTTAGCTCAGCCCGAAAATACGCATGAAACGCGGGCAGAAGCGGCGCAGCAGGTAATAGGCGCTCAGGCTGGTGGCCAGTATGGCAAACGGCGCCCAGGATGCCTGCACGATGGTGAGGTCTGCCCTGTAACCGCCGGCGCAGAAGAATTTGATGCACTTGAGCAGGGGATAGTGCGTCACATACACGAAGAAAGCCGCCGGGCCGGCCTTGGCCACCAGGGCGCAGAAGCGCGGCAGGTATTGCTCGCACAGGCAACCGATGCTCATGGTGGTGAGCACACCCAGCAGCACAAGGGCACTGCTCATGATAGGCGGGTTGAAGTGCCAGTGGTACACAGCCGGCAGCAGCAGGAGCGAGCCTGCGACGGGCAGCCAGGCATAGCCGCGCAGGAATTCGGTGAGCTGTTGCGTGTTGAAGTAGCGTCGCACCAGCAGCCCCGCAGCATAGAAGCCCAGCGCCAGCACGCTCTCATACAGGCGGAAGGGCAGCCACGCTACGCCCTCGCGTCCGTTTTTTTCGGCTGTCTCCATATCGGCATAGCACAGCACATCGCTCGCGGCAAAGATGACCACTATCAGCCCCAGCAGGGCTTTCATCGGCAGGCGTTGCAGTATCGGGCTGAAGAGCGCCAGGATAATCAGCGTGCGCATGAACCACAGCGGTACATTGCTGAACGACCAGTACTTCCAGTCCAGCAACCCCATTTCGCTGAGCACCAGGTGCGGGTGCAACCAGCTCCAGTCGCCCACGCTCGTTTGCTCCCAGTAGAGCAGCGGCATCATCGTTACCATCGCGGCAAACGCCCAGAACAGGTACGGCCACAGCAGCCGCCGCGTGCGCTGCCAGTCCAGCCACTGCCCCGCTGCCGCTTTGTGCGTGAAATACGCCGAAAAGAAAAAGAAGAAGTAGATGAGGCTGCGGTAGGTAAACAAATCTGTGAAGAATGCCGGGCTTTCCGCGTAGCGGTCGGTGTGGCGAACAATGACGCAGAAGGCGACGTAAATACGGCAAAAATCAATCCATTGTACGCGCCCGGTTGGGGTGATAGCAGCACTCATGCCGTTATCTTAGCAGTTTACAGCCGTTTGTCCATTCCAAAATTAATAAATAAACGCTGTAATCGCTTGTTTGCGCCGCTTTTTTTGCCGGTTGGTTCAACGAAAACCTCCGCATAAATCACCGATTTATGCGGGTCCCTTACCAGAGAGCGGAGTGAACGCTGTATCGCGCCGCCGGAGGTGGGGAACTACTGGCAGGTAGGTGAGGAAGATGGGC
>JAUNRE010000129.1 GCA_030535795.1 Akkermansia sp.
AAAAACCGAACCAGATTGTTTTCTGATTCGGTTTCTGGGATTAAGTGGAGCATAGGGGATTCGAACCCCTGACCTGTTGCGTGCGATGCAACCGCTCTACCAACTGAGCTAATGCCCCGCTACGAGTTGAATCACGGGGCGATTATACACGGGGTGATGGGGCTTGGCAAGCACAATGTGCGTGAGGTGACAGAAAAAACGGGGTAGCAGCTTGTTTTTTGGGCGTGGGTAGCTCGGGGCGAGTCGGCGCGGCGGTTGAAAGGGGCGTTTTCTTGCGGGGTGAAACAGCACTTTGGTCTTGACAATTCGGCAACTTAGTGCCAGCATGTGTGCGCGTTTGTTATGGGTATATCTATCAAGACTTTGTTGTGTGTGGGCGGTGGCTGTTTTGCAGGAGGTGTGTTGCGGTATCTGACGGGGTATTACATCTGCAATAAGTGGAGCATCACAATGCCGGGGATGCCGTGGCATACGTTGTTCATCAATTTTGGGGGCTGCCTGTTTATGGGGTTATTCTGCGGCTTGGCGGCGGGCGGGTTCATCACCTCGCCACATCTGCGGCTGGCGGTTACGGCGGGGCTGTGCGGCGGCTACTCTACCCTGGCGGCGTTTGCCTACGAAAACACGGTGCTGATGCGGGCGGGTGCCTACTTTTCATCCGCTTTCTATGTCGCGCTCACGGTGGTCGGCAGTCTGGTGTTCTTCCTGCTGGGCAATGCCACGGCTAATCTTCTGCTGAAGGCCTGAGCCGCTCGCGGATGCCGGTTATCATGGAGATTTCGTACTCGATACTTGAACAAAAATCTATCGGCATTGTCTACTACCTGGTAGGGCATTCATCTCCATGATTCACAACATCTTCTCATACCTGCGCCACACGCTGAAGTGCTTCTTCGGCAGCTGCTTTCTGCTGCCACTGGGGGCGGCAGCGGTACTTCTGGCCGGCTTTTCGCTGGACTATGTATGCGAATGGATTTATCACGAATGGCATGTGTGGCCGCCGGTGCTGCGTGTGCTCAGTTATATCGGGGGATTACTGTTCCTGCTCGGGGTATTAGCCGGGCTGTCGGTGCCGCTGTGGCTGTTCATCAGGACCATACGCCTGTTCCGGAGGGGAGAAACGGCGCAGCTGCTGCGCTGCTGGGGGGCAAGTGCGTTGGCGGGTGTCGTGGCGATCGGAGTGGGGATGGGCTTAGTCACGCAAGCGTTCTCCGGGAGCAACGGCGATGACTTTGCACGCGGTCTGGCGGTGCCGAGTGACAGAGAGTTTGTGCTGCCACGTGGGTTGACTTTGTTCTGCAACCGGGAGATACCACCGCGAGTCAGGGAATTGCATGAGATGGCTGCGCCGCTGCCGACTGTAGAGTCAAACGAGGTGGCGGACATTATGAAGATGCCGAATTTGATGAAGCTCTCGCGTGAGGCCCCCGAGCTTCTGCATGAGTACCTGCTGCGTGTACTGTATGCAGAAGCTACCGATCCGCGCTTCAATTCGCCCTTGCTGGACACGGCCGGCCCGTACCCGGCGCATGAGAATGACCCACAGACTCACGCCCGGCGTGCCTACCTGGCCCAACGACACGTTTTCTCCCCCGAAGGCGAAACGACTTATGCGGATTACCCTATAGCCCGCTGGAGAATTCCCTTGCAGAATGGCTGGTACATGGCTCACACTGTCACTTGGCATGAGAGGGACCTCCAGCCGGCAGAGCATCCCGAGATTGCAGCCCGGCTGCACCGGATTGACTCGGCACTGGCGCCACTTGCACAATCCCCCACGCAAGAGCAGCTGGACGCCCTGCTACCGCCCCTGCCCGAGCATCCATTCCTTTGCCTCCACGAAGAGACGGCGGGATGCTACGATATGCTCATCGTGATTCCGCCGGAATACGAGGCGGGCACATTTGAGCTGCGCGCGCACGAGGTTACGACCGGCAAGCCTATTTCATTCCGGCAGGACTGGCACTCGGAAGAAAAACTCGGCAAGGTGTGCCGAGTGATTTGCAGCAATCGCGCACTCACTGTCTTCAGTGGTAATTGGGGTGAATATTACGGGAGTGAGTGGCAAATATGGTTTACCCCGGCCACCGGCGGCGCCCCCCGCTGTGTAAGCAGCCAGCCATTCGTGATGATGGGCTGGCAACGCTAAAGCAGTAAACGGATTAGACTTGACATCAAATGGTGCCTCAGATATGCTGGGGGCACACTATATGGATACGCCCACGCTCATTTACCTGATTTTTACCCTGCTTGGCACCTTTGCGGCACTGTTGTGGCTGCGACCGGAGAAGCGTGAAGCGCTGCGTTATGCGTTGATATTGCTCTCAGGTGGCGGGCTATTGTACATACTGAGCACAAAGGCAGCTACTCCTCTTTTACCGCTCACCCGAACACATCTGCTTGTCTTGTCGATGGCGATTGTGTTCCTGTTGGGGGTGTACATGCTGAAAAGCCCGTGGCGGCGTGTCATCTATGCCCTGGGTGTATATGGGCTCGTGTCCTCACTGGTCGCCATCGCAGATTTAGCGTACAATTGGCAAACAGACAGCATCACGTTTATCGAGCTATTGCTCGCCGTCGACTTCTATCTCGGAACACTCATATTCTGGGTCTTCGTATGGTGGTGCACGCGGAAGGATGAACGCCTATGCCCCGTGGAGCGCCTGTATGCAGCAGCTGCATTTGCACTTTTCTACACCCTGTTAACCAACTATTACAGATACGCCGCCCATTACCTCGCGGAAGCATCGGGCAGCAGAGAGCTCCCCATCTTCACCGCCGGGCTGTTGCTCCTGCTCTGCCTGGGGGTATTCCTGCGCTATGCCATGCAGCAACCATGGAAACGCAGCCTGAGCATCGCAGCCGTATGCGCTTTGGGTACCCTGTCCCTCTCACTCACCAATCAGCTCATCACCACCGCTTACCTCAAGCAAAGCAACCTCGTGCAGGAGCTCCTCAACAACATCGAGGCCGGCGACATGGCCGGGGTAGAGACCTGCCTGCGGCAGGGAGCAAACGTCAACAAACCGTTCCGTACGTTCAACCAGGAGGGCGACCTGGTGGATTTCTACCCGCTCATATATGCAACAGATCACGGGCAGGCCGACATGGTTGCAGCCATACTCGCCGCCGGAGCCGATGTCCACGTGCGCAGCAAAGGAGGAAACACCGCGCTGTTGTCAGCCTGCATTTACGATGGTAAGAACGACAACATGAAAAAGGTCGACCTGCTGCTGAAAGCCGGCGCTGATGTAAATGCCGCTAACGATGAGGGCAGCACGCCGCTCATCATAGCTGTGCTGACTGATTCGCCCCCAAGCGTTATAAAGGCATTGCTGCAAGCCGGTGCATACGTGAACACAACAGGCAAAAACGGCATCACCGCCCTGCACTATGCAGCCACCCCCACTTCTCCCGATACCGCGGCCGCGAGCGAAGATATCATGCGCATGCTGCTTACCCATGGCGCCATGGCCAATGCCCGGGATTGCGATGGCAACACCCCACTGCACCTGAGCGCGCTGGAGGGATTTACCGCCGGCGTACGCCTGCTGCTGGAACACAAGGCCGACCCCACCCTTTGCAACAATGAAGGGCATACCCCCCTCGACCTCGCCAAGCAGAATAAGCACACCAAAATTATAAATATACTGACAAACAAGCCGACTTCTCTTCCTTAAAATAACACCGACAAGAACCATTCTAGAATAAGATGAACAATAGAATCGACTGGATTGACATCATCAGAGGCATTGCAATTATACTTGTGGTAATGGGACATTGCGAGTACTCTCAATACAACATTTCTCTAAAAAACTCGATATATGTGTTTCACATGTCCATGTTTTTTGTTTTAGCTGGTTGCACGGCTGAACTATCATTGAGAAAAAGTCCAACTCTCCCATTATTCATAAAAAACAAGTTTTGGGCCCTTTTTATTCCCTACACCATTTGGAATTTCCTGCCATTACCATTGGCTAAGTATGGCGATTTTGTACATTACGACTTTTATAATCGTTTTATCATTTACGTATCAGGCAGATGTAATCATGGAGGGGCTTTCTGGTTTTTGATTTGCCTATTTACATTACAATTGCTATTCTGCGCATATACTTGGCTTGTAAGAAAACAAGTTAACCGCCACTTGCGAATCTTCGCCATCATCATGACGTTCTTCTTGTTATTCTCAGCAAAAAAAATCTGGTCGGATGACGGCAACGGATTTGGCCTTGCCTGCCAAACTTACTTTTACTATATCCCGTTCCTCGTAGGAATATGTATTATTAGGTACGAAAAATTAAGGTGTATTCTTCTGAGCAAATGGTTTTTAACATTTTCCATACTAGCAACATTATACTTTGTCAATATTAGAGAAAGCATCCCTCATTCCGCAACTTTGTCCAGGATGACCGGCATTGGAATGACATGCCTGTTTATAGCGCTTATAGAGAGCCAAAACCTTGCTCAATACAAAATATCAAAGTTTATTACCATCATAGGCAAATATTCACTAGCAATTTATATATTCCATTACCTATTCATGGGTAGTTTCAACATCAGTTCCTTCCTTATTGCTCTGGCAATTATAGTTGGTTGTTGTTTTCTTCTTCTGCTGCATACTG
>JAUNRE010000038.1 GCA_030535795.1 Akkermansia sp.
GGATACCCATCACGCGGCACTCGTAACCGGACTTCTGCATGAACTTGGAAATCTTATTGCAGGTATCCATGGAGTCGTTACCACCATTGTAGAAGAAGTAACGCACGTCAAACTTCTTGAAGGTGTCGAGAATCTTCTCGTAATCGGTGGGATCCACATCGGGGTCCTTCATTTTGTAGCGGCAGGTGCCGAGAGCGGAAGAGGGGGTGAACTTGAGCAGCTCAAGCTCAGCGGGGTCCTCCATACCCATGTCGTAAAGCTGTTCGTTGAGCACGCCCGTGATGCCGTGGGCAGCGCCCAGCACGCGGGTAATCTGGGGAGAGTTAAGAGCCGTCTGTACGGCGCCGAGTACGCTGGCGTTAATCACAGCGGTAGGACCGCCGGACTGGCCGATGATGCATGCACCTTTGAGTTCTTTCATAACTTAAATGACGTGATGTACGAATTAATGAAACCTGCCACCGGGACAAAAAAGCCACCAGACAGCAAGGGCGCGATATTTTACACTCGCAAAGATGCTTTGGCAAGCAAAATATCAGCCATACCCCCTATTATTTACCATTTTTTTACAATTTTTCTCATATAAAGCTTGCATTATGACACAGTATGTGATAGAGTCTGCCGCATGAAGAGCTCCCTTATACTTGTAGCAGGCGCCGCTCTCCTTTACTCTGCCTGCACCCCGATACCGATGCCGCTCCCCGGACCGGGAGTGACCCGCCAGGCTGCCACAGCCGGGGCGGCCGCGCCGTATGCACCGGCCACAGTTGCCGCCCCCCAGACCTACACCCCGCAGGCATACGTGCCCCAGCAGCCTGCAGCGCAGCCGGTCGTTGCCATGGATCCCATGACCGGCCAGCCGGTAGTGGTACAGCAGCAGCCCCTGTACACGGTAGATCCTGCTACCGGGCAGTTTGTACAGGTGGCACCCGTAGGCACAACGCCGGCCGCACCGGCGGACATTACGGCACAGCAGCAGCCTGTAGCCGCAGCCACAGCCCCTGCTCCGCAGCAGCCGGCTCCCGCAGCGGGCGCCTCTGCCAACTACGCGCTTCAGATGATTAACGGCACGACCGGCCGTCTCTTTGTAGAAGTGTTCGATGACTCTGACAACGTGTTCCCCATCGGCTACCTGTTTGCCGGGCAGAACATCAGTACCCCGCCGTCCGAGGCTCGCAACATTCAGGGACAGCTGACGGTTGTGATTCGCGACCCCGACGCCAACGGCAAGGAGCTGCGCCGCTACAAAGTGACGCCGCCTGCCGACTATACCAACAAGACAATCGGCGTGACGATTCTGCCCGGCGGGCGCTACCGCGCCAGCGTGGACGGCCAGGTGTACTACACCTCCCCCGATCCCAAGCCGCAGGCACCTGCCGCAGCTCCCGCCCCGGCTCCCGCAGCAGCCCCGGCTGCTAATCCTGCCACCGAATCGGCACCGATTCTGTAACGCTAAAATATCGCAGCTAGTTGGTATATAACCGCTAAGCACTGCACCCGTCCTGCGGAGCCCCGTTTTTCGATTGCGAAAACGGGGCTCCCCCCGTATAAAGGGGGCATGTGCAAACCATTTCGAGATTATCTGAGTCTGCTGCGAGACTACACACGCGAGATAGTAACCTTTGGCGGGTTCTGCCTCATGTGCTTTGTCTACAGCGATTTCCGCCGCCTGGCCTGCGAACAGTCCACCACCGCCGCACACACCGTCGATGTGCTGCGCAGCATGGATGCACGCCTGGCACATATTGAACACGCCACCCCTGCCCGCCCCGATGAAAAGTGATATTGCAAGAATACAGCGAAAACTGGGCGTTGCAGCAGATGGCATCGTTGGCCCCGTCACAGTGCGGGCTTTGCTGCATACGCTGCAACTGGACAGCAACACTACAGCTTCCCCGGCCGAACAATGGCCTACTCAGGCAGAAGTTCGCAGCGGGCGGAGCATCTTCGGCGCCGCCGGATGCGAGCATGAGCTGCTAAACCTCATACCGCCCTACCCGTTCTTCTACGAGGGACAACAAGTGCGCACCATACGCCTGCATCGCCTCATTGCCGCCCCGGTACAGGATGCTCTGCGAGAGGTGCTGGCGTACTACGGGCAGGAAGAGATTGAGCGCCTGGGGCTCAACCTGTATGGCGGCTCATACAACTACCGCAATACAACCGGCGGCAAGTCGCTCTCCATGCATGCGTGGGGCATAGCGCTGGATTTCTCACCCGCAGCCAATGCCTGCCACATGCGAGCCCCCCGTGCCACCCTGAGCCACCCCGACTGCGAGGCCTGGTGGCAGATATGGGAGAGGCACGGCGCTACCTCCATGGGGCGAGCCCGCGGCTATGACTGGATGCACCTGCAATTTGCGAGGCTCTGAGCCACAGCATTTCCTCAGCGCAGGTGCTCCAGGTCGCCCTCCTCGGCAAAGCTGAAGTAGGGCTTCTTGCGGTCACTGCACGGTGCGCCGATGATGACGTGATCCTGGAAGCGAATGCACATCACATCGGCGGCGGCGTTCAGCGTGCGCGTCAACTCCACATCCGCCTTGCTGGGTGAGGAGTTGCCGCTGGGGTGATTATGCACCAGGATGATACGCCCTGCGTTGTACTTGAGCGCCGGGCCAAACACGTTGCGAGGGTGAATCAGCACGCGGGTGAGCGTGCCGGAGGCTATACGCTCCTTGCGCATCAGCATACCACGGCTATCGAGCAGGAGCAGCAGCATCGTCTCCTGCTCCTCATAGCGCATCTCGCCCACCAGCAGATTGTACACATCCAACGCCGTGTGCAGGCAGTGGCGAGCCAAACTCTCGCGTGCGGCGCGCTGCCCCAGCTCGAACACGGCCGCCAGAGTGGCCGCCTTGGCATTCCCCACCCCCTTGGGCAACAAAGCGCTGATATCCGCTGCCTCCATACTGCCCAAGGCTGCCAGCGAGCCCGCGGCACGCTTCAGACGCGAGGCCAGCTCCAACACATTGCACCCGGGCAGCCCTGTGCGCAGGAAAATAGCCAGCAGTTCCTCATCACTCAGCGCAGCACGCCCCAGACGACTCAATTTTTCACGCGGCAAGGAGTCAGACGGCAAATCAACCAGGCGGGGCGTAACGGTGGGTACGGGGTCCATGAAACGAGATGTGGGAATGGGAAACGACAAAGCCCACTCAGGGCGTGAATGGGCTTTGTCTGTTGTTATTCATTTTCAGGGATGCAGCCTTACGGCAGCTGCATCATATCGCGCACGATGTAGAGAGACTCGCGCAGGATGGGATCCAGATTAGAGGGGTATTCCACATCCTCCGAAAGAGCATCCTCGGGGTCTTCGGCAGCCTCCATGTACTTTTCCTTATCCTCCTTGCTGGCCACGGGAAGCACATCGGCATCCACGTCATCAAGCGTCAGGCGATAAATGGTGAGGTTGCGGGCATCCTCTGCCGCCATCTTCTCATAGCGGGGCTTGCGCTCCTCGTCCTGAGCACGCTGGCGGTTGCGCAGCTCGGTGCTCTCAGCCACACGCTTGGCTTTGTTGAGGGAGTCCGCATTCTCCTCGGTAATCTTGCGGCGGTAGTCGATGAACCACTTGCTGTACTGCAAATCCTTGTCGGCGGCCACGCGTGCGGCGCTGCGCTTGCGCAGTTCGGGCAGAATGCGAGCCATGCGCGGATTCTTCACATAATGAGCGGCCGGGGCAATTTCATCGTAAGGCATGGCGAAATCCTGCTCAGCCTCACCAATTTGCAGAGCAGCAGTAGCCATAGGCAGCACGATATCGCTCTCAACGCCCTTCAGCTGAGTGGAGGCACCGTTGATTCGGTAGAACTTCTGCACGGTCACTTTAATCATGCCGCAGCCCTCACGGGAGGTGAAGTAGGGCAGATAATCAGCCAGGCTGCGGGGAATCTGCACCGTTCCCTTACCGAAGGTGGACTCATCGCCCACGATGATGGCGCGGCCATAGTCGGCCATAGCACCGGCAAAAATCTCGGAAGCGGAAGCGCTGAGCTTGTTGGTGATTACCACCACATCGCCGTCGAAGAGCCTGCGACCGCTCACCGTCAGGCGCTCCACATGGCCGCGGGAATCGCGCACCTGCACCACGGGACCGGCGCCGGTGAAGAAGCCCACCATCTTACGCACCTCATCCAGCGAGCCGCCGCCGTTGAAGCGCAGGTCGACAATCAGCCCCTTCACGCCTTCACGGTTCATGCGACGCAGCAGTTTCTTCACATCAGCTGCACAACGCACATCGCCGCTATCAAGGTCGATATAGAAAGAGGGCAGCGTCAGAATACCAACACGGTACGGTTCTTCACCGGGGTTGTGAATGTCTACAATCTTAGCGCTGGCCAGCGACTCAGACATCGGCACCTCATCGCGCACGATAATCACTTCCTTCTGCTCACCGCTCTCGGCGCCGAGCACGCGAAGCTTAACAGACACACCCTTCTTACCGCGAATCAGGTCGACAACCTTGTCGATGCTCAGGTACATGATATCGGTCCAGTTGCCATCGTTGGCAGAATCCACAGCCACAATTCGGTCGCCCAGCTTCAACTGGCCGCTCTTGGCAGCAGGGCCGCCCTTCACAATACCCTCGATGCGGGTGGAGCCGTCATCGTCCTCTCGCAGCTGAGCACCGATACCCACGATAGAAGCCTTAATAGCGTCCTTGAAACGCTGCTCCTCGCGAGCACCCATATAGTCGCTGTGCGGGTCATAGCTGCGAGCCACGGCGTTAAGCAGCGTTGCCACCATATCCTCCGTGTCGGCCTCCTGTACCTCGTTGCGCAGACGGCGGAAACGAGCTTTCAACTTCTCCGCCACCGGGGTCTCATTGGCATTGGGATCCGGCTTGCCCTTTTCCTTTGCCAAGCGAGCCACATTCTCGCGGCGAATCACCTCGGTAAGCACCATGTCGTCCACCATATCGCGCCAGGCCTGAGACAGCTCAGCCTCGTTGGCGGCACGGGGAAGCTTGCGGCGGGAGCGGGGTGTGCTGCGGTCGGAATCGAACGCAGGCAACTGCTTGGCGTACTCGGCCAGCATCTTCTCGGCTGCGGCAATGTGGCGCAGCGCGCGAGTGGAGTATTCCTTATGCAGCTCCTCGGCCAGAGTCTGCGTCTCCCCGGCAAGCAGGTAATCGCCGAAAGAGCTGGCATACTTGCGATGCAGCGCTGCCTCATCTTCCTTCGTAAAGTACAGATGCTGAGGGTCAACACTCTGAAGATAGCACTCCAGGAACTTCTCGTACATGTCCAGCGAGAATCGCACACGCGAGAAATGGGCGTTCTGCAACACCAGGGAGAACTGCTTACCAATCTGGTCGTAATCCGGCGCGGCATGGCCGGCGGAGGTGCACGATACCAGCGCAGCCGTTGCAGCAGCGGCAAGCGCGCCCAGGCGGCGGCTCCAGTGCTTGAGGTGGGTATTAATCATACTATATTTACTGTAGAGTGAAAAATGACGGGTGCCTGTGGCACCAAAAGGACTTGCACTATTTTACTTCAGTTATGCGCAATGTCTATCTAAAAAAGTGTCAACAGCGAATTCTTTTTCTGAGGTGAGAGACTCTCCGGCCCTTGCGCTGTCATAACAAACAGGCGTTCCCCGTATCCTTTGTTGGAGAAATACGAGGAACGCTCTGTGATTTATTCTATATTATTGCGTAATGAAAAGCAGCTATCAGGCCTTGCGGCCCTTGCGAGAGGTACGGGCTTTCACCATCTTGTACCCAAGCGTGGCGGTCAACCCGGAAAGCAGGTCTTCCAGCTTAGCACAACGAGCTTTCATCTCCTTAACAGAGGCTTCGAGATGTGCTGCCTTAATCTTGGCCTTGCGGGCTTCGTTCTTCAGGCTGCGGGTATCTGCATCAGCCGGTGCCACGGCGGGAGTAATCTTGCGACGACCCTTGGGCTGGGGCTGGAAGCGAGCCATCATAGCATCCTCCGCCTGCTTCTTCCAAAGTGAAATCAGCGTGGGCGCAATCTGCTTTTCTTTGGCTACTTTCTGGATGGTGGTCTTTTTGCTCAGAACAGCACGCACAATCTGCAGCTTTTCTTCCGGTGTGTAAGAGGCTCTATTTTTCATATAAACTTACGCTTTGTGTGGTAACTTCATTCTATGCCTTTCACTATTACTTGGCAAGCAAAAAAATTATTTTATGTCAAAAATATATTTATTTTTCATCATTTTAGGCCATTTGAGTCGCTTTCCATGAAGCATTTTGCCATTTTGTGACTTATTTTGAAGCTATTTGAACGTTCTTTCCCGAGTCAATAACCCAACGAACTGACTATTGAAAGGCAAATCCGTGTGCTTATATATGTCATGAGAAGCGCCGAGAAGAAGCTCGAACACGTCTGACACTCTTCCGTCTTGCAAAAGCTTCAATATCAGGTTAGGATATCACCCGACAAATAACCAAGTACACCCCACATAACAGCTGACATGAAAATGCTGATATTCGGCGGCAGCGGCCGCACCGGACAAATCATGTGCCGGGCTGCGGCAGCAGCCGGCTGGCAGGTCGTGGCTCCGTCCCATGCGGAGTGTGACCTGCTGAATACGGATGCAATCAGCCGACAGGTGCTCAACTGCGGGGCAGACGCGGTGGTGAATTGCGCGGCTATCAGCGGACTGGAGGCTTGTCTCGACGACCCACTTACGGCGCACATCGTCAATGCCGTAGCACCAGCCTCCATGGCTCTTGCCTGCCGACACACGGGGGCTCGCTTTGTCCACCTCTCCACCGATTATGTGCTCGAAGGCCACCGCCCGGGACTCAAAAATGAATCCACCCGCTGCAAACCCGCCAACACCTATGGCGAAAGCAAGCGCGAGGGCGAATGGCAGGTACTGGAGGCACTGAGCACCGCCTTAGTGTTGCGAGTGTCGTGGGTGTGCGGCAACCCGGCCAAACCAGCTTTCGTGGAGAGCATGCTGGCAAACGCCCTCCGGGGAAAGCCGCTCTCAGCCATAGCTGATAAGTATTCACTGCCAACAGATGCGGCGGATATTGCCTCAGCGATTCTGGCGCTGCTGCCCACCAACGCCGCCGGCATCGTGCATGTTTGCTCCGGAGGTGAGCCGCTCAGCTGGCACGACTGCGTCTGCCACGCCCTGCAAGCCGCGGCAGATGTAGGCGCCCTGCCCTGCATCCCGCAAGTCGAGCGCACCACGTTGGCCTCGGCAAGCTTCTTCCGCGCCGTGCGTCCGCGCCATACCGCCATGAGCAACGCACGCCTGGTTCACACACTCGGTATCCCCATGCCCACAGCACAGGAAACACTGCGCACAGTTACCCTGCGCTATCTGAACACCCTACCGGGCTCACACCCCTGAGCTTTGAGCCTCAGCCCATGCGGCTGAGAATTCGGCGCAGCTCCATCTCAAATGCCTGCAATTCCACAGGCGTAGGTGTGCCATTGAGCTCCGTCCAGCCGAAGCGCCCCATCTGGTCAATCTGCCAGGCGCCGTTGGTACCACTCGGGAAGCGGCACTTGCCGGAAATAAGCGTGCCGGGCAGCTGCAACTCGTCCACCGTTACCACCGGATTCACCGCAGAGTCCGCCGCCGGGGCTTCCGTCGGCGCCGAGGAAGCGGTCTCATGTTCAGGGGCGGCAGCAGGTACCGGCTCCGGTGCCGGCTTCTCCTGCACACGCGCGATTTCGATGTCGTGATCCAGCAACAGAAAACGCACCTCCATATAAGTCAGATGCACCCCACATTCAGCGGCCAGATTCTTCTGTATGCCGTTCAAATCCACACCATAGCTCGCCCAGCGGCGCACCATATCCAGCTGCTCCTTGCTCACCTTTGCACTCATGCCGCTATCTTACACGTCCCCCGGCGCAAATGCAAGCCGCAATTACGGCATTTCATCCGCACTTGCTGTCGGTTCACTTTCCGCCGCATCTGCTGTTTCTGCTTTCTGCGGCTTCTCTTTCTTTTTCTTTTCCTTCTTGATATTGAATTGGTTGGCGGCGGCATCAAAGCCATGGCTCAGCGTCATAAGTGTAGCAGCAGCCGCACGCGCCAAAGCATCCTGCAACAAGGGCTTTTCATCCGGCGCAAACTTACCGAGCACATGACTCACCATCTGCTTGCTTCCCGGAGCCGAGATTCCTACCCGCAGGCGGGGAAATTTCTCGGTACCAAGGTGGGCGATAAGGCTCTTCATGCCGTTATGCCCACCCGCGGAGCCACCGGCGCGCAGCCGCATGGCTCCTACGGGAAAGGAAATATCATCGTACACCACAATAACCTGCTCAGGCTCCCACTTGTAGTAGCGCATGAGCGGCCCCACACTCTCGCCGGAGGCGTTCATGTATGTTTGCGGCTTGACCAGCAGGACACCGGGACCGGCAGCAAGCTCGGCCTTGCGGGCTTTGTCGAGCTTCCACTCCGAGCCGAAATGCCTCGCCAGAAGGTCGAGCACCATGAAACCCACATTGTGGCGAGTTTCAGCATACTCGCGCCCGGGATTCCCGAGGCCGACGATGATTTTGACAGGCAGCATTTCTTAATGCTGAATACCCAGCGCGTTGAAAGTGAGGTTGCGGTTCACGGCATTCAGGTATGCGCGGGCGGAGGCTTCAATCACGTCCGTTGCGGCGCCCTTGCCCGATATGGGCTTGCTGCACTCGCAATCCCCGAACTGCACCTTGACACTTACCTCACCCAAAGCATCCTGACCGGTGGATGTGGCACGCACGTTGTAATCCACCAGCTCACCATGGGTCTGTGTAATGCGATCGATGGCCTTAAAGCAGGCATTCACCGGACCGTTGCCAATGGCGCAGTCGGTGTACTCCTCGTCATCCTTCACCAGCGTAACCGTTGCAGTGGGACGGGCGGAATCGCCGCCAATAAACTGAATGTGAGCCATTTTCCATACACCGTTGCTGGTATCGAGGGAGTCATCCACCAGCGAAGACAAGTCATCGTCGTACACGAACTTCTTGCTGTCGCCCACCTTCTTGAAGCGCTCGAAAACAGCGGTAAGTTCATCATTGGAAAGGGTATGCCCCAGTTTCTCCAGACGCGCTTTCACAGCGGCTCGGCCGGAGTGCTTGGTAAGCGGCAGCTCTGTCTCGCCCCAACCGACCTCCACAGGGTCAATGATTTCGTAAGTCTCACGCTTGGCCAGAATACCATGCTGGTGAATTCCCGAAGAGTGAGCAAAAGCATTCTCACCTACAATAGCTTTGGAACGCTGTACCAGCATACCGCTCATGCGGGATACCACTCGGCTCGTCTTTACGATCTCTCTCGTATTCAGGTTGTGGGGCTGGCTACCGGCCTCGAACCCGAAAGGTTCGGGACGCGTGGAAAGCGCCATGGCCACCTCTTCGATAGCGGTGTTACCGGCTCGCTCGCCAATGCCGTTGATGGTGCCCTCCACCTGGCGAGCGCCGGCCTGCACGGCGGCAAGGGAGTTAGCCACGGCCATGCCGATATCATTGTGGCAATGCACAGAAATAACAGCTCGGTCGATATTCTTCACATTGTCCTTGAGATACTTAATGATGGTATAGTACTCGGAGGGAGTGGTGAAGCCCACGGTATCAGGTATATTCACCGTAGTGGCACCTGCTTCGATGACAGCCTCCACCACCTGAGCAAGATAATCATGCTCGGTGCGGCTGGCGTCCTCGGCCGAGAACTCCACATCATTCACCAGGCTCTTGGCAAGCTTAACACCGGCCACTGCCATTTCAAGAATCTCCTCTTTGCTCTTCTTGAGCTTAAACTCACGGTGCAACGGGCTCGTAGCCAAGAACACATGGATGCGAGCTCGGTCGCCGGCAGGTGCCACTGCCGCAGCCGCCTGACGGATATCATTCTCCACGCAGCGAGCCAAACCGGCAATGCGGCACTTCTTCACCGTGCGGGCAATCGTGTGCACGGATTCAAAGTCGCCGTCAGAGATGCAGGGGAAACCGGCCTCAATGATGTCAACACCTAGCTTTTCGAGCTGACGTGCAACCTCCAGCTTCTGGCGGAGATTCATGGAAGCTCCCGGACACTGTTCACCATCGCGCAGCGTGGTATCGAAGAATAATACTTTGTCGCTCATGCTAGTATTGTGTTGTTGTTAAAGGAAAATGTATTGTACACGGAATCAGCCAAATTGCAAGCCTCGCGCGCGTTATATGACACAGCCCCTCCGGGAAGGCGCCCCCTGCAAGCTCTTCTACTCCGATTTCCCTGCCCTCATCGAAAGACCGAGCCAATCTTTCCGCACATACCACCTTTTCTCATTACATATCAATATATTACAAAAATAACCAACTTCAGCAATACAAGCGTTTTATAAAGTGCCTTTTACTTGTTTTGTTTATTTTTGCCATTTTTTCGGCCGAAAATCACGTTTTTTCTTAAATTTTTCACCCTTTTACTTATCACTATTTAACAAAAATTCATTTCTTCTAGATTCAGCGTTTTTTTAATAAAGAAGCTTTATCACCTCAAAAGATGCCCATTTCGGGCATTTTCCACGTCCGGTATGGCAAAAAGTACCATTTTTTCAAAAAATCAGCAAAAAGTTGTATTCGTGAGAATTTGCTTTTTACCATCTACTCGTCGAGTCAAAGCAGAAATCACCAAAATATTCCCACTGTTATAATGGGTGCATTTTTTTTGTTTTTTTCCGCATCTTTTGAATATTCTCATTTCCTTGTCATTCTCCCGGCCGTAAAAAAAATCCTTCAACATTTCGTATTATCCCTATTTTTATAATATGCTTTCGTGAGATAAAAAAAACTCCTTTATTTCAGGAAGAGCATAAGAATCATATATTTTCGAGAATTATTAATTTTCTGTTTAACAGCATATAATCTTCATATCATATAATATATTTTTCTTATATTATAATCATATATATATTCACATTCTTCATTTTATTAATTGAATTCATATTTATCAAAGAAAGATAAGATAGAGAACAACGGAATGAGGTGATTGATTTTGTCACAAAAGAAAGCGCGGAGGAATTTGGCATTGCAGGCAGGGAGTGTTTGTGGTAGAATACGCGCACGCATTATGACCTTGGACGAGTTGAGACAGGAGATTGACCGCATCGATGCCGGAATTGTCGAGCTGCTGAAGCAGCGCATGAGCTGCGTGCATGCCGTGGGCGAAATCAAGAAAGGCGCCAACAGCCACATCTTCGTGCCGGAGCGAGAGAGCCGTCTCTTTGCCAAACTGATGGCCAACAACGCCGGCGTATTGCCCGAGAAGGGGCTGCAAAGCGTCTACCGTCAGATAGTCAGCATGAGTTTTGCGCTCGAAGGAGGCATGAAAGTGGGATATCTTGGACCGGAAGGCACCTGGAGCCACCAAGCAGCTCAAAGCCGCTTCGGCGACAGTGTGGAACTTGTACCCTTCCCGAGCTTCAACCAGATTTTCCACGCTGTGGATCGTAAGGAAATCGACTACGGAATCGTGCCCATTGAAAACAGCACAGACGGCAAAGTATCGCAGGCGCTCGACCTGCTGGGAGCCATGGGGTTACGCATCTGCGCCCAGGTGCACCAACCCGTCCTCAACTGCCTGATGAGCAATGCTGAGCCATCAGACATACGCACTATCTATTCGCACCCGCAAGCGCTGGGGCAATGCCGCGAATGGCTCTTGCAGCATTACCCGAACGCCGCACTTGTAGCCACACCCTCCACCGCTGCGGCGGCTCGCCGCGCGGCAGATGAAGCCCTGCTGGGCTCGGCCGCCATCGGCAGCAGCATGGCCGGCGATCTCTACGGACTGAAGGTGCTCAATGCCAATATCCAGGACAAATCCAACAACACCACGCGCTTTGCCATCATCGGCCGCCAACACAACGCCCCCAGCGGGAAAGACCGCACCACCATCTGCTTCGGCGTGCCGCACACAGCCGGCAGCCTGGTGGATGTTCTCAACGTCTTCAAACACCACGGAGTCAACATTTACTGCATGGATTCACGTCCCAACCGCGACACCGCATGGGAATACCTCTTCTACATTGACGTGGAAGGGCATGAGGAAGAGGAACCGCTCAAGACCTGCCTGAGCGTGCTACATGACCACACCCCCATGTTCAAAGTGCTGGGCTCCTATCCTGAAAACTGAGACACCATGGCCTTTACCTACGAACAGGCGCACACCCTGCTGCGCAACGCCCGAGCCAATGGCCGCCAGCCCCACGCGCTGCTGTTCACCGGCGCACCCGACGCCGGCACACACCGCCTGGCGCTCGCACTGGCAACCGAGCTCAACGGCGCCCGCGCCGACAGCTTGGAAGAGCTGCGCCACCCCAGCTGCCGCGTGCTGCGCCCCAGCTCCAAGATTCGCACCATATCTATTGATGCCGTGCGCAGTGTGGAGCCCTTCCTCGCCCTGCGCGCTGCCGAGGGAGAAACGAAACTCGTCATCATCGATGAAGCGGATCGCCTGCTCGATGAAGCAGCCAATGCCTTCCTGAAAACACTGGAAGAGCCCCCGCCGCAGACACTCATTATCCTCATCACCGCTCTGCCGCAAAAGCTGCTGCCCACCATTCTTTCCCGCTGCGTGCGGCTCGACCTGCGCGACTCTCGCCGTGGCGTGCGCCTCACCCATGCACAGCAGGCCTTCCTGCCCGCCGTACGCGGCATCCTGCCGCGGCTCGGCAATGACGTGGCTGCCCTTGCCCTGCGTGCAGATTTTCAGCACATCCTTACCCGCCGCCGCGAGGAAATTACCGAGCGCATCACCTCTGCGCTGAAAGCGGAGGCCAAGGCGGTGTCCGAGGGCACCGACATCCGCAACTGGGAGGCCATGCAAAAGGACATCACCAACGCACGCATCGAGAGTGAATACCTGGGCGAACGTGCCCAAATGCTCGAGCTGCTCTCCCTCTGCCTAGGCCAGGCCGTGTTGCTGGCCTCACACGCTCCGGATGTAGAGCCGCTTGCGCCCGAGCTGGCAGGCGTAGCCACAGCGCACAGCGTCCCCGACCTGCTGCGCCGCATGCGCGCCGTGGATGCTCTGCGCACCGACCTCAATTTCAACGTTAACGAAGCACTCGCTCTCGACTCGCGCCTGCTCGATATCATCGGAAAATCCCCCTTATGAACAGCATGACCGGATTCGGGGCTGCCACCGCCCCCCTGAACAACGCTACCATCCGCGTGGAAATAGGCGGCGTCAATCGCAAACAAACAGAAATCGCCATCTCCCTGCCCCGCGCCTGGGCCGAGCTCGAAACCCGCGTACGCGAGCTCGTGGCAGGCTGCGTGTCGCGCGGCCGTGTCAATGTCACCATCTCCCTGCAGGCCGGCGCCTCCGCTGCCGGTAACATTTCCGTCAACAAGGCCAAACTCGCAGCCCTGCAAGCCTGCACCGCCGAAGTAGCAGCCACCACCGGCAAACAGGTGGAGCTCACGCTCGATGCTCTGCTGCGCCTCGGCGTCATTGGCGAAGAAACCGAAGCCGACATCCTCCCCGATACAGCTTGGAGCGCCGCCGAACCCGCCATACGCGAGGCTCTGGCTGCCTTCCTTGCCCTGCGCAGCCAGGAGGGCGCCAACATGCGCGCCGACCTCCTGCGCCGCATCTCCACCCTGCGCGACTACCGCGAGCAGCTCATTGCCCGCGCCGCCGGTGTGCCGGCCCACTATCGCGAGCAGTTGCTCAAGCGCTTGCAGGAGAGCGGCTTACCGCTCCCGGCGGACGACGACCGCATCATCAAGGAAATTGCTCTCTTTGCCGACCGCTGCGACGTGAGCGAGGAAACAACCCGCCTGCTCTCCCACCTGGATCAGTTCGAAAAAATCTGTGACAAGCCCGAGGCCGTCGGCCGTACGCTCGATTTCCTCTGCCAGGAAATCTTCCGCGAGCTCAACACCACCGGCTCCAAGGCCAACGATGCCGCACTCGCCCAGCTTGTTGTCTCCGCTAAAACAGAGCTCGAAAAAATCCGCGAGCAGGTTCAAAACATCGAATAATACGCCCATCCATTCAACATCGAACGATAACACGAAACTCGTAACTCCTACCATGCTCGGTACACTTCTCATCGTCTCAGGCCCTTCCGGCTCCGGTAAAACGACCCTCTGCCGCCGCGCAGAGGCCGATGGCCTCACCGCCTATTCCATCTCCTGTACCACCCGCAGTCCCCGCCCGGGCGAACAGGATGGCGTGGACTACCACTTCCTCAGCCCCGAGGTCTTTGCCGCCAAAGTTCAGGCCGGTGAGTTCCTGGAGCACGCCACCGTACACGGCAACTCCTACGGCACCCTCAAGGCCGATATCATCGACCTGCTCCAACAGGGTAAAAATGTTGTGATGGATATTGACGTACAGGGCGCCGCCTCTATTCGCGCTTGCGATGACGCCATCATTCGCCGCGCTTATGCCGATGTTTACATCCATGTGCCCTCTGCCGAGCTGGAGGCTCGCCTGCGCGGCCGGCAGACAGACAGCGAGGAGGTCATTCAGCTGCGCCTGCGCAACGCCGCCGCAGAGGACGCCAGACAAGGGGAGTACAGCTACGCCCTCGTCTCCGCTGATCGCGAGCACGACTACGCCCGATTCCTCGCGCTCCTCACCACCCTGGCCATGCGCACTTCGCTGCAATAAGCCCCCTTTTCCCTGTTTTCGGGTGGAGCTCAGCACATGCTCCACCCAATTTTTTTGTCAAAATTCAAAAAAAAGCTTGACTCAAAAGTTAGTTTTAACTAAACTCCCTCCCGGAACTTAGCTTCTCCTAACAACATGAACGAATCTACAGTAAAAACCCTGAAACGAGCGCAGCTCGGTGAACGGGTAACAGTGCTGAAAGTCGCGGGCGAGGGGCCGCTGCGCCAGCGCATATTGGATATGGGGCTCACCAAAGGAGCAGAAGTCGTCATCAACAAAGTAGCCCCGTTGGGTGACCCGATAGAGGTAACAGTACGCGGCTATGAGCTTTCTCTCCGCAAGCGAGAAGCGGCATGTATCATCGTGCAATAATTTTTTAGGCTTAAGTTAGTCTCTCCAAACACGCACATGAAAAAAAGAATAGCACTCGCCGGCAACCCGAACAGCGGCAAGACCTCCTTGTTCAATGACCTGACCGGCGCCAATCAGTATGTAGGCAACTGGCCCGGCGTCACAGTAGACCGCAAGGGCGGCGCCCTGAAAGAGCATGAAGAGGTCGAGATACAGGATCTCCCGGGCACCTATTCCCTTTCCCCGTTCAGTCCTGAAGAAGTGGTAAGCCGCAACTATCTGCTGGAAGAGAAACCGGATATGATTGTCAACGTGGTGGATGCCACGAACCTGGAGCGCAATCTCTACCTCACGAGCCAGCTGCTCGAAACGGGGCTGCCCATTGTGGTGGCTCTCAACATGATTGACCTGGTGGAAGAGCGCGGCGAAAGCATCGATACCGAGGCACTGAGCACCCGCCTGGGTTGCCCGGTGGTGAAGGTAAGCGCCATCACCCACGAGGGCATGGCAGAGCTGCTGCAACACATGCTGGCCGAGCCGCCGGCACCCGGTAAGCCGCTGAGCTATGCTCCGGCTGTGGAGAACGCCGTGGCCGACATCACAGCCAAGCACAACGTAACCCGCTTTGAGGCCGTGAAGATGCTGGAGGGAGACAGCGCCCTGCTCTCCCCGCTGGATAAAAACGAGCGCCACGCCCTCGAGGATTTGCGCATGGCAGTGGAAGCCGAGCTCGGTGACGATATAGCCTCCATCATTGCCGGCGGGCGATATGATGCCATCTGCGCGTTTGTACCGCAAATTCACACCCGCAAGAGCACCCGGGAAAGCTTCACCCGCCGGGCTGACCGCATCCTCACCCACCGTATCTTCGGCCCGATTATCTTCGTGGCCATCATGTATGCTATTTACTACCTGTCCATCAACACAGTAGGTGACTGGGGCACTGGCTGGGCGAACGATGTGCTCTTCGGGCCGGTTGTCGGCGGCTGGCTGGCCGGCTTTATCGGCAATGAAGCAGCCGGGGCGGAAGCGCTGACGATGTTCAGCGCCGTTCTGGCCATGGTGCTGGTATTCCCCACCATGCTGCGCCGCCTGCACGACCTCGGCATGAACGGTGCCTGGCTGTACCTGATGGTAGCCCCCTTCCTGCTGGAATATGTATGCCCGCACCTGCCCGAGGTAGTACACACCGGGCTCATGTACCTGCTGCTGGCTGCCAATGCCGTGCTGCTGGCGCTCTGCTTCTGCCGCCCCGGCAAGAAAAAGGCCAACGACTACGGCAGCCACACCCGCGAGTTTGCCCTTAACCCCATGAAAATGACAGGGCGCGGCAGCCGCACGGAGTTTGCCGTCTGGTTCATCATCATGAGCCTCGTCACCTTCAGCATTGCCATGCTGGGCTACGCCCGGCTGGAGTGCAGCCCGCAGCTGCAAAGCATCATTACCGATGGCATCGTAGCCGGCGTGGGTGCCGTGCTGGGATTCCTGCCGCAGATGGCCGTGCTCTTCTTCCTGATGGCACTGTTGGAAGACTGCGGCTACATGGCACGCGTAGCATTCATGCTCGACCGCCTTTTCCGCGCCATCGGCCTGTCCGGCAAGTCCGTCATTCCGCTCATGGTCAGCATGGGCTGCGGTGTGCCCGGCGTCATGGCCACCCGCACCATTGAGAATGAAAAAGACCGCCGCATGACGGTCATGCTCACCACCTTTGTACCCTGTGGTGCCAAGCTGCCCATTCTGGCGCTCATCGGGGCCATGATCGGGCAGACGGCCACCATTGCCACCGTGGCATACTTTGTAGGCTTCGGGTCTGTGATTCTGGGCGGGCTCATGCTGCGCAAGACCCACATGTTCGCCGGCAGCTACACCCCCTTTGTCATGGAGCTGCCCGCCTATCACCTGCCGCACGGCGCCAACATCAACCTGCGCGCCATGGAGCGCTGCAAGGCTTTCGTGAAAAAAGCCGGCACCGTGATTTTCCTGGCCTCCGCCCTCATCTGGACTCTCAGCAACTACAACTGGAGCTTCAACTACCTGCCTGAGCAGGAGGGCTTGGAGGGCGAGCCCATCAACCACAGCATGCTGGCCGACACAGGCAATACCTTCGCCCCGCTCTTCGCCCCCTTGGGCTGGGGCGACTGGAGACCCGCCGTCGCTACCGTCACCGGTCTCATTGCCAAAGAAAACGTGGTGGGTACCTTTGGTGTGCTTTATCCCGCCACCGCACAAGCCACTGAGGAAGCCACCAAAGAAGAAGCTCCTGCCGAGGAGGAACTGCCCCGCAGCTGCGACCTGCGCAAAGTGAATGCCCTGACCGCCCTGACACTCGCCTTCTGGCAGTGTGACAACAATGTGCGCACCTCTCTCCCCTCAGCAGGCGAAGCCGAAGCCGAAGAAGCCGAGGCCGATGCGGCAGCAGAGAGCACCGAGGCAAAGAGTTGGCTCGACCACCTGAACGCCTTGGTTGCCTTCCTGTTCCCCGAGGTGGAAGAGGACGATGAAACGAGCGGTGTAGCCGGCAACGTGAAAGCTACCGGTGCCTTCACCACGCTCAGCGCGCTCTCTTTCATGCTCTTCAACATCCTCTGCGCCCCCTGCTTTGCCGCCTGCGGTGCCATTCGCCGCGAAATGAACAGCGCGCGCTGGACCTGGTTTTCCATCGGCTTCATGTGCCTCTGGGCCTACCTCGTGTCCTACCTCACCTACCAGCTCGGCTTGTGGATTACGGAGGGCATCTTCGGCTCGGCACAGCTGCTGGCCTGCGTGCTCAGCCTGGGTATCCTCTACCTGGCCGTGCGCCCCAACCCGCACATCAGCAAAGATAATCAGTAACACCCCTTTTCACCACACCCCACACCATGGCCGACATCATCATCATCCTTATTCTGGCAGCAGTCACATTCCTCATCATCCGCAGCCTGCTCAAGCAGCGCGCAAAGGGAGGCTGCGGCTCCTGCGGAGATGGTAGCGGCTGTGGTTGCGGGTGCAGCGGTTGCTGCCACGGCAAAAAAGACAGCCACAAGCACAACTGACTCGTAACACATCACGCGCAACACAATACAGAGCGCCCACAAGCCTCTGCCCGGGCTACAGCTATGCCCGATTCCCATTCAACAAAAAACATACCACACCATAACATGAACCACAAAAACATCCTCGCTCTCGCCCTCGCCGGCCTCATGTCTGCCCCCGTTTTCGCCCAGGAAACTCCCGCCGTGGGAGAACTCCTCGAAGGCATCAACATGTTCACCCCCGAGGAGGGAGCCCCCGCCTACAAGGTAAAAGCCAATGAGAAATACGGCACACAGTGGGCGGTGGATATGGCCTACGGCTACTGGCACAGCAAGCGCTCCCACTATGGCATGAACAACAACGCCAACCTCTTCCTCATTCATGCCCAGCTCAATCAGCGGCTTATCGAAGATAGTGTAAACGGCGGCACCTGGCTGCGTGCCGAGTTCTCGGGCTCCTGGGGACTCGATAAATCATCCGCCCGCTCCGGCACCCTCTTCAGCGATGGCTACGGCGATGTGAACGGTGTGCACGCCGACATCTACGGCACCCGAGACGGCGTTATCCCCGAGCTTGCGCTCATGCACTATTTTGCCGGCAAGCGCGCCTGCATCATCGCCGGTATGGTCAACCTCACCAACTACTTCGATGCCGTAGGCCCGGCCAATGACTCCTTCGCCTCATTCACTAACGGCGGCTTCATCAACTCCAGCGTGCTGGCTCTGCCCGATGCCAACCTGGGTGCTGTCGTACAGGTGGAGCTGAATCGCGAAAGCTACGCCATGCTCGGGTTCTCCCGCGAGGTGGCAGGCTACCGCCAAAATCCCTTCAAGAGCGGCAGCGGCTACCTGCTGGTGGGTGAATACGGGCGTACGCTTCTCGATGGTGCGGCAATCATCCGCATCAACCCCTTCTTCCGCCACGTGGAAGATGTAGACGGCCACTGCAACAACTACGGCATCGCGGCCAGCATCGAATACGAGGTGTGCGATGAGCTTACCGTCTTTGCACGTGCCGGCTGGGGCGCCCGCCAGGAGCTCGGCAATGCCTTCGACTTCTCCTGTGGTGCCAACGTAAAGCTCATCCCCTCCCGCGAGGATGACTTCCTCGGCGTAGCCTTCGGCGTATTCAAAGGCTGCACCCCGGCTGAAAACAACCGCGAGTTTGTGGCTGAGGCTATGTACAGTTTCCAGGTGAACGACTACATAAAGATTGTACCCCACATCCAGTACATCTCCAAGCCGGCATACGATGCCGAGCACAGCGATGAGCTGCTCACGGGTGTACAGGCAGTCTTCTCCTTCTGATAAACATTTGTGCTGTAACGTGTATGTGCAGGGTGCCGCAGCGAATGCCGCGGCACCCTTTTGTATAATTTACAATCTAC
>JAUNRE010000130.1 GCA_030535795.1 Akkermansia sp.
TGAGCGGCCGCTCGTCAGCCAGCGATTTTTCAATATCCCTTTCCTCCGACAATTTTTTAACGATTTCGACCGGCTCCGGCTCAGATTCCAACAAGCGCATCGCCGCTTTAGCTTCGGCGCGATCCGCCAGCTTCTCCAGCTCATGCTTCACGGTACAAATAACCTTGGGACGGAGCCGCGACTTCTGCAGGAACTGTCGCCCTGCTTCATTCATCAGGAAACAGGTATCAACATAGGTATCTATCTTGTCCGTCGCGTTCATGGCTGAGCTGATTGTAGCAGTTTTGTCTTCATTCTTCAACCCCTAATGCTACACACCACGCATATTGATTAAACGGAATCAGATTCAGAATCCTGATTTTCAGCAGCGGCTTGCGTGCACCCTCCGCGCGTGGCCAGAGGCACCAGTAGCCCCAGACACAACAACGTGCTGATGCTCAGGCGAACATAGCGTTCTACCGCCGAAGTGGGAAAGACGACAGCGCTTCCGATTCTCTCAGCTGGAACCAAGGACAACGGGCTGATACACCGCCCGCCCCACTCGGGTTCATACACGCACATTTCTATCTCGGGATGGCTCATACGTAGACTGCCTACAATCCGTTCCTGCGTCACCAGATAGGCAAGATCCGACAAAGCCACCCCAGCAACCAGTGCCAGCAGATGACGCCGCTCCCGTCTCCACAGCAGCAACACAACCACTACAGCTCCCATGGCGTGCAGCCCCCAGCGCCACCATCCCCCACTCGTAAAATAAACACCATGCAACCAAACTAACAATAAAAAGAGCAAAATCAGAGTCCCTGCCATTGACGGGCGGGCCAGTAAACGAAGGTTCCTTTTCTCAGACATGGGATATGAATTGGGTTGAGCGCCCTCAGTCTACCAAATCTCCCCGCTGAGAGCAAGCGTAAATGTCTGAGCCCTCACTTTCCTGCCGTTTTCGTGCAAGATTTGTCCATTATTCCCTACATGTGTGGGCATAGAAAGCGAACGAAGTGAGACTCGAAGCCCAAGCCCTGTGTAGGACGCTAAAAATGAACAGAGCCCCGCCTTGGCAGGGTGACGGAAAACCGAGACCTCCCTATAAACAGTCTTTATCAATATGTGCAATCAGCAAAGCCGTTTGCCCGGAAAATAGCGCGGATGGCGTCGGTGAGCGCCTGCTCGGGGGGCTCGACATCGGCTAGGGTGTAGTCCAGCCCCAGTTCCTGCCACTTGTAGCGGCCAATCTGGTGGAAGGGCAGCACATCCACGCGCTGCACATTGCCGAGGCCTGCGGCATAGCGAGCCAGCTTTTCCACGTCGGCGAGATTGTCGGTAATACCGGGTACCAGCACATAGCGAAGCCACACGGGCTTGCCGACAGCAGCCAGACGCTCGGCAAAATCGAGTGTGGGTTGCAGGGGCTGCTTGACCAGGGATTGATATACCTCGGGATCCCAGGCTTTGATATCCAGCAATACAAGGTCAATATCAGCCAGCATGGCGTCATCAACATTCACGCCCAGATGACCGGAGGTATCGATGCAGGTGTGAAGCCCCTGCTCCTTGCAGCCCCGCAGAATTGCGCGGGTAAAGTGCGGCTGAAAGAGAGGGTCGCCCCCGCTGATGGTTACCCCACCGCCCGCTGCCTTCATGAAGGCAGCATAGCGGCTGATTTCCTCGAGCACATCCTCCGCAGAGCGTTCCTTGCCGCGGCGCACATAGGAGGCATCGGGGTTATGGCAATAGCGGCAGCGCAGGCTGCAGCCGCTGAGAAAAAGTACAAAGCGCACTCCCGGCCCATCTACCGTACCGCAGGACTCGACCGAGTGAACTAAGCCGAGTGGTGAGGAAGTGGCAGTAGAAAAAGACATAATAGAAGTACAAAGGACGATTTCCGAAGGTTGAAGCCTGACGTTCGGCTCGCTGCGCTCGCAGGGGACGGCTGAGCCGAAAACCCTGCGAGCTCACAGCGAGCCTTATTTTAAAATTCGTACTTCGTACCTCGTCCTTCGTATTTTACTTTGTGTGGAAAGTACGGGAGATGACTTCGCGCTGCTGCTCGGGCGTGAGCTTAATGAAGTTCACGGCGTAGCCGGACACGCGGATGGTGAGCTGCGGGTACTTCTCGGGGTGCTCCATGGCATCAATGAGAGTCTCGCGCTCCAGCACGTTCACATTGATGTGGTGGCCGGTAGCGGCGAAATAGGCATCCAGCAGGCTCACCAGCTTGGTGCGGCGCTCCTCGTCCTCCTTACCCAGCGCGCCGGGCACAATGGAGAATGTGTAGGAGATGCCGTCCTGGCTGTCGTCGTAGTTAAGCTTGGCCACGGAGAGCATGGAAGCCACGGAGCCGTTCTTGTCGCGGCCGTGCATGGGGTTGGCACCCGGGGCGAAGGGCTCGCCGGCACGGCGGCCGTCGGGGGTGTTGCCGGTCTTCTTGCCGTATACCACGTTGGAGGTAATGGTGAGCACGGACTGCGTGGGCAGAGAGTCGCGGTAGGTGTAGAGGCTGCGAATCTTGTTCATGAAGTTCGTGACAAGGTCGCAGGCGATGTCGTCCACGCGCGGGTCGTTGTTGCCGTAGCAGGGGAACTCGCCCTCGGTCTCGAAGTCCACGATGAGCCCCTCCTCGTTGCGGATAGCCTTCACCTTGGCGTACTTGATAGCGGACAGAGAGTCGGCTGCCACAGACAGACCGGCGATACCGCAGGCCATCGTGCGCAGAATCTCGGGGTCGTGCAGAGCCATCTCGATACGCTCGTAACAGTACTTGTCGTGCATGTAGTGGATGATGTTGAGGGCATCCACATAGGTCTTGGCGAGCCAGTCCTGCATGTTGCTGAAGAGCTCCATCACCTTGTCGTACTCCAGATACTCACCCTCGTAGCGGGGAGCGGGGGGAGTCACCTGCTTGCCCTTCACCTCGTCCATACCGCCGTTGAGAGCGTAGAGAAGGCACTTGGCCAGGTTAGCGCGGGCGCCGAAGAACTGCATCTGCTTGCCGATACGCATGGCGGACACACAGCAGGCAATGCCGTAGTCATCGCCCCAGTACGGGCGCATCAGGTCGTCATTCTCATACTGCACGGAGGAAGTCTCAATGGATACCTTGGCGCAGAACTTCTTGAAGCCCTCGGGCAGCCCCTGTGCCCACAGCACCGTGAGGTTCGGCTCGGGAGCCGGCCCCAGGTTGTAGAGAGTCTGGAGCATGCGGAAAGAGCTGCGGGTCACCAGTGTACGACCGTCCTCGCCCATGCCGCCTATGGATTCCGTTACCCAGGTGGGGTCGCCGGAGAATAGGCTGTTGTACTCGGGGGTACGAATGAAGCGTACCATGCGCAGCTTCATCACAAAGTGATCCATCAGCTCCTGAATCTCGGATTCCGTGATGGTGCCGTTGGCAAGATCGCGCTCGAAATAGATGTCCAGGAACGTAGATACACGCCCCAGGGACATGGCAGCGCCGTTCTGCTCCTTCACCGCAGCGAGATAGCCAAGGTAGGTCCACTGCACAGCCTCACGGGAGTTCTCCGCAGGGCGGCTCAGGTCGCAACCATAGCTCTGGCCCATGCGAGCCAGCTCATCGAGCGCGCGAATCTGCTCGTTCATCTCCTCGCGCAGGCGGATAGTGGCCTCGTTCATCACACCGGCCTCACGCTCCTTCAAATCCTTGCGACGGGCTGCGATGAGCTTGTCGGTGCCATACAGAGCCACGCGGCGATAGTCACCTATGATACGGCCACGGCCGTATGCATCGGGCAGACCGGTGATGATACCGGCAGAGCGAGCCGCGCGAATGTCGCTGGTGTAGGCATCGAACACGCCTTCATTGTGAGTCTTGCGAATGCGACCGAAGAACTCAGCAGTGTGCGGGCACATCTGCAGGCCGTAGGACTCCAGAGCCTTCTGAGCCATGCGCAGACCGCCGAAGGGCATCAGAGCGCGCTTCAGCGGAGCATCTGTCTGCAGACCCACAATCTGCTCCTTTTCCTTGTCGATGTAACCGGGAGCGTGGGAGACGATGGTGGATACCACCTCGGTGTCGGCATCAAGCAGACCACCGGCGTCAATCTCTTTCTTCATGAGGTCCTTCACCTCATCCCACAAATCATTGGTGCGGGATGTAGGACCTGCAAGGAACGAACCATCGCCCTCGTAGGGGGTGTAGTTCTGCTGAATGAAATCGCGTACGTTGATGGACTCTGTCCATACGCCGCCCTTAAATCCCTCCCAGGGATTTACCGGTGTTTCTGTTTCAGTAGTCATAAATTCTAATGGTGTGAGTGAAATTTCCGGATACTTCTCCGTGTACAGATACTAACTGTTTTCGCCACCGGAGTCAAGAAGAAACAAAGAATTTTTATAAAGATTCTAAAAAATATCATCGTTGTCATCCCATAGAGGCTCGATAACGCGCCTCTATAGCGCATGATTGCCGGATGTATGGAAGATTTTCTTTGAAAAAAGGTTTAGGAATTGCCGGGGCGAAATACCGTTAATTAGGGTACCACCGCTCTCCGTCACCCCGCTAAAGCGGGGCTTTTTTTTCATTTTTGTTCCCAACCACGGGCGACGCTCGCGTTGCT
>JAUNRE010000131.1:0-597 GCA_030535795.1 Akkermansia sp.
AGTAAGGCCGAGGAGCACCAGCACGGCCCCGGGTGCAATCACGACCACGCTGCCCCCGCGCAGGAGCATCAGCACGGCCCCGGGTGCAATCACGACCACGACCACGCCGGGCATCAGCATGCTCCCGGCGAAAGCTGCGGAGGCGACGTGGTTATCGTGGAGGCCGACGCCCGTGCGCGCGACCTCATGAATATGCGCATCGAGACCGTACCCGAGCTCACCGAGGTGCTGGTACACTCCCTCTACGGCTTCCTTACCACGCCCGATCACGCCATGCGCACCTATGCACTGCCCTGTGGCGGCCGTATCACGCTGCATGTCAAATCCGCCCAGGCGGTGAAGAAGGGGGACTTGCTCTACACGCTGCAAAGCCCCGATATCATGGAACAAGAGGCCGAGGTCATCAAAATCAACGCCGAGATGCAGCGCTGCAAGAGCGAAATTGCCACGCTTGAGCAACGCAAGGCCGAGCTGGCCACTGCCGGTACCCGCAACAAGGACCTGGAGGTGGAGCTGGCCAACAAGCAGGCCGAGCTCACGCGCCAGGTGCGCCTGAGCTACGAGCGGGCCGTGCACGCCCGGCACCGCCTGCGCACC
>JAUNRE010000131.1:607-4553 GCA_030535795.1 Akkermansia sp.
GAGCTCACGCGCCAGCAGGCCGAGCTCACCGCCGTCGAGGCGCGCCTGAGCATGCTCACCCTGGGCGGTGAGCTGAAGCAACAGGACGGCCTGACGGTGCTGGAAGTGCGCGCCGAGACGGATGGAACCGTGCGCAACGTAGGCGTGACGCAGGGCAGTTGGGGCGAGCAGGGCAAGCCTATCGTCTCCATGAGCAATCTGGCCGAAATGGAAATAGCCACCACGATTTACGGCTCCGATGTGCCGCATTTCAGCGCCGTGCGCGCCACCATTCCGGCCGGCCGCGAGCAGGTCGCCGTGAAGGGTACCTGGCGCTTGGCGGAGGAGGTGGATGCCACCACCCGCACCCGCGAGCTGTACTTCAACCCCGAGACAATACCGGCCAATGTTCAGCCCGGGCAGCTTTGCCGCATCGACCTGTACGATGCCTGCGAGCAGCACGGCAAAATCTCCATACCCGATTCCGCCGTGGTGAAGGTGGGTGTGGACGATGTGGTGTTTGTGGAGGTAGGCGAGGGCAAGTTTGCCATGATGAAGGTACAGGCCGGCACCAGCCGCCGAGGGATGACCCCGGTGAGCGGGCTGACCCCGGGGCAGAAGATTGTGGTCAAAGGCGGCTATGAGCTCAAGTACATCATCCCCGGTGAAGGGCAGAAGAAAAAGGCCGGCCATTTCCATGCCGATGGCAAGTTCCACGAAGGGGAAGACCATTGAGAAGTCCGAATGCCGACGTTTGAGTACGAATAATGAGTTGTAAAATCTGAGTTATCAGTTGCTCATGAATGCATTGTTATCATTCTGTCTTAAGAACCGCATCACAGTGGTGCTCATCAGCCTGGTGCTGGCTGTGGTAAGTGCCTGGCTGGTGGCTACGCTGCCGGTGGACGTGTTCCCTGAGCTTAAGCAGCCGCGTGTCACCATTCAGACAGAGGCAGGCGGCCTGTCTGCCGAGGAGGTGGAGCAGTACGTCTCCATTCCGCTCGAATCAGCCATGCAGGGCACACCCGGTGTGCGCAATGTGGCTTCATCCTCCGGTACCAGTTTGTCCTTCGTATGGGTGGATTTCGACTGGGGAACGGATATTTATCTGGCTCGTCAGATTGTATCGGAGCGCCTCGCAACGGTGCGTGAAAACCTGCCGGAGCAGGTCGAGACCGAAATGGCTCCCATTGTTTCCGTAACCGGTGAAATCATGGTGCTGGCTTTGCAGGGCGACAAGACCGCCGACCCGCTCGAGGTGCGCCGCGTGGCGGAGTTCGAGCTGCGCAACCGCCTGCTGGCCATCCCCGGTGTGGGGCAGGTCACGGTGCTGGGCGGGCGCCTGCCGGAGTACCGGGTGGCCTACGACCCCGAGAAGATGCGCCAGGCCGGTGTGAGCTTCGCCGACCTGAAGAATACGGTCGAAGCCGCCCAGAGCAGCATCCCCGCCGGGTATCTGGAAGATGTGGCAGGGGTGGAGCTGCCCGTGCAGCAGAACACCCGCGCGTTCACTCCCGAGCACCTGCGCCGCGCTATCGTCACTGACCACCCCACCGATGGCGTGGTGCGCCTGGAAGACGTGGCCGATGTGAAGATAGACGGTGCCCCGCGCCGCGGTAACGCCGGCTATGCAGGCAGCGAGGCTGTGGTGCTCTCGGTGCAGAAGGTGCCCGGTGCCAACACACTGGAGCTGACCTATGCGGTCGATGCCGCTGTGAAGGAGTTTGCCGCCAGTCGTCTGCCCGCTAACATGAAATTGTACGCCGACGGCTACCGCCAGGCCGACTTCATTGAGCTGTCGCTCGAGAATGGCAAGGAGACCCTCATCATCGCCGCCATTGTGGTGGTGCTGGTGATTGTGCTCACCCTGCTCAATTTCCGCACGGCCGTGATTACGCTTATCAGCATGCCGCTCTCGGTGGTGTTCGGCATGGCGCTCTTCCCTGTGTTCGGGCTGGGTGTCAACATTATGACTCTGGGCGGTCTGGCCGTAGCCGTGGGTGATGTCGTCGATAACTCCATCATCTTCGTTGAAATAGCCTGGCGCAGCCTGAGCCGCAATGCTGCCCTGCCTAAGGAAAGGCAGAAGAGCCGCTACCGTGTGCTGATGGAGGCCAAGAACGAAATCGTGAGCTCCATCAGTTACTCCTCGGTCATCATTCTGCTGGTGTTTGCTCCGCTGCTGTTCCTGAGCGGTATCGAGGGGCAGTTCTACCGCCCGCTGGGTATATCCTACATGCTGGCTCTGGCGGCATCCCTGCTGGTGGCCATCACGCTGATTCCCACACTCTGTATTCTGTGGTTCAAAGCAGGCAAGGCACAGAGCCGTGATGGCGATTCTGCTACCTCGCGCCTCATCAAGCGCATTTACCTCCCCGTGCTCAATGTCTGCCTGCGCCGGCCCAAGAGCATATTCGGCGTGCTGCTGGCTCTCACGGGTGCTTCCCTTTGGTTGGGCAGTACCTATGGCACGAGTTTCCTGCCGCCTTTCAATGAGGACTGCTACACGCTCTTTGTGAATGCCGTGCCCGGTACCTCGCTGGAGGAGACGGAGCGCATCTCCCGCCAGGTGATGAAGAAGGTGCAGCAGATAGACGGCGTGAAAACCGTCACCCAGCGCACCGGCCGTGCAGAGAATGATGAGCACGCCGAGCCCGTGAGCGCCAGTGAGCTCGTGGTGCGTGTGGACCTCAGCAAGAACCAGCGCCGCATGCGCGAGCAGTTCAAGGAGGCCATGCGCGGTATCCCCGGCGTGAGCGGTATGATTGGCTTCCCCATTGCTCACCGCATCAGCTCGGCTCTCTCCAACTCCAACTCCGAGATTGCCATTAACATATACGGCGACGACCTGCCGCAGATTCGCAACGCCGCGAAAAAGGCCGCCGACATCCTTTCCGGCATGCCCGAAGTGGCAGATGCCCGCGCCAACCGCGAGGTAATGGTCGATACCATCCATGTGGACTACAACCGCGAGGTGTTGGCAGCCTACGGGCTCACCATGGGCGATGCCGCAGACCAGGTGTCTGCCGCTCTCAATGGAATGAAGGTGGGCGAGATTATCCGCAACCTCGACCACTGGGATGTGGTGCTGCGACTCGACGCCGACCTGCGCCGCAGCATGGATGACGTGCGCAACCTGCAGCTGGTGGCTCCCGGCGGCAAGAAGGTTCCCCTGGGCGAGGTGGCTCATGTTTACCGCGCCGAGACAACAAACCTCATCTTGCGCGACAACTCCCGCCGCAAGGCCATGATTTCCTGCAACCCCTCGCCCGACAGCAACCTGGGCGACCTTGCCAAGGCCTGCCGCGAGCAGCTCGACCCCGCCATGAATGCCCTCGGCTGCTCGGTGGAATACGCCGGCACCATCAAGAGCCGCGAGGAGGCCGGCCGCCGCCTGTATGTGATGGGCGGTATTGTGTGCGTGCTCATCGTGCTGCTGCTCTCCAGCTCGCTGGGCAGCGTGCGCCGCGCCATGGTCACGCTCATCAACATTCCGCTCTGTCTGGTGGGCGGCATCATCGCCGTGTTCCTGGCCTCGCCTGAGACGGTCAGTTCGGTGCTCGCCGGCGGGTATATTCACCCCATCCTGTCGGTGAGCTCCATCGTAGGCTTCGTGACGGTGGTGGGCTTTGCCATCCGCTCAGGTCTCATCCTGCTCAACCGCTACCGTTCGCTCGAACTCAGCGGCATGAGCGCCGAGGATGCCATCCGTGCCGGCTCCACCGAGCGTGTCATTCCCATCATGATGACCTCGCTCACCACCATCCTGGGCCTTCTGCCGCTCATCTGGGCCAAAGATCAGCCCGGTGGTGAACTGCTCGCCCCGCTGGCTATTGTGCAGTTCGGCGGCCTGGTGAGCGCCACCATCCTCAACCTGTTCGTCATGCCGGCCACCTGCAAGATATTCGCAGGCTTTATCTCCCCCGCGGATAAGCAGGAATAATGTAAATTGACAATCTACAATTTA
>JAUNRE010000039.1 GCA_030535795.1 Akkermansia sp.
CGACGATGATTTCCTTTACCTGTGTTTCAATGCTGTCGGACATAAGATGTGACTAGTTTTTAAGGTGCCCCTATAATACCTCAACTTAACTCGAGATGCAACAAAAATTTGCGCCCGAGCCAAAAAAGTATCAGAAAAAGTTTCGGCATGCAGCATTAAGCCCCCTGAACGTGAGGAGTGTGTCCACCTCATCAAATACATTCAACTCACTGGCAAGCAAAGCAGCATCGCCGCCTGTTGCAATAACGTAGGGGCGTTTTCCCAGCTCTTTTTCGATGCGCAGCAGAACTTCGCGTACCATCCCGCAAAAACCGATAAAACACCCCGACTGCAATGCTGCAACCGTACTGCCGCCTATTGCCGGACATGGCGCAGACACTGTTACCTCAGGTAGCATGGCTGTTTTCGAGGAAAGATATTGATTCATCGCGGCAAGCCCCGGCGCAATACTCCCCCCAATAAAACAAGGCTTACGATTTCCGGGAACCACTACGTCAAACGTCACAGCCGTCCCCAAATCGACCGCCACAAAAGGAAAACGCCCCTTTTCCACTCCACCCAACACATTAGCCACCCTGTCAGCTCCCAATGTTGCAGGCGTTTCATACCTGAAATCCGCCGCCAGTCCCTCAACCACACGCAAAAACTCAACAGGCACCTCGAACGCTGAACGGATTTCACTCATGGCAGACGGCACCACGGAGCAAACCAGCACGTTCTCGATAGTATACCCACGCAGCTCTTTTCGCAAGCGATCCGCAGTCAGCTCGGCAGTCGGTATGACAAACAGTTCGGAAGTGAGCTCCCCATTAACAGAAAACGCCAGTTTTGTACGCGTGTTAGAGTTATCTATAAGAAGCGTCATTTTCTTCGTTACATTGATATATAAATTTAGACTCCAGAGCATCCACTATGCGAGCTGCGCCGCCCTCTCTGCCGGAATCCTCCATAGCGGCCTGCATACGCCGCCACCCGGCAGCACCATTCCGAAGTAGCTTGTTAATCTGAGCCACCAAATCAGCAGCGGTACGGGCAGTAACCCCGGCACCGTCCAAAAGCAACAACTCCAGATTCCCCTGCTCCTGTCCGGGCAGAGTATAATTCACGATAACGGGAAGCCGCGATGCGTATGCCTCAAAAACAGTTGCCGCTCCGGCCTTACCGATATAGAAATGCGCCGAGGCAAAAAGCGAAGGCATATCATCACTTCTCTCTATCAGCGTCACTCGAGAAGATGCGAACTCCTCCAACTCATCCTTTCTCTTACCGGCTATGACGGTAAGGTAAGCCTCAGGATACGCCGCAACAAGAGCCGTCAAATCCTGTCGCACGCGGGTCATAGATGCATACGCTCCATATACCAGGCGCAAGTTATCACGAGTCGGCAATTCTCGGGAAGCCCCCAACGCGGCAAAGGCACGTCTCACGGGAAATCCCGTTGACACAAGCCGCTGAGGCATCAGCGCATAGCGCTCACTTACCCTTTGCAACGAATAATCATCCGGCAAACATATCAGAGGCGCCTGATTCACCATCCAGGGACGGCTGATTTCCAAAGAATCCGTTACCACAACGGCATAGGGAACCGCCAGTTTCCCCTCTGCTGCCAAGGCATCCAACATGTGAGCATAAAGAGGATAGGTGCAAATAATTACATCCGGCATCTCCTCCTGCACCAAGGCGCTTACAACATCAGTCACACCTTGGAAAACAGGCGCGTGAGCCTTCGCAGACCAATCCGCAGTATCAGTCTGCGCATACGTCACAGCCCAAAGCCAGGGCGCTCGCCGTACACAAAAATTGTAAAACCACTGAGTCCAGGAAAAAATATGGGGATGAGCCAACAGACACGGATCTTCCACCCTCGTATTCCACCCTCGGCTCCGCAACTCCTCTGCTACAGCTCCCGCAGCGGCATGATGCCCTGCACCATACCCGACACTCAAAATCAGCGCGGTTTTAGAGGTCTTCATCCCGGATGCTAAAAATAAAAGAGGCCTCACCGGTTCACAATCGGCGAGGCCCGGATAACTTATTTTACGGCAAAAGCGTATCAGGACGCGACTCAAATGGCCCACGTTTGTGCACCAACACCTCATCGTTAGGGCGCAAACGCAACGCTCTATCCTTTGCACTGAAGTAATCGTAAGTGCGAGTCACCCCATTACGGCTAACGCTCACACGTCGAGAGCCATGCGCCGTGATATCGCCACACTCCAGCAACGCCTGAATGAGCGTAATACCCGGTCGGTACGGCACCGTCTTCTTGGCGGCCACATACCCGGTTACAATAATTCGGCGTTGCACCAAAGCCTTGGAGTCCGAGCCATCGCCCACGACTACGTGCACGATAGGACGAGAATATATCTTCTTATCAACGTACATTCTGCGAATCATATCCTCAAGCTGTCGTGCCGTCTTTCCGGCTACACGAACACGCGAGAGATAAGGCAGATTAATCGTCCCATCGTCGTTGCTAATCTGATATTCGCCCTCTACATTAGGCTTATCGTCAGCTGGAATATCACGAAACTTCAGCACCACAAAACCACCCTTTCTTGCGCGCGGCTCGGCATCCATCCCTTCATCCCACTCCTGGGCTGTCACAACGCCCGCCGACACAAAGGCCAGCAGCAATCCCAGCAACATCTTAATACTTTGCTTCATCATTATCCTATAAAGGTTAGTATAATTCATTATCGGTATTACCCTCCTTTGTTGCAGCAGCAAGCTCAGACTTCACCTCATCCGCTGTAGCAGTCGAGCGCTTTTCCGGCCTGAGATCTACCGGCTCCTTGCGGGACTTATCATTCGTATAGTACGAATAATATGTTGTGTAGTACTGATACTGCGTATCGGCACTAATATCCACATTATTCATGACTAGCCCCATAATCTGCCCACCCACATTCTGAATAATGGACTTGGTACGCAGCAATGCTTTGAGCGGCATCTTTCGGGGCTGCAGCACAATGAGGGAGGCATCAACCTTGCTGACAAGCAGCGATGAATCACTTACGCCAAGCACAGGAGGAGAGTCGAACAGCACGATATCGAAGCGCTTGCTCACCTCACCCAGCAGTTGCGTCATGCGGTATGAGCCCAGCACACCGGAGGGGTCATTGGGCAAGGGACCGGCAGGCAGCAGGTAAAGATTCGGCGTCTGGGTCTTAACTACTACATCCTTCAGAGACATATCGCTCGTAAGGTAATTAGAAAGGCCCACTTCTGACTCAATCTCTGAGTAACGGTCAAGACGGGGGCGACGCATATCAGCATCCACCATCAGTGTGCTGTAACCGGCACTGGCGAACACATAAGCCAGATTACACAGCGTCGTTGTCTTACCTTCACCGGCATTAGCCGATACCACAGCAAACGTACGAACCTTAAAGAGAGACTTCTTCAGCTCAACATTCGTACGCAGAATACGGTATGCCTCGGCATCAGGGCTATCGCCGCCGGTCAGTGCCAGCAAGCCGGCATCCTGAGGAATAACGCCGAGCACCGGAAGCCCCAGATGCTTCTCAGCCTCTTCGAGAGATTTGACCGAGGTATCAAAATAGTTGAACAGCACCGCCACAACAAACCCAGCAATCAGACCGACAACAGCACCGATAATCAGGTTGACCTTATACTTGGGGCTACTGGGAGCACCGGGCAAACTGGCCTCCGTGTACACCTCAATCGTCTGACGAGGAGCCATCAGGCGCATTCTGTCCACGATATAGTCGTTCTCCAGTTTATCATAGCGAGATTTTTCAGCGCTGTACTCCTGCAACGCCACCATCACCTTCTGGTCTTCCAGCGTTTTTTCGCGCAGCTTATTGCGAGCAGTGGTGCAGCGACTCTCAATTTCGACTAATTCAGCCTTCTTCACTTCCAACTGGTCATGCATGGCATCACGCATACCCACGAGCTCGGCATAAAGCTGCGTTTCGGTGCTCTTATGCTGCTCGGCCAGACTCTTCATAATCGGGTGAGCCTCACCGTAACCGGCAATCAACTTCTGCCCCCAAAGCTCCTCCTCGTTTCGGTATGCCTCATTCAGCTCGCGAACGCGGGCAGAGCTGTATGACTCGGCAGAAAGCAGACCGGTACGCGTCACATAGCTCAGCAAATCCTTATCCTTCAGTGTTTGCAGCTTGCCGACATGCACAGTCATCTGCGAAATTTCTGATTGCAGACTCAGGCGCGAATTATTGAGCTGATTAAGAGCCTGTTCTTCAGCGGCTGTCGATACCGGTGCAATGCGTCCATCATGCGACCAGATATTATTCAGATACTTACCGGAGCGGATATACTGACGCACGACATCAGCCTTGCGCTCCAGTTCATCCTGACGTGAGCGCAGCACCTCAAAGCGCTTGTTAATAGCCTCATTGATAAGCGCACTCTCCTTCTCTTCGCGGAGCTCCTTGTAGCACACAGCCACCGCCTCACAAATACGCTGAGCCAGACGAGGATCAGGATACGTCACAATCACATCCACCAGGTTCGTACCCAGCACAGGCACTACCTTAATGGAATTCAACAGAATGGAAGCCACCCCCTTCTCGCTTGTTTCCAGCTCGTTGGGCAAATCAAGCTTGTTGGCAATTGCAATCAGATTCTGTTCCGACACAAGCAGCTGGAACTGCGTTGTCATGTAATCATACCCCGTTGCGTCAATCTGAATCGGGTTGGCATCGCCACCCACAGCCAAATTGATAAGGTCGCGAGGCTGCTTGATTTCAAAACGCATGGTACTCGTATACCTAGGCGTCATCATTTTTGTTATCAGAGCGCAACTCACAAAGATGAGGAAGAACACCAAGAAAGCCTGCTTCCAACGAGTACGAAGAATCTGAAGATAATCCTGCGCATGCAGAACTGCTTCCGACTGCTTTGACTGAACCACATTATCCACCATAATTCACGAAAAAAAATGGGCAGTCTCCAGCTATACAAGACCGGAGTACTGCCCGAAAATTAACATTTCACATTAGAAATTGTATTCCAAACCAGCCGAGATTACATTCCTGTCGTAGCTGTAAGACGAATCACTGGAAGTGTAGGTATACTGTACATTACCCACAAGAGACTCAGTGAAGACATATCGCATGCCCACATAGGCAGACCACAGAGTGCGATCCGAGGAGGCCAGCCCGTGTGTACCCTTAGAATAGTTTGTCTGCACAAGCGAAGCGCCCCACTGGAAGCTCACTGTCGGAGTAAAGGCATAGTTGAAACGAGTGCCGATACGCCATGTTGCGACAGAGCGATAGTTGGCTCGCGTTGGCTTGTAGTAGGAGTTCACGTTCTCATTATCATAGGACGTGTAAGCCTCCACGCTAAGCCCTTCGGAAAGGGTTCGGCGATAAGAAGCGGACAGCGTGGGGTACATATCCGTGCTGCCACCCATTGTCTTGGCCTGCACACCTACAGCAAGGTAGCAAGAGGACACCGGGCTGAGAGTATGGCGCACATAACCGTTAAGGTAGACGTTCTCTGAATTGGCGCCCTCGTCACGGAAATCGTAACGATAGGAAAGATTGACACCATACGTTGTTCTCTCATCAGCCACGTAGGCAAGCCCCATGGAAAGCGTTGCATAATAACGGTCATCGTAGCTGTACGCAGAATCCGTATACATGCTGCCGCTAAAGCCCACGGAAGCATTCCAGGACCAACGCTCATCAATACCTTCCGAATAAGTGTTACGGATGTGCCAGTTCAGACAGTCGCCGTGAGCATACGCACCAGTAAACGCATGCGAATAGTCAGGATCCGGACGGTACGACACATGCATGGAAAGCGTGTAGGAACTCGCAGCCCCGAGCGAACGGCTATACGTTGCATTAAGGGATGCATCCGAGAACATCTGGTCATTCGTGCCGTGTGAGCCCTTGTCATAAATCTGGGCACCAAGCTGAACATTGTAGGAAAGCTTCGACACGGACTCATAGTCAGCATACGAAGCGCCAACACCAAACTTCACGAAAGCACCGCTTTCAGCATTGGGAGAGCTGTGCACGTTATCATCATAGCCCACATTGACGTAAGCGCGATAACGGATAGCATACGACTCCGGCACCCCAATCATGGGCGACGTATCGTAAAGAGAAAGGCCGTAAACAGACGGTGCAAACACACCGCCGATCAGGAGAGCTTTATAGATAGCAGACTTCATAATCGTTTATTAACGGTTTACGCTAGTGTCACCAGGCGTCACAATCAGATCAATATGCTCCGGGACAGGGGGCATGGGGGGCACATAGCCCGGATCCGTCATAATTTCGTTCACAGTCATCTCGGGCACACCGTCCTCGAGAGAAGCCTGATAAAGCGAATTAATCATATCTACCAATTCCGGGTCCACACCGGCAGGATAATCGTAACCACCCTTACCATCCTTTGCATCCTTACCGCCGCGATAGGAGCGAACCCAACCGGACAATCCTTTTCGCAGGTCAGGACGAGCCAGAAGCACCGAGCGGAAAATCGCGGCCAGCTGGCTGGCTTTCCATGTCGTACGCTGGCTGATTACCTCCTCATAAATCTCAGCAGCCTGATCAGGCTGAGCCTTCACAGCCTTGTAAACTTCATTGCAAATAGCACCCAGAGAAGCCTTGGAGCCCTCGGAAGCCATCGCAACAGCTGTCGTCCTCGCCGTTGAGGCGAAGCTCTCTGGGATAAACAACCCTCCCATCAGAAGGGCAAGTGCAATACTGAATACTTTCATACGCGTCAATAGGTTTTTGCTGCAAGCGGGTAGCGGGAATCGAACCCGCATGATCAGCTTGGAAGGCTGGAGCTTTACCATTAAGCTATACCCGCATCAGGCATCTGCGATTACTCTACCTGAATTTTCACAAAATGCAAGCAAAAAAATTATTTTTTATCATTTTTTATTTTCCGCTTGACATTTTTGCCCCAAATAAGTAGAATCTGCCCGTCTTCTTATTATGCGGGCGTCGTTCAATGGTAGGACGCGTGCTTCCCAAGCATGAGACACGGGTTCGATTCCCGTCGCCCGTATGCCCAAAATCCTCCGTCCAAGCTCCTTGGTCGGAGGATTTTATTTTAGCCAAGTTAAATAAATTTGCCTGCAAACGAGATATTATCTTGACAAGAGCCCCGATTTTGTTTAACTTTTCCTTACAAAAATCAGCAACACATAGGGAGGATTATGCCTGCATTGGACACCAGATCACAACAACCATACCGCCAGATGGAGCTCAACCCACATGCGGCGGATGGCGAAATGCATTCTCCCGAGCGTGTGCGCGAGCAGGTTGAAAAGCTGCGCATGCAGGCCGAACTCTATGAGCAGCAAAGACTCCAATCCGAAAGCCAAAGCAGAGTGCTGGAGCAAAGCACCATGCGCAAAGCTCATTTCAATGCCGACCTCAACGAGCTTGGGCAAAAGATTCACAACTCCGTGCGTCGCATCGAGCGCGAATTGGAATCCATGAGCAACGAACAACAGGAGCTCGAACACGTCTGCGAATGCTTCAAGAGCCACCTGAAGGTACTCTCCGCCCTTCAGCCCCAAATGTGGCCCCCGGAAGGCGTCTCCGAGCGTCTGCGAGATGCCGTCCCCAAACTCGACCGCGCGGAGAACGATTTTGAGGAAGCCTACGCCATGGGCAAAAAGTACCGTCACACAGACGTGATGCTTACCAAGCCGGGCGAAGTGCGCGAAGACAAGCTAACCTGGCGCAAACTAAAGGAAGAGATGGCCAAAGGCCTTGCCTTCCACCTCCCCCTTTTCCTGCTGATACTCATCAGCTGGGCAGCCTACATACTCATTACCAACTGATTACAATATCACACCATGGCAAGAGACCCGAGAAACCGCCGCAGAGAATTCGAGCTAATGGAGCAGGAAGCCCGCTACCGACAGGAGCAGGAGCTCCGTCGCCACCGCGAATACTACGAAGACCAGTGGGCACGCCCGAATAATACCCTTGGGCCGGATGAAGAAGTCGTTGCCAAGCGCCGCCGCAACCGCCGCAAGCACGTCGTCATACAGGCAGGCGGAGCACACACCCGCAATGTGCTGGGCGAGAACCTCATCCTGCTGGCGGCCCTCGTTGCATCCATCTACGGCATCTACAGCCTCTGCATCTACATTCTCAATCACTAACACGACCATGGAGCAACCCAACATTGATGTAGCCTACATCGCCAGGCTGGCAAAACTCAGCCTCACTCCCGAAGAAACGGAGAGCTTCTCGGCAGACCTCAACCAAGTGTTGGCTCATGTGGCCCAGCTGGAGCAGTGGGATACCACCGACGTGCCCCCCATGTACCACCCCCTGCCCGTGTTCGATGCCGTGCGCGAGGACATCCCCGGCACGAGCCTGAGCAACGAAGCAGCTCTGGCCAACGCCCCCGCAGCCGAAGACGGCCAATTCCGCGTCCCCAAAGTTGTCGAATCTGCCCACTAATCCCCTGCCCCCTTCCCGCTATGCTCAACGGTTCCATATCTCACTGGCGCAAACAACTCACCACGGGCGCCATCACCCCCACCGAACTGGTAGAAGAAGTTTCCCGCAGCATGGAGGAACACAACCCCTCCATCAACGCCTACATCTCCTGGGACAAAGACGCCGCTCTTGCCGCAGCGGCCAAGGCCGATTTAACCCGCCCACTCGGCGGCATCCCCATTGCCATCAAGGACAACATCTGCATACAGGGTGCCCCCACTCGCTGCGCCTCACGTATTCTGGAAAACTTCCGCTCGCCCTATGATGCCACCGCAGTCACCCGCCTGCGCGCAGCCGGCGCCATCCCCTTCGGCCGTGCCAATATGGATGAGTTCGCTATGGGCTCATTCGGAAAAAACTCCGCCTATGGTGCAACTGACAACCCCGCCGCCCCCGGCCATGTGCCCGGCGGCTCCTCCAGCGGTTCTGCCGCCGCCGTCGCCGGAGGCATGGCCATCGCCGCCCTCGGTTCCGACACCGGCGGCTCCATTCGTCAGCCCGCCTCCCACTGCGGCATCGTTGGCCTCAAGCCTACCTACGGACGCGTTTCCCGCTATGGCCTCGTAGCGTTCGCCTCCTCTCTCGACCAAATCGGGCCGCTCACCCAAAATGTCGAAGACGCTGCCCTCCTGCTCAATGCACTTTGCGGGCACGACACCAAGGACTCCACTTCCTCCACGGAGCCCACGGCCGACTTCACTTCCGCCCTCGGGCAGGACATCAAAGGCATCCGCATCGGCCTGCCGAAAGAATACCTCTCCGAAGGCAACGACCCCGCCGTGACCGCAGCCGTGCAAACTGCCGTGCAGAAACTCACCGAACTCGGAGCGGAAATCGTGGAAATCTCCCTCCCGCATGCCGAAGCCGTTGTTGCAGCCTACTACATCATCGCCTGCGCCGAAGCCTCCTCCAACCTTTCCCGCTTCGACGGCATCCGCTACGGCCACCGTGCCGAAGACACAAACGGACTCGACGACCTCTACAGCCGTTCCCGTGCAGAAGGCTTCGGTCCGGAGGTAAAGCGCCGCATTATTCTGGGCACCTATGTGCTCTCCAGCGGCTTCTACGATGCCTACTACGCCAAAGCCCAGAAAGTGCGAGCCCTCGTTGCACAAGACTTTGCAGCCGCCTTCGAGAAGGTGGATTTCATCCTCGGCCCCGTTGCTCCCACCCCTGCACCGGCGCTCCATGGCATGGAGCTCACCCCGCTTCAAATCTACCTTGCCGACATATACACCATCCCGGCCAACCTCGCAGGCCTTCCCGGTATCTCGGTGCCGTGTCCTCAGCCTGAGGGCGCCCGCCCCGTCGGCGTACAGCTGCTCGGTAAGCATTTTGCAGAGGTCGACCTCCTGCGTGTTGCATCTGCACTCGAAAGCTCCTTGGCATGAGCACGCCTACCTACCTCAGCATTGCCGGGTCAGATTGCTCCGCCGGTGCCGGCATACAGGCCGACCTGAAAGCCGGCTTCGCCCTCGGGTGCTACCCCCTCACGGCCATCACCTGCGTCGTGAGCGAAGTCCCCGGCAAAGTTGAAGGGATCGTCCCCATGGAACCGCAATTCGTTGCGGAGCAAGTACGTATCTGCCTGCGCCATTTCCCCGTCACAGCCATCAAAACCGGCATGCTCTACAGCCCCGAGATTGTGAGAGCCGTCACAGCCGAGCTCCGCGATTTCACCGGTCCCATCGTCGTCGACCCGGTGATGATTGCCACCGCTGGCGAGCCGCTTATCCTACAGGCTGCCATCAGCGTTTACGAGCAGAGCCTCATGCCGCGCACCACTCTGCTTACGCCCAATCTGGACGAACTGCAGCGACTCCTCGGCACTGATACCCCCATCAGCACCGCCGATGAGCTCCAACAAGCAGCCCTTGTCCTGGCCAACCGCTACAACTGCGCCGTCCTGGCCAAGGGCGGCCACTTAGGCGGCAACACCTGCACCGACATCCTCATCCTCAAAGACGGCACCGCCCACCGCTGGTCTCACCCCCGCACTCTGGGCATCTCCACCCACGGCACCGGCTGCACCCTTTCCAGCGCCATCGCCGCCCACCTCTCCATGGGGCATGAACTTGTACCGGCGGTTGAGCTCTCCCTGCGCTACATCGCCCAAGCCATCGCCCACTCCCACAAGCTCGGCGAACTCTGGGCCGTCAATCACCACAACAATTCCCAAGGATAAACTCCCCGTTTTCTCTTCATGACAAAAGCGGTTACCCATGGGGCAACCGCTTTTTTGTATTCTCATCACGCGTCGAACCTCTCGCCTGCATCTCGCACTCATCCTGCGGAATTGTCATCTTCCGAATTATTCCAACACATTTTGCATCATAACCGAACGCAAAACTTTATCACAACTCCGCGGTCTCTTCTTTGCGAACCACCAGCTTACCAAGGGTCTCCTCCTTACGCCCCCGAATGTAGACACGCGCAAGTGCCTCGGGAGAACGCCGAGGTTTGGAGCGATAGCGGCGAAACACCTCGCCGGTGTCACGGTGGCATAGCACGTAGCCCGATGCACGCCGCTTGCTTGCCGGGGCAAAATCGTCACACTTACAACGCGCTTTTTCGCCGGGGATACCCAGTAGATGGCAATAAAATGCCCACCACCCACAGTGCCCCAGCTCGCTGTGATGCATCACAGCCAACCCATGAGCCACCTCATGCAGAATAGTACGCCGAATCTTCTCACAATCGCGAGGCAAATAATACTCCACAAAGTAACGGGAGAGAGAAATCTGCCTTTTGCGGGCATCGCAACACCCTAGGCGGCGCACAGCGCGATCCCAGACAAAGCACCAGCCCCGCAGCTTGACCGCTTCGATACAAGCTACGGCATAAGCCTCCACGTCCTCAGGCCGGCTCCACTCCCCGACCTGCGGCAATTCTATCACCTCTCCGGCTTTAATCCACATAACTCAATACCTTTTTACCTCTCATCACCACAAGCGTACATAGCATGCCAACATTGAGAGCATACGTTTCATGAGTAAATATATGATTTTTTGCTCTATCACCCGTTTTGCTTGCTGAACGCTACATCGCCGAGAAATAAGAGAACTTATATTGCCGCCCTCAACTCTACCCGTTTTTCCCGGTAGCGTCAAGCCCTTTAACCACAAAAATCTGTTTTTGAAGCAGATTCATTGCCGTCTCATAAAGCAGTCATAGAGATGACAATGGAGCGAAACGTTTGTTGGGTGCAAGATAGATACCCCCCCCTGCACCATAGGCGCCGAATTCATGAGCCCGCTAGGGCGACGGAATGTTAGCCATGGGTAAGCGAGCAAGGCGAGCGTAGCCCGTGGTAGGGGACAAAAAAGAAGAAAAGCCCCGCTTCAGCGGGGTGACGGAGAGAGGTAGCACCCAGATTAACGGTAATTCGCCCCGGCAATTCCTAAACATTATTTGGCAGCTCTATAGGATGAGAATGAAGCAGATTGGCAAATTACCCCATGACCATGATTACTCCTTTCCGATGCGCGATTTGTGTCACAATTGCGTAACAAGCGGGCATTTTCCTTGATGGCGGCTGCCGGCTATGGTAGGATAGGAGTAATGAACGACAGGTGCATACTGGTGGCTGAAGACGACACACCGATTCGGCAGGCACTGACCGACACCCTGACCGGTGCCGGCTACGATGTGCTGGCGGCCGAAGACGGGCGCCGCGCGCTGGAGCTTCTGCTCACCCGCGAGGTAGATTTAGCGTTGCTCGATGTCAATATGCCCCAGCTCACCGGCTTCCAGCTACTGCGTATCATGAGCAAGGAGTGCCCGGGTATCCCCAGCATCATCCTCACCGCACACGGCGAAGAACAAGACCGCGTGAAAGGACTGGAACTCGGAGCGGACGACTATGTTGTCAAGCCCTTCAGCATTGCTGAACTGCTGGCTCGCATTGCAGCGGTCCTGCGGCGCTCCCCCGGCCGCCAGCGAGCAGCCGGCACCACACTCCTATTCCCCGGCGGCAAGCTCGACCCCACCACCCGCAGCACCACAGCCGACGATGGCACCCCCATCACTCTGAGCGAAAAGGAATTTGACCTCTTCCGCTACTTTCTCACCCACCCCAACCGCGTCATTCCGCAAGAAGAGCTTCTGCTGCGCGTATGGGGTATCAGCGCCCACCCCGGCAAAACTCGCACCGTCCCTGTCACCCTCACACGTCTGAGAGAAAAAATCGGCTCTTCCGCAGCAGCATGCTTCGAAAACGCACGCGGCAGAGGCTATAAATGGAACGATACCAAATGAAGAAAAAACTCACCATCATTCTTACCATCCTGTCACTGCTCGTCATCAGTGCCGCAGCATGGCAGGCATACGAGGCAGCCACACTCGAAGACCGCCTGCTGAAAATCGACCGCCAGACTCAGGCCAACCGCCTGCTGGAGCTCAGCTTGCCCCGCGTGCAGGCTGAAGCCACCCGCCTGCTGGAAGCCGAGCGTGCCAAGCTGGGCAACAAGCCGCCCATCGGCCTCATGTACTACAACATGCCCGCAGGCGGCAAGGCCGACTTCAACAAAGGTTACTTCATGCTTACCTCCCAGGGGGTGCAATGCCCGCAGGGGGATGAAGGCCTGCTGGAATGGCTCAACCGCACCCCCATCATTGTGGATGCCATTCGCCGCAAGGCCTATAACTCCAATGCCCCCGTTATCGACCCCGACAAAAATATCGAGTACGACCCCGAAATCCATAAGGCCGTCATGAGCGTCTACGAGGTCGCGGATCCCAACCAAGAAATCCCGCTCAAGCTCACCGGACAGCCGGGGCCGTTCTTCATCTGGTTCTACGAGGGGCTTGTTGTCTGCCAGCGCAGCTTCCCCACCACGCACGGCAAAGGCGCAGACGGCTTCATCATCGATACCGAAGCCATCGCCAAGCGCCTGCTGCCACTTGTGGAGCCCGGTCTGCTCGCCCCGGAGATTCGCTTCATCCACCGCGGAGAGCGCAGCAACATCTTCCCTCTGCCCATGATTCTCACCCCGGGCAGCGAGATAAACCTGCCCGATAGCGGCCTGCGCGAGGACGCCCTGCGCGGCACAGTGGCCAGCGCCTGGCTCATCACCATCCTCTCCATTGTCATCCTCTTCGGGCTGTTAGCCTTCTACGCCCGCCTAGAGCGCCGCCGCAGCGACTTCGTCTCCGCTGTCACCCATGAGCTGCGTACTCCCCTCACCAGCTTCAATCTCTACACCGAAATGCTCCGCAGCGGCACCCTGCCGCCGGAAAAAGTGGCCGAGTACCACGAAACGCTTTACAACGAGAGCCGCCGACTCGGCCACCTGGTGGAAAATGTGCTGGCCTTTGCCAAGCTCACGCGCGGCAAGGTGCGCGGCAGGCAGGATGTAGGCACCTGTAGCAAGCTGCTTCCTGAGCTTTTCAATAAAGTGAAAGAGCGCCTGAAGAAAAACGGCATCGCCTTCCACTACACGCTCGACCCCCGCACCACGCTCATCAACCTGCGCACGGATCTCCTCTCCGTGGAACAAATCCTCACCAACCTCGCCGACAACGCCATCAAATACGCCGAGTCAGAGCACCCGGAGGTCACCATCCATGTGCTGCAAACACACCGCACCCTCTCCATTCGCTTCGCTGACAACGGGCCGGGCATCCCGGCGGCTCTGCAAAAAGACCTCTTCCGCCCCTTCTCTCGCTCAGCCAAATCCGAAAGCGGCCGCAAGCCCGGCGTAGGCCTCGGGCTCGCACTCTCGCGCGACCTGGCGCGCTCCATCGGTGGCGAGCTCACACTCGACAAGAGCGACTCCCAGGGCAGCACATTCCTGCTCACCCTCCCGCTCGGAGAATAACCCACACATCCTCAGCTGTATGTTTCGCCTGTTGTCACTTCTGCTTCTGGTATCAGCCCCGCTTGCCACGGCGCAGGCGCCACAGCAACCCGGCATCCTGACGCTCAAACGCGACATGGTTGTCATCCACAGCATGGCCGAGCTCAACAACCACCTCGAAGACCTCGCCCTGCGCGGGCAATCCCGCACAAACTGCCTCTTCGTCGGTAATTTGAAGGGCAAGCAAGCCAAGCAGCACCTCCTCTCCTCCCTGTGGCAAAACTACAGTAAGGCCTTCTCCCTTACCCTGCATCCCGACGGTTCCGTCCTCCTCGATTTCACCTACCACGACAACGCCCGCCTGCTGGCCGCCCACCTCCACCCCGAGCTCATCCCGACCCTCACCCAGCAGGAACGCCAGGCCCTCGCCATCGCGCAGCAACGTGTTGCGGAGCTTACCACTCCGCACATGAGCGACTACGAAAAAGTGCGCATCCTGCACGATGACCTCGTACACCGCGCTTCATACGACCTACAGGCCGATGGCGCCTGCACCACCCTGCTGCTCACCAATCACGGCGTGTGCGAAACCTACAGCCGCACGCTCTGGCTGCTCCTCCGCCTCGCCGGCGTGCCCTGCCATATCGTCGTGGGGCGCACCAACGAAGACCACGCCTGGAATCTCGTGCAGATTAACGGTGAGTGGTACCATGTGGACGCCACCTGGGATGACCCCGCCATCGTCGGCAGCAACGCGCAAATCCTCACCCACAGCTACTTCCTGCTCAATGACGATGAAATAGCGCGCGACCACAGCTGGGTGCGCGGGTCTCTGCCGGTCTCCGCCAAAAAGGATGCCCTCTACTTCCGCACCAACGCTCGTTATTTCACCAACTACGGCCAGATGTGGCAAAGTGTAGCTGCCGCCATTGCCGAGGGCGCCACCGAATACGAATGCTACCTCACCGCCTACGGCGACAAGGCCGCCTTTGAGCGCAGTCTCGACACCAACCTCTACTCCCGCCCCCAGCTCGCCGCCATCCGCACCTGGAGCGGCCCCGAAAAAGGACCCGGCGTCATCCGCCTCACCTTCACCCACTCCGGCACCCCGGCGAAAGCCACGGAAGAAGCCCTCGAACTCGCCAACGCCACCGTGCAAAACGCCCGCCAGTGGTGGCAGAAATTCAGCTTCAGCACCTGGTATAACGCTCTGGACTTCACCCCCATTGAGCAGGAGCTCAATCACCTCTACTCCGAAACAACTCGCCAGCTGGACTCCGCCTGGCAATACTCCGAGCAGAAAGCTACCGAATGGTACAACACCGCCGAACAAAAAGCCGCCGAATGGTGGCAAGCCGCTGAAAATGAGGTAAAAAGCTGGTTCTGATACGCATTAGTATCATTATTTGCGGGGCGAAAGTGTAGTAGCCCAAGGTGAAGCTGCGTAGCTGCGAAACCTTGGGATAGGTGAAAAGAGAAAATCAGAGCCCGACGAAGCGAAGCTGAGGAGGCCGACAGCTGTGTGGTTCCACGGTATTTCATGGCGTTTTTCCCGGGACAATCGTGCCCGTCTCCGGGCTCACACCCTACGTCGAGGCGTGCTGTCGGCCTCGGCGCCGACGCTGACGCGCCGACTCCTCGGGCTCTCATTTATTTATGATACACTTCCCAGAGCCTAGGGCTTCGAGTCTCACTGCGTTCGCTTTCTACGCCCACACAGGGCACTCGCTCACGCTCGCTTGTCCTGAGCTATTGTACTTTCGCCCCGCCCTGCGGGGCTTTTGAATTCCGCTCGCCTTCGGCTCGCAATCACCCCGCTAAATTGGCTTTTCCCTAATTATTCCGACGCGTATCACCTTATTATCAAAATTATCCAAAAAGAACCTCTGCAAGAATAAAAATCGAGTGGAGGCAAAGTATGCGCTACGCAACGCAAACCGCCCCATCGGTGGAGTAAGCCGTGAGCGGACTCAGTGTTCAGCCGTCAATTCACTGTACTTCTCGAACAGGAACGCCACACGCTCGGCATCATCCGCAAACTTGCGGCCATATGCTTTCTCCACGGCGGCATCCAGCTTGCGGTGGGCAGCAACAAGCTCCGGCGGCATCGCCAGCGGGTCATATAAATCGCCTAACGTACTTTCCGGAAACAAAGCGCGAGCATCCAATACAGCCTGCGCCAACTCTTCGATTTTAGTGCGATGATTTTCAGATAACTCAGGCCACGGGAAATTGTTGTAGACAACGCCACCTGAATATTGATAACTCATACCCAATCTACCACTAACGACACGAGTCCAAGCCATATGCATGCCTGAGGTAATAATTCCAAAATGGCACAGAGAAGCATCAGGCACTATCAACAGCTTATTACTGGCAATGATTCTTTCATCGAGAAATCCTATTGGTATGTATCTACGCCTTTCTGTTGAGACCTCAGGAATAGCCAAATAAGCTCCCTCTTTTTGCGTAGTTGAAAAAAACAGATTAGGAGTCTCCGCCGCAGCCCTAGTTGGCGCAGCAGAACTTGCGACGCGCATTTCCCTTACAGCATTAATTCTTCGTGTAATTTCCTTGTTATGCCTATATCGCGTCGTCGGCACTCCACGAAGCCACAAACAATATCTATGTTCTCCGCCATTGATAAATTCCTTGGAACCAACATACGGTCGAATCAAATCAGCAATGGAAATATCTATAGCCAACAAGTTAGCTCTTTCTTGTTCGGAAAGAAGCAAATGCCCTCCGTCACTGGGCTTATTTCCATAAGTAATTTTGGGAATTCCGGCACAAATAGGTTTGCTGCGAGGAGCGACCAAAACATCCGGAGCATCAAGTAAGTAAGGATTAATATTCCGACATTTCACAAATGAATGCCCGCTGTATATGATTTTTGGCGTCACAATATCAGATACCCCAAATCCGAGAATAACACAATGCACAGCAGCTTGCCCCCTACCTTCATTATTCCATTTGAATGTTCTATATGCAAAGTAGAGTTTAACCTTGTACTCACTGAGTAAACGTCCCCAAAAGGGGACGACTTGTTCCCCCTGCGTTAAGCTATTTGTTGAGACAAAGGCGCAACGAATGTCGTTTCCCTCTTGCATGTAAGCAGCGGCTTTGTAATACCATGCGCCAACATAATCGATGCTATTAGAGCGACTCCCTTTACCAAAAATAGACACCGCCTCATTTTTTTGGGTTGCTGTCATCATGGATGCACCAATAAACGGCGGATTCCCCAGAATATAGCTCAGTTTATCTTTTGGCACAACCGTCTCCCAGTCAATCCGCAGCGCATTACCACACACAATCGAGGCGGAGGCGGTAAGGGGAATGCGGGCGTAGGCCTCGCCGAAGTAGTTACCGGCTTCGATGTTCATCTGGTGGTCCATCAGCCACATGGCTACCTGTGCAATCTGAGCGGGGAACTCCTCAATCTCAATGCCGTAGAATTGGTTAACATTGACGAGGCAGACATCATTGGCAGAGAGCATCCATCTGGTGCCGGTTGTTTCCTGCTCCAACTTTTCGCGCTCGGCGATGACGGAAAGCTCCAGGCGGCGCAGTTCGCGGTATGCCACCACAAGGAAATTGCCACAACCGCAAGCGGGGTCGAGGAAGGTAAGCTCGGCGAGCTTCTTGTGAAAAGCCTGCAAGCGAGAGCCCTTTGCGTGCGATTTATCGTGTTGAATCCGCTCGAACTCCTCCCGCAGAGCATCCATGAACAGCGGGTTAATGAGCTTGAGGATATTGCGCTCGCTGGTGTAGTGTGCGCCCAGAGCGCGGCGTTCCTCGGCGTTCATCACGCTTTGGAACATCGAACCGAAGATAGCCGGGGAGATTCGGCTCCAGTCCAGCGCACAGCAATCGAGCAACACACGCCGCATCTCGGTATCAAAGGCCGGCATGGGCAGGAACTCTGCGAACAACCCGCCGTTGACGTAGGGGAACTCTTTGATGATGTTGTTGCGAGTACACAATCTCTGTTTCTCCGGTGTATTGAGCACCTGAAAGAGCTCGGCAAGGCGAGCAGCCAGGTCATTGCCGTCCTCAGAGGTGATATCCTGAATGAACGAGCGGAACGTATCTTTGCGGAAGATTCCGGTATCGTCAGCAAACAGGCAGAAGAGAATGCGTACCAGATACACCTCCAGCGCATGCCCCAGATAACCAATAGCCTTGAGGCTATCGTGCAGGCGCCCTAACAGCTCCGCCGCCTGCACGTTGACCGGGTCTTCCTCCTGATACTCGCGTTGTTCATACCCGGCAAGATAGTGGAAGAGGTGAATATATTGGGGAAGTTCGGAGAGCGTGAAAGCGGTCAATTGTCCGTCTTTGCTCAGGTCATAGAAATGCCAGTTTTCGAAATCGCACACAAGAATGGCTCTCGGGAACTCATGGTGAGCCAGAGAATCCGCGTATCGCTTGGCTTGCTCGTAAGCCTTGGCCAAGTCCTTGCCGCGAGACTTCATCTCGATGAGAATATGCCCCTTCCAAAACAGGTCAATATAGCCGCTGCCGCCATCGGCACACTTCACCTTGTGCTCAAATATGGCCACGCGCTTACGGCTCACGCCCAGCACATGAAAAAACTCTATCAGGAATGACTGAGCTTCGGCTTCCTCGCGTTCCGTATCTTTCCAATCATCCGCAAACTTTGCAGCTCTCGCGCTTATTTCATTCTGACTGAGTGTGACGGCCATGCGCCGATTGTCATCCTTTTGAAAGATGACATTGATTCATTGCCCTTTACCCCCAGAAATCGGTCGTTACAAGGGAACAGCGGAGGTTCATTTTAATTTTGCCTCCACCTGCATACATAATTATACTACCTCACAAGCATTTTTTATCCAAAAACAGTTTATTCTTGACTTAATCTTTCAAAATGATGTTTATAAAACGCACAACAACAACAAAGAAGAGGCGCTTT
>JAUNRE010000132.1 GCA_030535795.1 Akkermansia sp.
ATTCCGGTAACAGGGGTTACGCGAGCTGTCGCTCGCTCACCCCTGCCTATGAGCTTTCGCCCCGCCGTGCGGGGCTTTCAAATTCGGCGGTGCAGGCACCGCTGAACTATAATAATTAGAGCGTTGTAACTTGAGCTGTTCTTTCCTCTACAAACACCAATTTAGCTATCATCATGGGTCTAAGCCTCCAATTGTTCCAACGCGTTGGTAAATTTTGTGCCCTATGTCCTTGAAACAACACAATAAGATTGACATTGAGCGCAGGAGGCGGTAAACTGACGCGCGTATGAGCACACCCACCAAGAGCTATAAGGACACCATCTTCCTGCCGGACACCACGTTCCCCATGCGTGGTGATCTCACGACTAAGGAGCCGGCTCGTCTGGAAAAATGGGAAAATGAGAAGCTTTACGAGCGAATTACCGGCCGCCGCAAAGCTCAGGGTGCGCCGAGCTTCATATTGCACGACGGCCCTCCCTTTGCCAACGGCGACGTGCACATGGGCACCGGTCTGAATAAGGTGCTCAAGGACCTCATCGTGAAGAGCAAGACGATGGCCGGTTACTACGCCCCCTTCATCCCGGGCTGGGATTGCCACGGTCTGCCCATCGAGGCTAAGGTGGTGAAGGAGTTCCAAGGGCTGGAGCCGGCGGAGATTCGCCGCCGCTGCACAGAGTTTGCGCTGGGTTACATTGACCAGCAGCGCCTTTCCTTCCGCCGTCTCGGCGTGTTCGGTGATTGGTTCAACCCCTACATCACGATGAAGCCCGAGTACGAGGCCGATATCCTGCGCGTGTTTGCCAAGCTTGTAGAGAGCGGCGCCGTGTACCAGTCCATGAAGCCGGTGCAGTGGAGCTACGCTCACCACACCGCTCTGGCTGAGGCTGAGGTGGAATACATGGAGGATACCTCCACCGCTATTTATGTGGGCTTCGAGATGGATGGCCCGGTGTGCGGTGTTGAGGGCTGCGAGATGGTCATCTGGACGACCACGCCGTGGACTCTGCCGAGCAACCTGGCGATTGCCCTGAACCCGGATTTCACCTATGTGGTGGGGCGCTATGGCAAGGACGGCGCCGAGCGCAAGTTTATCGTGGTGCGCGAGCTTATCGAAACCTTCACCGGCAAGACCGGCTGGGTATTGCAGGAGGAGTTGGCTACCTTTAAGGGCAGCGAGCTGGAGAAGCGCACCGCCCGCCATCCCTTCCTGAACCGCGAATCCCTCATCATCAACGCCGCATACGTCACGACCGATGCCGGTACGGGTGCTGTGCATATTGCTCCCGGCCATGGTGCGGACGACTACATTGCCGGTATGGCCTACGGGCTGCCGGTGCTGTCCCCGGTGGACGATGACGGCAACTACACCGCCGAGTGCGGCCTGCCCCACCTGGTAGGCAAGCATGTCTTCAAGTGCAATGAGGACATCATCACCCTGCTGGTGGAGGGCAACCGCCTGCTGGGACGTGAGGAGTTCACCCACCAGTACCCGCACTGCTGGCGTTCCAAGACACCCATCATCTTCCGCGCTGTTAAGCAGTTCTTCATCAGCATGGAGAAGCTGCGCGGCATGGCGCTGGAGCAGATTGACAAGACCGAGTGGCTGCCTGCCTGGGGGCGCAACCGCATTTACAGCACCGTGGAGGCTCGCCCGGACTGGTGCATCTCCCGCCAGCGTACCTGGGGTGTACCGCTTCCCGTTTTCTTCGATGAGAACGACAAGCCGGTGCTTACCGCCGAAATCGTCAACAAGGTGGCCGACCTGGTAGCCGAGCACGGCACCAACATCTGGTTCGAGCTGACGGATGAGCAGCTGTGCGAGAAGCTCGGCCTGCCCACCAACCTGAAGAAAGGGCGCGACACGCTGGATGTGTGGATTGACTCCGGCTGCTCCCATGTGGCTGTGCTGGAGCGCCACCCCGAGCTGCACGCCCCCTGCGATGTGTACCTGGAGGCCACGGACCAGCACCGCGGCTGGTTCCAGAGCTCGCTCATGCTCTCCTGCGCCTGGCGCGGCGTGGCTCCCTACAAGAAGGTGCTTACCCATGCCTTCGTGGTGAACCAGGATCGCTCCAAGCTTTCCAAGAGCGCTCAGGGTACCTACACCAAGCCCACCAATGCCAAGTACTTCTACGAGAAGTACGGTGCTGATATTGTGCGCCTGTGGGTGAGCTCGGTGGACTGGCAGAATGAGGTGCCCTTTGGCGAGGATCTCTTCAAGCAGGTGACCGACCCCTACCGCCGCCTGCGCAACACGCTGCGTATTCTGCTGGCTAACCTGAAGGGCTACAAGGGCGAGCAGCCTGCCGAGCTCGACCCGCTCGATGCCTGGATTCTGGAGCGCAGCAACGCCCTCATCAACGAGGTGCGCGCCGCGTACGATGCCTACGAGTTCCGCAAGGTGTTCATGGCTATCAACCAGTTCTGCACGAATGACCTCTCCGCCCTTTACATCGACATCACCAAGGACAGCCTGTACTGCGACGCCGCCGACAGCATCCGCCGCTTGAGCCGCCAGTACGCCATCGCCCGCGTGTTCGATGTGCTGGTGCGTCTGCTTGCCCCCATCCTCGTCTACACCGCCGAGGAAGCCTGGGAGCACGCCGGCCACACGGATTCCGTGCACGAGCAGGACTTCCCCACGGCTGACCCGGCTTACGACAAGGGGCTTACCGCTACCTTTGCCCGCCTGCAGCAGATTAAGGGCGCCATTCAGATTGCCATCGAGGCGCAGATTAAGGCCAAGGCTTTCAACAAGAACAATGAGGCCGTAGTGACCCTCACCCTGCCGCAGGATGAAGCCGCCGAGGTGGTGGCTCTGCTGGAGGATGCGGAGTTCGCCAAGACTTTCTTCATTGTGAGCGGCCTGAATGTGGTGCGTGGTGCCGAGCTGGCTGCCACAGCCGAGAAGACCGCCCACGGCATGTGCCCGCGCTGCCGCCGCTACGAGCCCGCCGTGAACGAGGACGGCCTCTGCGAGCGCTGCGCCGCCATTTGCAAGTAAATCCTCAATCCCCGGTCGCCCCTGTCTGCCACGCGCGGACAGGGGCGAGCTGAATCTCTGACAACGATTTTTTTTATGAAGCGCGTTACCCTGTATCTTATCATTCTCATAGTGCTGTTGTATGTGTTGGACCAGGTGTCCAAGTGGTACATTGTGTTCCACTACAACCTGCCTACTCCCTACTATCTGGACCACACGCCCGTGATTACCGGCAGCAGTATCATGAACTTTAACATCGTGCGCCTTCATAATACCGGCGTCGCGTTCGGTATGGGCAATGGCACCGCCTGGGCGCCTTTCCTCTTCCTCGGCGTGCAAGTGGTGGCTCTGGTGGCGCTCACCATTCTCTACCGCCGCAATTTCTTTTACAACCGCACCCTCAAGGTCGCCTGGGCCTGCATCATGGCCGGTGTCTTAGGCAACATGACCGACCGCCTTACCCAGGGCTTCTTCCTGCCCGGGGCCGAGACCAAGAGCTTCTTCACTAACCTCATCAATGGCTATGTGGTGGATTTCCTCGACTTCTCCTTCCCCTGGATTCCGGCCGAGGGATTTGTCGATGGCTACCACTGGCCGTCGTTCAACGTGGCGGATTCCTGCGTGTGCATCGCCGCCGCCCTCTTCCTCATCGCTTCTTTCATGCCCCCGCCTCAGCAGCAGAAGAACGAGGAGGTAAAGGAGCCGGGTGTTGATGGGAAGTAAAGTGTGATTTATTACTATGTGGCGTTCCTTTCTTTTCATTTTAGCCGCGCTGCCGGCGCTGGCCGGTTTCAAACAACCCGTTCAGGCGGTGCAGCTGCGCCACGGGCAGAACGCCGTCACCCTTACCTTCGAGGCCGACCGCCCCATTCGCAAGGCCAAGCCGCACTGCGAATGCACTACCGTGAGCATCGATGGCAAGCGCCTTGTGGCCCGGGTGGATGCCTCCAAGTTTGAAGGGCAGGTGGAAAAGACCATTGACGCCACCACGGATGACGGCCGCACCACGCGTCTCACCATGCGCTTTACGGTGCCCGCCGCCCTTAAATTGAGTGCTCGTACCCTGCAATGGAAGCAAGGTTCCCCTGCCACCCCGCAGACCCTCCGCATCAGCATCCCCAAGGGCTCACCCGTGCGCAACGTGACCAACGCCTCCCTCTCCGGTACCGATTTTGACTACGACCCTCGCAAAGGAAAGCGCGCCGGGGAGTTCACCGTAACCGTCACCCCCAAATCCACCGCCAAGCGCGTGCTCAACCGCCTCATCATCGATACCGATTCCGCCGACCCCCGCTTCGCCCGCGCTATCATTTACTTGCAGGTGAAAAAGTAAGTGCGGAAGAATGCTGAAGTTTGAAGGTCGAATTCCGAAGTGCGAAGTGAAGAAGCCCCGTCAACCTGCGGGGCGAAAGTCTAATAGCCCGGGGCAAGCCACGCAGTGGCGCAGCCCTGGGGGTGGGATAATAAATGAATGAGAGCCCGAGGGGTCGACGCGTCAGCGCCGGCGCCGAGGCCGACAGCCTGCCGCGGCGTA
>JAUNRE010000133.1 GCA_030535795.1 Akkermansia sp.
GGGCTCACGCCCTACGCCGTGGCAGGCTGTCGGCCTCGGTGCCGACGCTGACGCGTCGACTCCTCGGGCTCACATTTATTTATTATCCCACCCCCAGGGCCGCGCCACTGCGTGGCTTGCCCTGGGCTATTGTACTTTCGCCCCGCCCAGCGGGGCTTTTGAATTCCGCGCCTGACGGCGCAAGGGTGGCAGAGCTTAGCCCCAGCTGCCGCTCCGCGCCCACAAGGCGCGGGCACAAGCGGTTGCTTTAGCTACGCATTCCATCCGAGCGAAAGCTCGCGAAACTTGAACTTTGTCAATTGTAAACTGTAGATTGTAAATGTATACGAACTCCAATAAGATCACTTCCTTAGATTAGCATGAAGCTGTCATTGTAAAAATCGTTTTGCAAGCAGGAAATACTATTTCCTTTTTACTCTATGGTTGCTTATATAACTCATAGAATATCACAGGAATTATCGGAAGCAAGCATGCGAAAAATAAAGAGATTTTTTTTAAAGTATCCATGAAGCAAACTTTACGTAACAGCGAGATTTTTCTTTTTTGTTCAAATGCGTATGTGCATTTTGCTTCAAGATAAGAAATAATTTCGGAATCTAGGTTTTTCCAATGTAACTGCTCTTTTTCGTTACCATAAATCTTAAAAAAGGAGTTCTCTTCATAAAAAAGTTTGGGATTAAAAGACATTAGCGTGTCACCATGTAATAAATGAATAATTCTGTCTTTTGCGTAAACTGTATTGGTATTCATATAACGCTGCATGTAATCATCACCAACGCCCAAAAAGACGACTTCGTGAAGCGGAATCGCTTTTCTTCCCCATATAGTCTCCCATATAATTAAAGTATGTGTAATTATAATTTTAAAGTTCTTTTTAAGTAGAAAGTATACATAAGTGTACAACAGATATGCAACAATCGATGGAATGATGAGCCAACCCACAGATTTTACACCTACAATACCCAGCAGGAGTATAAAAGGTATCCAAGTTAATAAGTCGCGGCCATCATATTGAACCGAAACAAACTCAATTTCTTTCTGTTCTCTCTCTGAGATTTCCTTCTCTTTCACATTCATGCCTTTGAAGGTTAATGAAAAAACAATGATTTTGCAAACTTTTTTCAGAATGCTGACATATTTAGGCTGTAGGGCGTAAAGTAAAGCGAGCGCTCCTTTTGAATACAATAGCTTTGGCAAACAGGTGCAGCATATGCTTGCGCTGGCAGATTCTTCCTCTAAGGTCAATTCCCCTGTGGCCGAGATGGCCTATTCTCTGTGGAGTCCGCCGATTATGTGAACAAGTTGAATTGTCCGAGATATCTCTGATAAATTAGCAGGATATAATAGATCCCCGGCGGGGTGGTCGGCAATCAGCAACAACGCGTGAGGTCAGATGTACTTGCGCTCGCGGAAGAGGTGGGCACGGATGGGATCGGCGGCGGCCAGGTGGGTAAACCCGATGGCGAGGGCATCGGCGGCATCGGGCGCGGGAGTTTCGGTGAGGTGAAGCATGGCGCGCATCATGAATGCGACCTGTTGTTTGCCGGCGCTGCCGCGCCCTACGGTGGCCAGCTTGACACAGGTGGGCGGGTACTCCATAATCGGCAGCTGATGGCGTGCCGCAGCTAACACAGTGGCAGCCCTGGCTGAGCCCATGGTGATAGCCGTGCGGTGGGATTGGACGTAGATGATGCCTTCAATGGCGAGTTCATCCGGGTGCCAGCGGTCGATAAGTTCACATACTTTTTCGTGTATGGCGAGCAGGCAGCTGCTTTGGGTGAGCCGCTGGGGCAGGGAAAGGGTGCCGTATTCCAGCGCAGTGGCTTGCCGGTGGTCGCCCTCCAACACCGCGAAGCCGGTGTTGCGAATGGCCGGGTCTATGGAAAGAACGCGCAAGGGTGGTTATTGCTTCCCCTGCGGGTTGACATAGCCGCAGTAGCTCCAGAGGGTGGGGTCGATTTCGGCCTTAGCGGCTTCTGCCACGGCATGAGCCTGCTCCATCGTTTCGGTCAGGGCGAAGAGAGTGGAGCCGCTGCCGCTCATGAGGGCGGCACGCACACCGGGCTGCCCCAGCATCCACATCTTGGTGAATCCCAGCACGGGGAACTTGGTGAAGACGGCGCGCTCCAGCTCGTTGACCAGCTTGATGTCATCCACCACTTGGGCATTGTAGTTCACCCCCTTGATGCGGTGGGCTCCATGCAGCAACTTGTAGGCGGAGGGGGTGGAGACGGCAAACTGCGGCTTGAGCAGCACGATGGGGCTGGACCAGCCTGCCAGTTCGGGCACGGGGGTGACGATTTCGCCGCGACCGGTGCAGCGGCTGATAACGGGGTTGAGGAAGAAGGGCACATCGCTGCCGAGGGCTGTGGCCATGGCGTGCAGCTCTTCATCGGTGTAGTTGGTGCCCAGCAGCTCATTGCAGGCTTTCAGGGTGACGGCGGCATCGGCCGAGCCGCCGCCGAGCCCCGCACCGTGGGGGATATTCTTGATGAGGGTGATGTGCTGCTTGCTGAGGCGGCCGTATGCTTTTTCGAACTCGCGGGCGGCTTTCATGACCAGGTTGCTTTCATCCGTCGGCATGCCCGGTGTGTCGCACACCAGTGTTGTGGTACGGGAGTTGTGGAATACCAGCTCATCTTCCAAATCCAGCCCGGCCATCAGGATGTCGACATCATGGTAGCCATCCTCTCGTTTGCCCTGAACTTTCAGCGAAAGGTTGACTTTTGCAGGTGCCTTGAAAATCGTTTCTCCCTTTTTCGCCTTTCTGGTTGCCTTGGTGCCCGTTGTCATGCCCCTAGTGTACACGAAAAGCGCCCCTGCGTCAACCATCCCCAACCCCTCTTCGCGATAAAATGACGTACAGATAACTCCGAAATCGAAAAAAAATCAAAAAAAATCACATTTTTGGCAGATTAGGCTTGCAAATGCCGACCGGGCGTTATATCCTCCGCTATGGCAGAAATTCAGCTTGGACTTACATTTGACGACGTGCTCCTGCTTCCTTGCCTGAGCACTATTCTTCCCGGCGAGGCCGACCCCTCTTCTCAACTCTGCGCGGATTTCCCGCTCCGCCTGCCCATCCTCTCCGCTCCCATGGATACGGTGACGGAGGTTGACATGGCCATCGCCATGGCTCGTGAGGGTGGTCTGGGTGTCATTCACCGCAACAACCGCATCGACGACCAGGCGGCCATGGTGGCTAAGGTAAAGCGTTTCGAGAACGCTGTGATTACCAAGCCGCTTACCGTGACAAGCGATATGAGCCTGAGCCGCGTGAAAGGCATCATGCTCGAGCATGGCTTCTCCGGTCTGCCCGTCGTGGCCGAGGGGAACCTGCTGGTAGGCATCATCACCGGGCGCGACATGCGCGTGGTGGATGGGCACGACCTCGATAAGCTCACCGTAGCCGATGTGATGACCCCGATGAGCCGCCTGATTACCGGCACGCCTTCCACCACTCAGGAAGAGGCTCGCAAGATTCTCTACTCCAACCGCATTGAAAAGCTCCCCCTTGTGGATGAAGCCGGTTGCCTCGTGGGGCTCATTACCGATACCGACATCCGCAAGCGCGAGGCTTTCCAGGAATCCACCAAGGATGAGCTGGGACGCCTGCGTTGCGGCGCCGCTGTAGGCCCGGGCCCGGAGTTCCTGGCACGCGCTCAGGCTGTGATTGATGCCGGTGCCGATGCCCTCTTCATCGATGCCGCAACCGGCCACACCAGCCGCGTGCTGCACGTCATCGAGAAACTGCGTGAGCTCGGCAAGCCCGTGGTAGCCGGCAATGTGGTGACGCAGGATGGCGCCCGCGACCTCATCTCCGCCGGTGCCAGCGCCATCAAGGTAGGTGTGGGACCCGGCTCCATCTGCACCACTCGTATCATCTCCGGCGTCGGTATGCCCCAGTTCTCCGCCATTCAGGAGGTGGCCAAGGTGGCGCGCCCTGCCGGCGTGACTGTGATTGCCGACGGCGGTATCCGCTACTCCGGTGACGCCGTGAAGGCTCTGGCCGCCGGTGCCGACCTCATCATGATGGGCGGTATGTTGGCAGGTTGTGAGGAAAGCCCCGGTGCCGTGGTGCACTACCAGGGTCGCAACTTCAAGACCTACCGCGGCATGGGCTCCCTAGGGGCTATGCGTGCCGGCTCAGGCGACCGCTACGGCCAGAACGGCAGCGGCAAGCTGGTGGCCGAGGGTGTGGAGGCTCGCGTGCCCTACAAGGGTATGCTGGCAGACGTCATCTTCCAGCTCGTGGGCGGCCTGCGCTCCGGCATGGGCTACCTTGGCGCCAAGAGCCTCGATGAGCTGCGCGAGCACGCCCGCTTCGTTCGCATTACCGCCGGTGGTTTGCAGGAAAGCCACCCGCACGATGTCACCATCACGCAGGATCCCGGCAACTACAGCCGTTAATCCCGCCGCTTCATTGGTTTCACTCGCCTGCCTCCCTTCCCGTGGGTGGCAGGCCTGTTTTTATTTACAATCTACAATTTACAATCTA
>JAUNRE010000040.1:0-12561 GCA_030535795.1 Akkermansia sp.
AGCCCCGCAGGGCGGGGCGAAAGTATAATAGCCCAAGGCAAGCCGCAAAGCGGCGCCGCCTTGGGTGTGGAAAATTAAAGGAATGGAGCCCGACGAAGCGAAGCTGAGGAGGCCGAAAGCAGTACGGCCAATGCCGAGCCGCGCAGATGGGTGAAGACGGGTGCTGTGTTGCAATCAATTTATACGGATATATGCGCCCCACAACGCATAAATGCGCATAAATGAGGGGGCTTTGTGACCGCAGGCGCAGTAATCAACTGTGAGTCAGGCTTTGAAACCACGCTGCTGTCGTCCTCCTCTGCTTCGCTTCGTCGGACTCTGATTTGTTTTTGGTTGCAACCCCGGAGCGGCGTCGCTATCGCGACTTGCTCCGGGCTACTATACTTTCGCCCTCTGACGAGGGCTTTTTTGTTGGTTCGTCGGCGTATTCGCCGGCACTGGTAGCTATTTATACGGATTTATGCGCTCCACAACGCATAAATTGCGCATAAATGTGCATAAATGAGGTGTGCCGCCTCTCCTCGGCTATGATTCCGGCAGCCTCAGATGGCAAAAAATCCTGCGCCGTTGGCAAAACGGCGCAGGAGATGAGCTATGAAAAGTACGCAGTTGGAATTCCAAAGGACGATGGCGTGTAATTTCGGCCGGTGCGGAGGAGGGGGATTGCTCGACGCGGAGTTTTATCGATGCCGATGCTGTGAACTACGGTGTTTTTGGCGGTTTCGGTCTTGCCGGCGTTCACGTTCACGGCGTTCGTGTCTGCGTTCGGCGCGTTCGTCTCGGCGTTTTTCGCGGGCTCGGGCTTCGCCGTAATCGCGTCCGGCATCCAGAATGGCATTGAGGGTTGAATTGTTGGTTGAAGCCAGGGTGGTGTCGGCACTGATGCCGGGGCATGTCGTGCTTACCAGAATGAAGAGTAGGGGGAGTGTTTTCATGCATCTTTGACACGGGGAAGGCACATTGGCGCGAAAAACGTATACAACGATATGGGCGGGACTGTTAGGATACAATGTTACCCGGTGGCGGGCGCAAGTTTATGGGATGGGCAGTTCCTGCTTGACAAATAGGCTGATTGATAGTAGGGTAGGGGCGTGCAAGAAAGCGAACAGATGAGCTTGCCGTTTGAGGCGGATGATGTGGCGGCACTGCAGGAAGCCCGTGAAGAGGCATTGCTGGAGGCTCAGCAGGCACGTATGGCTCGCCGTTCGCGCACGTTGAAGCAGGTGCGGCGTGAGCGAGTGCTGGAGGCTCCGTGTCGTTTGGGTGATGGGCTGACGCTTATCAGTGGCTTGCAGCGTGCGTGCAAGCTGGTGCCGCTGGATGTGCAGAAGAAGCCTGCGGAATATGACGAGCTCCCTCTGGATGAGGAACGGGATGTAAGTGAGCGCTTGGAATTTGAGGGAAGTTGTTTCAGCAAGACCCGCTATATTCACCCGCGTTTTCTGCGTCGTTGTGGGGATGGTTCCTCCTATTCTGTAACGTGTCGTCTGCCGGTGTGTACTATGGGGAATTCTGCTGTGGGAGATACCCTGCCGGTACATGCCATTTGTCATAAGTTTTGCGACCGCCTGCCGGTGTATCGTCAGTTGAAGTTTTTCAGTGATTACGGGTTGGTTGGCGTGGATGAGCCGATGCTGGCCCGGTGGATGCAGGCGGTGGCAGATGTCTTGACGCCGCTTTACCGCATGTTCCGCGAGTTGATTCAGGCGAGCGAGCAGTTGCAGGTATATGAAGCACCCACAGGGGATATACGTGACAAGCGCCCGATTGGCCACATGCAGGCCATACGTTGCGCCGAGACCGGCCGGGTGCATTATTGCTGGCTGGAGGAGCTTTCTGTCGTCGCACCGGAGCGAGGGGAGGTATTGAGTGTGCCGCCCGTGGTGCGCGACCTGTTTGTGGCGGCGCCCGGTGAGGGGGCTCTCTCGGCGTTGTTTTACACGTTTATAGGGGAGTGCGAGCGCTGTGGCGTGGAGTTTGGCGAGTGGTTGCTGGCTACGCTGCAAGCCTTGCCCGGATACCGGGGTGATTTGCGGGCATTGCTACCGCAGGCGGATGTGGGTCAACCCTCCGCCTGAGCTACGGTTGCAATAAGAGCCAGCACCTTGCCTGCGACGAGATGACGCAGCGTGTTTCTTGGCACCCCGGGGTAGAAAAGCGTCTCGGTATGAGCAGGGCGTGCAGCTCCTCGCTTGACAATGGCCAGGCAGACAGTGCCGACGGGCGGCTCGCCTTCAGCCGCAGTGGGGCCGGCGTTGCCTGAGACGGCAACGGCGATATCTGCCCCGGCTTGGCGCATGGCACCCTCGGCCATGGCCGCTACGACGGGTTCGCTGACGACGCTGTGTTCTTCGATGATGTTGTGCGGGACGCCGAGTTCGCGTTCTTTGGCCTCGTTGCAGTAGGTGACCCATCCGTATCGGAACACGCCTGACGCACCCGGTACACCGGTAATAGCTGCTGCAATGAGGCCGCCGGTGCAGCTCTCGGCCGTGGCAACGGTGAGGCCTGCTGCTTCCAGATTTTTGACGGCAGCGAAGGCTGCGAGTTCGAGATTGCTGTCCATGGGCTTATTCCGGCATTTGAATGGCTACGGTGGCGAAGGCTGCCATTCCTTCGCGTCGGCCGAGAGCTCCGAGTTTTTCGTTGGTGGTGGCTTTGACCCCGACGCGTCGCGGGGCAACCCCCAGTATGGGCGCCAGTGTCTCTTTCATCTGTGCGACAAAAGGCATGATTTTGGGGGCTTCGGCAATCAGGGCACAGTCCGCATTCACCACCTTGCCACCTTGCTCATGCAGCAGCTCTACGGCTTTTTCCACGATGCGCAGGGAGCAGATGTTGAGACAACTATCGTCATTGGGCGGGAACCAGTAGCCGATATCGGGCTCGCCAATGGCTCCCAATATGGCATCTGCCAGGGCGTGGCAAAGCACGTCTGCATCGCTGTGCCCTGCCAGTCCTTTTGTTTCATGTACCTTTACGCCACCAAGCCACAAGGGGCGAGGTTCTTCAGAAAAACGGTGAATATCGTAGCCGAGGCCTACCAGAGTTATCATGTGCGTGAATGTGGTTAAATGTTTAGATGGAGGAGATGCCGTGCAGGGGGCGTTTAGTGAGCTTCCAGCCAGTTGGGGGCGTAGTTTGCCTCTACTTCGAGCGGCACGTCATTGGGAAGCGGTAGTGCAGACTGCATGGTGGCGACAATCTGCGGGATGAGGTCGTGCTCATCGCGATGCAGGTCGAAGAGGAGTTCGTCATGAATCTGCATAATGAGGCGTGTTTTGCGGCCGCGCAATAACTCGGCTACCCGAATCATGGCAATTTTTATCATGTCGGCGGCACTTCCCTGGATGGGGGTGTTGATGGCGGTGCGTTCGGCGGCTGCACGGAGGTTGAAATTGCTGCCGTTGAGGTCGGGCAGGCGGCGGCGTCGGCCGCAGAGGGTTTCTGCATATCCCTTGCTGCGGGCGTCTTCTACCAGTTTATCCATGCAGGCTTTCACGCCGGGGAATTGTGTGAAGTAGCTCTCGATGAGGGCGGCCGCTTCTCCTCGCGGGCAGTCTAGGCGCTGGGAAAGCCCGAATGCTGAGATGCCGTAGATGATACCGAAGTTCACTGTTTTGGCGGCGCGGCGCATGTCGGATGTGACCTCCTCGCGCGGCACACCATAGAGTCGAGCTGCCGTTTCGGCATGAATGTCTCGCCCTTGCGTGAACGCGGCAATCATGGCCGGGTCGCCGGACAGGGCAGCCATGAGGCGCAGCTCCACTTGTGAGTAGTCTGCCGAAAGAATGCTGTATTCCTCGCTGCGAGCCGTGAAGGCGCGGCGGATGAGTTTGCCGGCTTCGGAGCGCACGGGGATATTCTGAAGGTTGGGGTTTTGCGAGGCAAGGCGGCCGGTGGCTGTTACCATTTGTAACAGGGTAGAGTGAATGCGGCCGTCTGCCGGGGAGATGTAGCGGGGCAGGGCATCCAGATAGGTGCCTTTCAGTTTGCTGAGCTCGCGGTATTCCAGAATATCCTGCACCAGCGGGTATGCCGGGGCAAGTTTGCGCAGGGTTTCCTCATCTGTGACAAATTGGCCGCCTTTCGTTTTCTTGGGCTTGGCCAGTAGCTTGAGTTCCCCGAAGAGCAGGTCGCCCAGTTGCTTGGGGGAGTTCAGGTTGATGGGGCGGCCGATCATTTCATCAATGCGCGTGTGGATGGCTTCGATACGCACCCCCAACTCTGCGGAGGCAGCCAGCAGTTGCTCCGGTTCTACCCGCATGCCTTCGCGTTCGATGTCGGCCAGTACTGTCACCAGCGGGAACTCGATATCGCGCATCAGCGCTTGCAGCCCGGCACTCTCCAGTTGCGGCGCTAAAACATCTGCCAGACGCAGGGTGACATCGGCGTCCTCCGCTGCATAATCCGCCATTTGCTCCGGGGGTACGGCTTGGGTATTGCACTCCCGGCCGGCTATGTCTGTCAACTTTATGGGGCTATAGGAGAGCAGCGCTTCGGACATATCGTCCATGTTGTGGCGCAGCTCCGGGTAGAGGGCGCAGTGTGCCAGCATGGCGTCGAAGAAGGGGCCTTTTACCTCGGCTCCGGCTGTGCGCAGTACCTGTATGTCAAACTTGAGATTGAGCCCCACCTTCTCGGCATTTCCGGCAAAGACCGGCAGGAACACCTCCGGGCAGCGGCCATCCGTCACCGGTACATAATAGGCGGTTCCCGGGGTAATACAGAACGACATGCCCAACATTCTGTCCTGCAACGGGTCGAGGCCGGTCGTTTCGGTATCGAAGGCCCAGCGCGGTGCAGCCGACAGGGCTTCAGCAAGCTCTGTTTGTTTTTCCGGCGTGTTGACCAGCTCGTAGAGGTGTGGTGTCGTTGTAATATTCGCGAGCTCCGGGGCGGCGGCGAAGAGGTCGAGTTGCTGAATCCCGGCGTCCTGAGAGGGCGCGGCACTTGCGGCTGCCGTGAACAGGTCATCCGCTGCCGCAGCGCCGATGCGTTTGTCGAGCCCTCGGAATTCGAGTTCGGCAAAGATTGCTCGTAAGGCCGGTATGTTGTATCCTACACGGGCACAGTCTGTTATGCTGATGGGGAGCGGAGCATCGCGGCGGATGGTGGCGAGGTCGTAGGAAAGACGTGCTTTATCGGCATTCTCCTCCACCTTTTGGCGCAACTTGCCCTTAATTTCGTCTGTGCGTGCAAGCATGTTCTGCACACTGCCGAACTGCGCCACCAGCTTGCGAGCTGTGACAGCACCTACTCCGGGTACGCCGGGGATGTTGTCGCTCGCATCCCCCATGAGGGCGAGTATGTCAATGATCTGAGTCGGTGTGGAAATGCCCCACTCTTCAAGAAAGGCCGTCTCGTTTATTACCTCAAAATCGGCACCTTTTTTGCCGGGTTTGTGGAAGGAGCATGAGGGGGAGAGCAGTTGGCCGAGGTCTTTATCCAGAGACACCATGTAGGCATGCATTCCCTCTCTCTCCCCCGCCAGACGCGTAAAGGTGCCGATAAGGTCGTCCGCCTCATAACCCGGCACTCGCACCACAGGAATACGCATCGCTTCCAGAATCCGGATAATCCAGGGAATGGAATCTCGCAATTCCTGCGGCATGGCTTGGCGATTAGCCTTGTACTCCGGGAATTGCTCATGTCGGAACGTGGGGCCCGAGGGATCCAGGCAGGCGACAATGTGGGTGGGGGCTTCTTTTTCTATCAGGGAGAGCACAGTGTTTGTGAACCCGAACATGGCCGAGGTATTCAGACCTGCCGAGGTTCGCATGGGGGCATTGATAAATGCGTAGAAGGCGCGGTACATCAGCGCCATGCCGTCCAGTATGTAGAGTGTCTCCATTGCGGGTGGCATTTTACCACACCCACCCCCCGAGTGTCAAACTTCAGGATGGAAAAAAGCGCCCGTTGGTGTAGCGGGCGCTTGGGGCGGAAGTGGGGTGGGCGGCAGTGCAGGGATGGCCTGCCGTCATGATTTCCCGGATAAGCTTGTCAGCAAGGTCTTGCCTTTCACGCGTAATGCTCTGGTCAATCGCAGGAACGCCAAGTAAACAGGGCCGACGTGTTGCCGGAAGACTTCGCACTGGCGATACTCGTATTGCCGGAGGCGGTTGACGTACTCCGGGTTGTTACAACGAATCTGCATCCAGGTAGACAAAACAAACAGTTTCTTGATTAACAATTTGCCCCACTGATGCAAGGTCTTTGCATCCGTAATATGTGAACGGATATGCTCATAAATCCGAGTCGGGACGTCCAAGGTACGCTCGTAGGAGTCATAGGGTAACCTACCTCTTAATTTGTAACGAAGGGCTGAATTATCGGATTGGACATAATTGTACAATGCCTTATCAACCATGGTAAACGATGATATATGCGACCAATAAGATACAACAAAAACATCGTCTTCGCAAATACTTATGTCCCGCGGGAAGGTAAGATGATATTTCTCGATGATGTCACGCTTGTACAGTTTGGTGACAGGCGCCCGCATGCGGAACTTGAAAATGTTTTCGGGAGTTGCCGGATGCTCCCCCTCGGCAAACACTGTTTTTTCCTCCTTAGCGCGTCCGTCTTTCCAGACTCGCTTCAACTTGGAACAGACCAAATCACTATCATGGCGCGAAGCTGCGTCGTACAACTCTTGCAAGAGCTCAGGTGAGAAGTAATCATCTGAATCCAGCATGGTGATGTAGGGCGCGCGGGCGGCAGCCAATCCGTCATTACGTGCGGCTGAAACTCCTTCGTTCTTTTTGTGGATGACTTTTATGCGAGAATCAGTCGCTGCAAAATCATCCAAAATCTTCCCGGAACCATCAGTGGAGCCATCATTGATACAAATGGCTTCCCACTTCTTCATCGTTTGTGCAATGAGTGATTCCAAGCATTGTTTCAGAAAGGGTTCCACATTATATACCGGGACAATGATGGAAACCAGGCACTCTGCTTTATCGGTAACGGAAGACATGGCTGCTCTCTTGTGAATAAGGGATGTTATGATTCCTTCGCTGTACCCGGAATCGTTTTGTATTGCCCGCGGGTAAAGCGCCAGAGAAGGCAAAGGAGGGAGGTGTAGAAGGTAAGCTCAAAGAGCTCCTCCACGCTGCTGCTGATAGACAGTCGTTCCGAGAGCTGTGCCGTAACGGCTGCCAGTACGAGCACGGTCGTTTCCCACACCGGGATGCGGCTGGTGGTCAGGATTTCCCACATCGTCAGGTAAAGCTTCTTCCAGAAGAAGAAAGCCAAAACAGCCGCAATGTAAAGCCCAATCAGCGGGTGAGCAAGCCAGCCGTAGGGAATTTCTTTCCACTTCTTAAATTTTTCCGGGTTGTCCGGGTCTGCAAAACAGGGAAGGGTGCGGCCATAGTTGATTTCGCGCAGGAATATTAGGACGAGTACCCAAAAAACAAACTTGTAGAATGTTTGGTGATTGTTGGCACGGAGTGCAAAAACGGTGCTGATGATAATCAGAAGAAGCTGACAATACTCCGGGAGCGCATTTTTGCCGCCCGCTGTTTCAGGTAAAGTCATGGCTCCGACAATGCTCGCAAGTGCCGCCAGTAGAGCGATAGCGGCTGTCACGCGAAACTCTCCGTCCAGATGCGAGCAAAGTCTGCAAGTTTTTTTGTCTGTCGTGTTCATGATTACGTATATCCGCACTATAGGTTAGCATAATATGCGGAAGATGTAAATGCGGAATTTTAAAATATTTTCCTGAATCCTACTGAATAAACGCCTTTCCGGACCTCAAATCTGCCTTGACAGAGAGGGCGGAATTTGCTAATAAATAAAGCAAATGAAGCCCAAATATGTCTTTCTTATCGCGCTTGCTGCCGGTCTGGCCGGTGGCTATTTGGTGGCACCCGGCCTGCTGCCTGCGCTCACCGAAGCCATCTACGGAAAACATGTGGCAGAGAATAAGCCGCAACAACCTAAGGTAGAGGAAACAACTACCTCGCCCGAAGAGCCGGTGGCTCAAAGTGACCCGGAACCTGTTCCGGAGCCTTCTGAGGGTGATTTTGACTGGTCGGAGGATCCGGATGACGGTCTTGACCGTTTCGCTGATGCGTACGACCCCGATTCATTTGCTGATGGAGAGGAAGAAGACCCGGTGGAAACGGATGACCCTGAGGGCGAGAATATCACGCCCGAGAGGATTGTGAAGTACCGCCGCAAGACCGGTACATTGGGAGAAGATGAAGGCTTCAAGCCCGTCAATGAACCCGCCTACACCGGCAAGATAAGTCCGGCCGTGTGGAAGCAGCCCAAGGTGTTGAAGCGTCGCCTAGCCGGGCGCTTGCGCTCGCGCCTGAAAGGCGTGGATCAGGAACGGGTAGAGACCTATCTGCAAGATCCCGAAGTGCGCCTGATGCTGGCGCAGTGGGAGTTGCTCAACCGCTGCGACCTGGACGCCCTGACAAAGCTGATGAAAGACCGCAATGTGCGCATGTCGCTCTCTCCGTTGCTGAATGATTTGCCGTGGCTCACCGGTTTTGTGTACGATGCTGAGCTTACGAAGGCCGAGGTCGCATTGTCCATGCTGGCACACTTCCGTCAGGTCGACCCCAAGATGGATGAGGAAGTCATGATGGATGGCGACATTGCCAAGAAAGGCTTGAAGCGCCGCGTAGCGGGAGCCGTAGCCACTCAGTTCACGCGTAACGGCTGGTATGGCGAGGACAAGGAACTGAGCAAGGAAGAGCTTGAGAGCTTTAAGGACTTAGGCTATATCATGCCCACGTTGCCCGGCGAGAAAAAGCGCGGGCGCAACAAGCAGGATATTTACCGTGCCGCCCGCGAACGTTATCTTTTCTTTGCTGAGAGTATCAACGAAAACAGGCTCAACAGCTATTTTGCCACGCTGCCGACCTGGCTGTTGCAGTACTGCTGCGGCTGGAAGGGAAACAGCCCCTTCGGTACAGCCTCTACCATGCGCTGGCTGCGTGATAACTGTGCCGCACCCGCTCGCGCGTACACGGGCATGGCTTACCAGGTGCCATATCTGCCCACCAACGTGTATGGTGACTCCATCTTCACGCAGTGGTACTACCAACCCTTCGATGTGCTGTATCCCGGCAACTTTGCCAAGGAAACGCGCGATGTGGGCGCGGTGTGCGGCGGCTTGTCGCATTTCGGCACCTCCGCAGCCTGTGCCAATGGTATACCCGCCTTCACCATGGGCGAACCCGGCCACTGTGCGTATGCTGTTTATATTGATGGCGAGTGGCATGGAGCCAACTCGCTATCGGAAGATCGCCACCCCCACTGGAGCACCTGGGGGGAATACACCTGGAGCGCTTTGCAGATGCAGACGGCCATGTATGAGCAGGGAGCCATTACCCGCGATGCTCAGATGGTTTGCACCCTGGCCACCATGCTGGCAGAGCATCGCAACCCCAGCAATGCACTCAAATTGTTCGAGTTAGCCGTACAGATGCAGCCCCTGTATCAGCCAGTGTGGCTCAGCTACATGGACACGGCGGCTCGTTCTTTGGGTAAGCGCCCCCGCAAGTGGCTGGGTGTGAATGAATTTGTGTGTAAATCCATTACGCCCGACCACCCTGAGATGTGTGCCAAGTTCCTGCGCGAGCGCATTTACCCCACCATGTTGAAGGCTATGCGCTCCCCCAAGCAGAAACTGGCTGCATTCGAGGCTTACTTCAAAAATATCAACATCAACGAAAAAGCTCAGTGGGATTTCCAGCAGCTGCTCGATATGCAATATGCGGCACTTGGTAAATCTCGTGTACACAAGGAAGCGTTTATGAAAACTCTGGTACAGAATGTGGCTTTGCATCCTGACTTCTGCCAGATGATTGCGTGGGCGATAAAGACAGCCCACGGCGAAGGCAAGCCCTTTGCTAAAAAGGTGATGGCTCAGGTAGAGGCGGCCGTGAAGGCGCACCCGGAAGCCAAGGACTTGCTCTCATGCGGCGTGATACGCGGAGCCGAGGAAATCGGCGATATGGATTTAATGAATAAGTGGAGCGCTGATTATCTGGATGCCGATATGCAGATGCCGAAGTTCGAGCCGGTCGGCGGCAACCTGGTGTCGGCCGGCGGACTGGTGACCCTCAGCAAGTATCACGATGATCAGAGCAGCATTATACGCCACGCCGCTGCTCTTACCGAGAATGGCGGCCATATCTTCTCTGCATTTGGTAAGCACCAGAAGGTAACGATTGAGCTGCCGAAAAAGGCTCGTATCGGCGGTATTGTCATTGTGCCCACGAATGGCTGTGGGTCGTACCGCACCTGGGGTATCGAGATTTCGACTGATGGCAAGAACTGGAAAAAGCTCACCGACCTGCCCGACGGCTCCTCTGAGCCGTACATTCGTGTATGCATTAAGCGCAGCCATCCCACGGCCAAGTTCATTCGTATCGATTCAGGTGAAGACCAGCTTGTCGGCATTAACTTCAAAGCAGTTCTAGTGTATGATAACAGGAAAGCCAAGTAAGATTCTGGCAGCCGTGGCGCTGCTGATGGTGTCGGCTTTTGCCGATGCGGCACAACGCGCCCGTACTTTTGGTGAAGCTATGGAAAAAGCCGGGGATGACGGCGTGATAGCCTATTGCTACGGCCCGGACTGGAACCAACGTAGTGTTGTGTTGCTCAATAGCTTCTGGAAATCGCCCGCCGCTGAGGAAGCTGCCGGAAATGCCGTGATGGTGGCTGTTCCTTTTTACGAAAAGGACACAGCCAAGGGCGCCGAAGATGCTGCCGAGATACGCGGCGACATGCCTGAGCCGCCGTTCATGGTATGCCCCACGGTGATGTTCTTCGATAAGAGTGGCCGCCGCTATGCCTCGTTCCAGGGGGCTGATTATCTGGGCTCGGACGACGAGTGCACGGAGGGTGTCAAGAATATCGCCAAGAACATACAGGCATTGCGGCGGCAGCAGGAGCTGATGTCCAAGGCCGCATCTCTGGTGGGCAAGGAAAAGGCTAAGCTTTTGGCCGAGGTGGCCGACCTTCCCATTGAGAAGCCGGAAAATCTCATGTCGGAGCTGGAGCTGGCAGACCCGACGGATAAGCTGGGGGCGATTCGCCGCAACAAGTTCAACGCCCTGCAATTCATGTACAAGCAACTCGATACGCCCGACGGCTTCATTAAGCCGGATTTCGAGGCTGATTATCAGCAGATGCGCAAGGATTGTGAGGAGGTGTTTAAGGATGAGGCAATTCGCCCGCGCGACCGCCAGGCCGTGTATAATCTGTTCATTGGGCAGTCCCGCCGCGAAGCCGTGCATGGTAATCAGTTGAAGGGCTTCATCAAACGGGTGAATAAGCTGGACGATACAACTGACTATGGCAAGCTTTCGCCCACGCTGGTAAACTTGTGGGGCAACCTGAAACACAAGCTGACCCCGGAAGAACGCAAGGCCGCGCGTGAAGCCAAGCGAGCCAAGGCCAAGGAGCGCAAGAACAGAAAGCGCGATGAGCGTCGCTCCAAGAGCACTATCGAGGTCGAGTAGTCCCCTTAGCGTTCCTCCTTATTCCTCACCATCGGCTCTTCTGTTGCACAGGCGGTGGAAGAGCCACAGCATCCCTTTTGCGATAAGCTGCCCCATGGCTCCCCACAGTAACAGGTAGAGTATAAAACGAAACTTTCCGCGGCGATACCCGTGCTCGCTCGCAAAGAGGTCTGCCGGTGTGATATCAAGGCATAACAACACCACCGTGAACAGTAGCATGGCCACAAAACAGCCCAGGAAAAAGGCCACATGGCGGTGTCGGCTCGTTTCCTCTGCCTCATGCATGCTGACGGCGGCTCCGAAAAGGGGAAGCAGCGCCAGAAAGAAGAGAATTGCGTAGGGGGATTGCCTTACCCAGTCAGTGGTGGCTGCTATCGTTGTCATGGTAGGGAGCCCGGTGAGTTTCGGTGTATTGCCATCCGGGAAGAAGGTGTTGCCAGAAGCTCAGGTGCTCATTGTCAGCTTCTTGCGCCATACGTTCAGGCGTCATGCGGAAAGGATACACTTGCACAGGTACACTCTCCGCACCGGCCTTGAAGGCTTCATTCACCAGTGTGTATATTTCTTCGATTCCGGCATCCGTCATGGCAAAACAGCCCACGGAGGCCTTCCCACCATGCACCATGATGTATGAGCCGGTGCGCGACAGCGACTTGTCATAGGCATTCGGATAGCCTATGTTGAAGGAGAGGTGGAAGCGGCTTTGCGGATTGAGCGCATGCGGGAAGACTCGGTAAAAGCCCTCGGGGGCTTGCTTGTCGCCCTCGGTCGTTTTGGGACCCAGCGTCCCGCTCATGCCGGCAATGGGGTATGTTTTGAGCAGCTGCCAGGCGAGATTGGGAGCCTGAACATAAAGCTCCAGGATACGCTCCTCCTTGATGATACGGATGAAAATCGGCTTGCCGAAATGCTCTGCTAGCTCAGCCTCAACATGTTGGCGGGCGGTTGCCACGCGATCCCCGTGGGCTCCGCCGTCATGAAGCGTCAGCATAATCAACAACGCAAGCAGAGGTGCAATCAGCAGGGCGAGCCGGATATACCGCTTCTTCATTTCTCTTCCGGTTCTTTCTTT
>JAUNRE010000040.1:12571-19131 GCA_030535795.1 Akkermansia sp.
ATATGAAACAACGGAACGGACTTTAAAACTTCCGCCGGTGATTTTCATAAAGGTCATGCGGTTTCCCTGTGAATCCCTTGAAATTTTAAAAACTTTTGCTCCGAATTCGGCTTTCTTTTCCGGTTCTTTTGCCGTTTGCTTCTTACTGCGGGGCAGGCAGGCCTCGAAGAGAGCGGTCAGCACGGCATACACCAGCAGGAAGAATCCGGGTACTGCGGCTGTAAGCCAGGGGTTCTCACGCAGCAGGTCGGCAAGCCGGCGAGGCGCCGGTTCGCCCATGCTCAGCCAGGTGGATACCCCCATGGCTCCCAGCCAGGTGAGCAGCAGCCAGAGCAGGTAGCAGATGACGGCCGTGATGAAGACGCGAGCCTGCTCGCGGGCGCACAGGCAGGCTATCATCCAGAGCGTCGGGATGAGCCAATAGGCGGCGGGGTATTGCTTCACAATGCCCGTTGCGCCTATGTTTTGCAGCTCTGTCATGAGCGGCGTTGTGACAGCCGGTTGCAAGCCGCCGGCTATCATGACAAGCTCTGCCATCAGCATGATGCTTAACAGGCTGAACACGATGTTCCACAGCCCGTCAATCCATTTCATGGCTGCCAGTTGAAGGAGGATGATACTCCCCCAGAAAAGGATTTTGTTTTCCGGAGTTGCAATTTTCGTCAGGCTCTCGCAGAGGTCGCTTGTGGTCAGCCCTGTTGTGGCTCCGCTGCATGCCAGCACCAGCAGCAGAAATAGAATCGCACAAATCACCTGAAAAACTGCCTTCACCAATTTCATAACGGCAGGTATTTTAATTCATTCCCCCCTGTTTCGTCAAGGTCAATATTCACAAAAATGCATGTTGAATCCCCGTAGCACATAAAAGTATTGCCAAAAAGTGGGTGGCAGGGTATACTCATGGGCGTTATGTCGGAGGAACCGGAAGATTTCAATGCATTCGGAAAATGGGATGCCGTGGGTGCTACGGCACTGCTGGGTGTAGTGCCTGCTGTGCTGCATTTTACGCTTTGCCAGAAAGATATACCCGGCACGATTCCCTGGCTGATTGGCATGGTGATTGCGGTTGTGACCGTTTATCTGCTCAGTTTCGTGATATCCGGCAAGACGCTCGGGCGTTTTGTGAACCTGGCGGCGGCTATCATCACCCCCATTTATGTTGTGATGGGCGTCCTCATGATGCACGACGCCATCGTGCGCGATTTTCACCTTGACGAGAAAGAGGCACCAACGACTCAGCAGCCGAAGTGAGCTTAGCGCAGCTCCAGGATGTTGATTTCAGGCGGGCAGAAGAAGCGCATATTGAGGATGCTGCCCACCCCGCGCGTCACAAACACCTGACGCCCGCCCTCGAAGGGGTAGAGCCCCGCCGGCATGGATGATCGGAAGCTCAGGTACGTATCCGTGAACGGGATACCGAGTTGCCCGCCGTGGTTGTGCCCGCTGAGCATCAGGTTCCAGTCGTAGCCCCGCAGCAGCCAGCGGCTTTCCGGGTCGTGGGAAAGGAGCAATACGGGCTTGTTTTCCCGGTTGGCGGGGCTCAGGCAGGCCTCCGGTTGTTCATCGCCCTCATTCCAGTCGCCCAATCCCACGAGGCGTAACGTGGCACCGGAGGGCGTAGTCCAGTCGATACCCTTGTTGCGCAGAAGTGGCACCCCGGCTGTGCGGAGCACGCGTTCCACTTGCTCCAGTTTTTCGTAGTCGTGGTTGCCGAGAATGGCGAACGTGGGTGCGATGCTGTTGAGGCTCCGAAAACCGTTGATAGCCCAGCGCGTGCGCCTGAACCGCCGGTCGGCCATCACCAAATCACCGCCAAAGATGATGAGGTCGGGCTTCTGCTGTTGCAGTAGTTCGACGACGCGGTCGAACATATCGGGCGTGTTATGCAGATCCGAAAGGAACGCAATGCGCAGGGGCCCGGCTCCGGGCAGAGCTGTGGCGGGCAGGGCGGTGGTGTTGCATTCCAGTTTGCCCGCACCCCATTCACCGATGCGGCTTACCAGCCAGTGGCAGAGCAGGAGCACGAGCGCCAGCGTCACATAACGGTAGCGGTTGCGCCCTACATGGTCGACTGCTCGGCGAATGAGATGCGGGTTTTTCATATTACGAGTTTGCTGCGTTGAAAAGCGACAGCTCCGGGTCAGTAAAGACGCCGTCCTTGCGGATGAGCTTGCCGTCAAAGTAGATTTCGCCGCCGCCGTATTCCGGGCGCTGAATGCAGACGAGATCCCAGTGAATGGCCGATTGGTTGCCATTGGGTGCTTCATCATAGCACTGGCCGGGGGTCAGGTGGAAGGAGCCTGCAATCTTCTCGTCGAACAGGATATCGCGCATGGGCTTGAGCACATGCGGGTTGACGCCCAGGGCAAACTCGCCGATATAGCGGGCTCCCTCATCGGTGTCCAGTATCTTGTTGAGCGCTTCTTCGTTGCCGTTGCAGTGCGCTTCCACTATCTTGCCGTTTTCAAAGCGGAAGGAAACACCATCGAAGGGAATCCCGTGGTAGATGGTGGGGGCATTGTAGGTAATCGTGCCGTTGATGCTGTCCCGCACCGGAGCCGTGTAGACTTCGCCGTCGGGTATATTGCAATCGCCTGCGCAGATGATGGCCGGTACCCCTTTGATGCTGAAGCGCAGGTCGGTACCGGGACCAACGATGCGCACCTCATCCGTAGCTTCCATCATGCTCTTGAGCTTCTGCATGCCTTCTTTCATGGCTGCGTAATCTGCCAGGCAGCAGCGGAAGTAGAAGTCCTCAAAATCTTCGGTGCTCATGCCGGCGGCTTGTGCCATGGAGGGCGTGGGCCAGGCCAGTACTGTCCACTTGCGCTTGTTGACGGTGAAGTCGCTGGCGGCTTTGAAGTGCTTGCTGACAATCTTCATGCGCTCGGCGGGCACGTCTGCGGCTTCAAAGCTGTTGTAGTCAGCATAGAAGACGATGTTGACAGCCATATCCTGTGCGCGTTGCAGGCGGTAGCGGCCTTCGAGCTCGTATTGCTCCTCGGTGGCACCCATTTGCAGTTCTTTGTTGACGGTGGCATGGGTGATGTCGACATGGGGAATGCCGCCAGCGCGTCGCACGGCGCGGATAAGCTCCACCACCATGGCATCGGGGATATCGAGCATGCGCAGGTTAACGTGCTCACCGGGTTGCACGCGCACGGCATAGCCTGTGACCTGTTCGGCCAGTTGCTGATAGCGGGGGTCTGTCATGGTATCAGTCCGTTACGGGGTTGAGAATAGCCAGTTCAGGGTCGGTGAAGATACCGTCCTTGCGAATCAGCTCGCCGTCGAAGTAGATTTCGCCGCCGCCGTAGTCGGCTCGCTGTATGCATACCATGTCCCAGTGCACCTGCGAGCGGTTGCCATTGTCGCAGTTCTCGTAGGCTTGTCCGGGGGTGAAGTGGAAGGAACCGCCAATCTTCTCATCGAAGAGAATGTCGCGCATGGGCTTCAGGATAAATGGGTTGACGCCCAGTGCGAACTCGCCGATGTAACGGGCGCCTTCGTCGGAGTCCAGAATCTTGTTGAGCGCGTCTTCGTTGCCGTTGCAGTGCGCTTCCACTATCTTGCCGTCTTTGAATGTCAGGCGGATACCATCGAAGGGGATACCCTGGAACAGGGTGGGCGCTGTGTAGTGAATAGTGCCGTTCACGCTGTCTTTGATGGGGGCGGTGAACACCTCGCCATCGGGTATGTTCATTTCGCCTGCGCAGGGAATGGCGGGCATGCCCTTGATGCTGAATGTCAGGTCGGTGCCGGGACCTACTATGTGGACGATATCCGTCTTCATCATGCGCTCGGCCAGCTTGTCCATCGCCTGCTTGAGCGACTCATAGTCCGCTAGGCAGCAGCGGAAGTAGAAGTCTTCGAACGCCTCGGTGCTCATGCCGGCACCCTGAGCCATGGCGGGGGTGGGCCAGCGGAGCACGCACCATTTGGTCTTGCACACGCGGTGGTTATGCACGGGGCGCATGTGCTTCATGGCAAGTTGCATGGACTCTGCCGGCACGGAGGAGTTCTCGAAGCTGTTGCTGCCGCCGCGAATGGCGATATAGGCGTCCATGGCCTGCATTTCGGCCAGCTCCAGGCGGGCGATGCTTTCGTACTGGGCATCGCTGGCACCGGTGAGCATTTCGCGTGTCACGCGGCTGTGTCGCAGGTTGATGTGGGGGTGGGCTCCTGCCGCGCGAATGGCGCGTATGAGCTCGATGGCGATTTCATCGGGCGCATCGATAATCTCCAGCAGGACGTGCTCTCCGGGCTGCACGTGGCAGGAGTGCAAAATGAGGCTCTTGGCGAGCTGTGTTGTGCGGGGGTCTGTCATGTTGAGTGATATGTTAGTGGTTATGAAATGATTATGGCTTTGTTGCGAGCAACTGCATGGCTTCGGCCAGGTCATCGGCCGTCACGTCTTCCGACAGCACCGGCTCACCCGGCGCTCGCAGCAGCACAAAACGAATGGCGCCGCCGCTGAACTTCTTGTCACTGGCCGTAAACTTCAGCGCCCGCTCGGCGGTTACATTGGCCGGCAGGGTGAGGGGGAGCTCCAGGGCTTTGAGGGTATCGAGCACATCGCGCTCCGCCGCAGCGCTCAGTCCGCAGTATTTGCGGCTCAGCCACAGCGCACCGCGCAGCCCCAGGCTTACCACCTCGCCGTGCAGCAGCTCGCCGTACGGAACGCTCGCTTCGATGCCGTGGCCGAGCGTGTGCCCGAGATTCAGGAAGGCGCGCACGCCGCGTGTCTCTTTTTCATCCTCTTCCACGATACGGGCTTTGATGGCGATGTTTTCGGCAATGGTGTCCGGTAGGGCATCAATCGTGTTGAGGGTGAAGCCCAGGTCGATTTCGGAAGCGAGGTGGCGCAGGGTGCGCAGCATGCGCGGGGCGCGAATGGCGGCGTGCTTTACCATCTCGGCCATGCCTTCGCGCAGCACGCGCGGGGGTAGGGAGAGCAGGGTGGTGGGGTCGGCCACCACGAGTGACGGCTGATGAAACGCGCCGATGAGATTTTTCCCCGCAGCAATGTCTACCGCCGTCTTGCCCCCCACCGAGCTGTCCACCTGTGCCATCACGGTGGTGGGAATCTGGATGAAAGGTATGCCCCGGTAATAAATGGAGGCCACGAAGCCGGCCAAATCACCCACCACGCCGCCGCCCAGTGCCACGACAAAGCTGCTGCGGTCATGGCCTTCCGCCACCATTTCATTGACAATCTGCTCTACCGTGGCGAGGTTTTTGCTCTGCTCCCCGGCTTCAAACACATGCAGCGAGGTGGCAAAGCCTGCGTCTTCCAAGCTTTGTATCACCCTTTCTCCGTAAAGGGGGTACACGTTGCTGTCGCTGATAACAGCGGCCTTGCCGTTCAGGCGCAGGCGTCCGGTGAGGTAGCCCACGCTGTCCAGCGAGTTGTTTTCCACATGGACGCTGTAGGAGCGTGTGCCGAGAGACAGATTGACAGTAGGCATGGGCGCATTATACGCGCGCGTGGCGTGCGCCGCAAGGCTTTATTGCGTAATGTTGAGCTTTCGCCGCCCTGCGCTTACCACAGGTGGGCGGCGCCGGGCACATGGAGCCGGCGTGATTCCGCCGCGTAACCAAAAGACCCCCGGTCGGGTTTGTCTGTATCTTCGCGGTATCGGCGGGGCTCTCTGCCCAGGGTGCGCAGGTAGTTCACAACGCCGCGCCCCACGGCTTCGGCGTAGTAGCGGGCGTTGGCCTCGTTGCTCAGGTAGCGCACATGTGCCGCATTGTTGAGGAAGGCGGCTTCGACAACGGCAGCGGGGATGCCCGCATCATCGCAGGCGTTCATCCAGCCGGCGGAGCGGCCTGCATCGACACTACGCACCTCGACCCGGCAGTTGATGCCGCCATTGGGCATGGTGTTGTTGAGTACCTGCGAGTTGAGGGTGGCAGCGAGGCAGCTTGCCAGTCGGCCGCCGTTGTGTTTGTTGCAAATGATAAGGCTGTTAGAGCCTCCGCGCCGCTTCCAGCCGCGGGTGCTGTTGTGGTGCAGGAAAACAGCGCAGCTGGCTCGGCGGTAGATGGCGTAGTCCGCGCTGGCTATGCCGCTGGCAACGCGATCCGGGAAATATTCAGAGGGGTAGCGGCGGCCGCCGTCGGGCTTGCCCAGGTGGCGTACTCCTGCGCGGCGTGCCCAAGCCGCCAGCGGCCCGCCTGCAGGGGCGTTGCCGCGGTTCACTACATAGACCTTGTAGCCCGCATCTTCAATCACTTTCTTCGTGTAGTAGGCGTACTGGTACCACCAGCTTACTTCCTGCAGGCGCTTGCCGTTCACGGCTCGCGGTGAGGTAGCTCCGCCCATGCCGATATAATGCCCGATATCCAGCACCACCGGGCCGTCAGCCGTACCTCGGGGGGCACTACAGCTGCTTATTAACACCATGGCACACAGGGCGCTTATCAACAGGAGCAGTCTTTTCATAACGGCGCAACTATACGCCCGCAAACGGATAAGGTCAAGATTTATTATGATACGCGCCGGTTTATTGCTCCGGCAATAAAACATGATTGTTCGAGGCATAGCGAACACTGGCTTT
>JAUNRE010000041.1 GCA_030535795.1 Akkermansia sp.
CGGGCATGGTGAAAAACACGCCCGCAGGGCGTGTTGATAAAAGCCCAGCGGCGCGAACCGCAGCCGCCAAGCCCGACTTTGTCGCGTGCGCGCCTTGTTGCGGATGTGTGATTTTGACACGAAAAAAGATTGAGTCCGGCGGAGAATTGTGCTATCTTCTACGCACATTATACTCCGTTTTGTCATGACGTCGGAACCTGAAGAAACTCAGCCTGCGGTAGCTGCAGAAGAAGAAACACCGCAACCCATTCAGCTGAAAGAGCCCAAGGGGGCTTCGGCTTTTGCTCGTGCTCTGTACCGCCGATTCAACGAAGCCAGCACAGCAGGCAGGGATGAGGAGTGCTTCAGTATTCTGCAGAAGCTGATGGCGGAAAACCCCGGCGATGACAAGGTGGCAGGCTACGCCCGAACCATCGGTAAGCGTATCTACAAGACGGCCGCAGCTGAGATACCTGCTGTACTGGAGGGAGGAAATTTGGCCAAAATCACCCAGCTTGTGCGTAAACTGCGCCTCATGGCTGATGAATCTGAGCTCGAAGGCCTCGTGGGCTATCGGGATGCCGCTGCGCGCGTGGATGAAGCTGAGCGTAAGTACTGGCAGAGTATGCTTATCTCCGCCATGGGCAAGATGCGCTCCGCCTCCGAACTGCGTGTGCGCGAGGACATGGCAGTGAGTATTGAAATCTTTGCGCAGGAAAAGCACCTTAACTTCACTCCCGAACAGGCCGCTATTCTCGCTCGCGTGCATGAGGACTGGCACCGCTTCTGCCGTGCTGAAAAGCTGCGTGCGGATTACAACAAGCAGCATGATGCCTTCCGCGCCATTGAGAAGAAAATTGCAGCCTCCGAGGATTTGGAGCAGTGCGAGCAGGAGCTGCATGTGCGCCACCAGGAGACAGCCAAGCTCCGCGAGCTCCATGAGGCAACGGAACTGATGACTCTCATCGAGGAGCAGCAGGCCAAGGTGCGTGCCATCCTCACCGCGCAGCATCGCCGTCGCGTGCTTATTCGCACGGCTATCTGTGTGGTGGCTTCCATCATTTTGCTGACGATTGCCGCATTCGTCTTTGCCTATGCTCGTGCCGGTTCCCTGAAGGATAACCTGGCTTCCGGCATGGCTGAGAAAAAGGTGCTGGAGGTGAGTGAGCTGGTGGGCGGTATTGACCCCATGCGCGGGTTCTGCAAGTCGGTGCATGGCGGCTATGCCGATGCTCTTGCGCAGGCAGATGCCTGGCTCAAAGTTTACAATGGCTACCAAGGGGAGATCGCAGCCCTTACCCCCGAGCTGTCGGAAGCTACCGACATGCTTACCAATCCGTCCGTGAGTGCGGCTGAGCTGACCGGGGGGCTGGTGTTGGTGGATAAAGTGCGCCAGGTGGAAGATAAGCTGAAGGCTGAGTACAACACCACTGCCGCTAAGGAAGCCAGTATTCTGATGGGCAAGTTCTACGACCGCCTGGCCGAGATTCGTCCTAAGGTGCTCAATCGTTTCGGACAGCCTGCTCAGGAGGCTGATATGGAGGCGCTCAAGGCGCTGTATGCCGAGTTCCGTTCCTGCGATAAACTGCTCAATGTAACCAAGGAGGAAGACGAGACGGTGTGCCGCGCCATGCAAGCCGCTGCTGCTCGCGTGCTGCATGCCCTGAGCCGCTCTTCGCTGGAGCCTGCGGTTGCACAGAAGGCTGTCGATACCTTCGACAGTTACGCTGAAGTGCTGCCGCTGCTGCCCTCTCTGCGCGAGGAACTTGTGGCTCGTACCAATCGAGTGAACGCGTTGGCTGCATTGCCCGAAACTCTGAAGAGCGTGAAGGATTTGGAGGCCTTTGCCGCGGCTCTTGAGCATTGCGGCGATTGCTACGAGTCCGTTCCCAACGCTGTCAGCGCAGCGGATGTGAGAGCCCTCATCGGTAAGGAGGATGCCGCTATGCGTGCTCATAAACTGGCGGACTTCCAGGCTGTGCAGTCTACCCCCATTGCCCCGGAGCAGATTCTGCCGACCTTGCAGACGGTTAAGGCCATGTATGCCGATGGTGAGTCCGTATACAAGCTTGGTCGCCCGGAGAAAATCGATGCCCTTATTGACTTGATGTTGTCTGACCGCAACAACTTGTGGAAGAACGGCCTGCGCCGCGCTGTGCAGGATTCCTCCGTCTACATCGGTACGGTATCTCAGCGCGGTAAGAATGCGGTGATGACACTTTCCAACGGGCAGGGGCTTCCTTCCCGCCGCCGTGTGAATCTGCGAGAGGCTGCGGTTAAGGCTCTTACCCCGGTTGTGTTGTCCGGGCAGCGCAAAGTCATGGGCTTCGAGCGCAGCGTGCTCGAAGCCGGCGGTATTACCCCCGCTCGCCTCATGCACAACATTGCCAGTAAGGCTGACCCCAACTGCCCGGAGCTGGCCCGCGCCTACATGTTTGGACTGGCGATTCGCATGGCTGAGCGTCTGGATGCTTTCTCCTCCGGTCTTGCTTTCTCGGAGAGCATGCGCCAGGATATCGAGGCGTACAAGGCCATTATTGCCACCTCATCGCTTTATCCCGGTTGCTGGTATGTCATGCATGCCGCCGCGCTGGATGCCCGCTGGCATGAGTTCTTTGAGCGTGTGGCATCGCGCGATTACTATGCCGAAATTCTTAATGCCGTGTTGCCTATCACGGATTCCCGCTGTACCTATGCCGGCTATGTGAATACGGAGGGCAAGGCAGTGCGTTGCGGCAGCGAGGATGATGTGCTGTATATCATAAAGGACGGTGTGATTGTACCCTACGCCGATACTCCGGAGCGAGCATACACGCCGCTGTTCAAAGTGACGCTTCCGCAGAAATAATCGCGCCTCCGCTGTGAGTCGTTTTACACCCGAAAGGCCTGCATGTCAATGCAGGCCTTTTGGGTGTCAGGGCTTCCGGCGTTCCGGCACAAATCCCTTTGCCGGGCGGAAGGTGAGGCGCTCTCGGGCGTCTTGCTCGAAGGTGCCGAAGCTCGCAATGTGAAGTTTTGTCGACGTGTCGGCGGCTTGCTGTATGGAAGCGAGCACCGCCTCTACTGCGGCAGAGGCGGTGTTACGCGTGGCGCCGGGCCCCATATAGCGTTGTACCCGGGCGATAAGTTGTTTTTTGTTCACTTGCGGAGAGCGTCGCGTATTTCGCGCAGTAGTTGGATATCCTCCGGCGTTGGTGCAGGGGCTGCGGGCTCAGCGGGTTTTTCTTCCTCCTGCTTGCGGAGTCTGGCTTTGATGGCGCAGAACACTCGGATGGTCAGGAAGATGGTGAGGGCAATGATGAGGAAATCCAGCACCGTCTGGCAGAAGGCTCCGTATTTGATGACGGGGGCGTCTTTGGCATCGCTCAGGGCAATGCTCAGCTCGGCCAGATTTTTACTGCCGCCGGTCAGCATGGAGATGGCCGGCGTGATGATATCTTTTACCAAGGAGGTGACAATCTTGCCAAAGGCTCCGCCAATGATGACGCCGATGGCCATGTCGACAACATTGCCTTTGAGGGCAAAATCCTTGAACTCTTTCAGCCAGGAGGCTTTAGGGGTGCTCATACGGTGCAATCAGATGTGTTTGAAAGCTTTGACGCCCCACTCTCGGCATTGCCAGGTGGTGCCGTCCTCGCTGGTGAAGATGCAGACGCCGCCCGTGGCAACCTTGATATCGTGCTCGGCGCAGAAGCCGGCGTAGTCGCCCGTAATATGCGGGGCAAAGCGGATGGTGCCGTTTGAGGACACACACAGCAGCACTTCGCCGTCGTTGACTTCGGCCGCAAGGGCTGTCCAGTTGTCGATAATCTGCTGCACGTCTACCTTCCAGCCGGGGGGGACGATGGCCTCGGCGTTCCATTTGTCGATGGCGGCCGCTCCGATGGCATCCAGTTCCTCTGCTGTGAGGGTGGCGGGGTCTTTGCCTTCAGCCGTGGCGATATCGGCTCCGAGGCGAGCCTTTGTTTCCTCCTCGCTGTGGTTTTCGTCCGGGCCGTAATCCACTTCGATGAAGCGGGCATCGGGTTGTACCGGGCAGGGGGTGCCGAGCTCTTCTGCTGCCAGAGCAGCCGTGCCCATGGTGCGCTGCAGCGGTGCTGCAAGAATACGGGTGGGGACAAGACCCAGCTTTGCCAGGTATTTGCCGATACCGCGTCCTCGTTCCTCCTCCACAAGAGGCAGGTCGGTGCGGGAGCCTACGCGGGTGGGTGTTTCTCCCTTGCGGAAGGTGTTGCCGTGGCGGGCGATGATGAGTGTTTTCATGGTTGTTTCTGGTGGGTGAGTAAAGAATCAGGCGAGGTCTTCCTCGATACGGAGGTTGTCCATAATGTACTGGCGGCGGTCAGGCGTATTTTCGCCCATGTAGAAGCGCAGCAGGTCGCGCAGGCGCTTGGCGTTTTCCAGCGTGACTTCTTCCAGGCGTATGTCCTCGTTGATAAAGCCTTTGAACTCCTGCGGCGAGATTTCACCAAGGCCTTTGAATCGCGTGATTTCCGGGGATTTGCCCAGTTCGCGCACGGCTTTGTCGCGCTCGTTTTCGGAGTAGCAGTAGATGGTTTTCTTCTTATTGCGCACGCGGAAGAGGGGTGTTTGCAGGATGTAGAGGTGTCCCTCCTGAATCACTTCGGGGAAGTATTGAATGAAGAAAGTGAGCAGCAGCAGGCGTATGTGCATGCCGTCCACATCAGCATCCGTCGCGATAATGACTTTGTTGTACCTCAGTTCTTCGATGCTTCGGTCTACGTTGAGCGCGAGGTGCAGGAAATCCAGCTCCTCGTTGCTTTCCAGTATGGCGTTTTTATTGAGGCCGAAGCTGTTGGCCGGTTTGCCTCGCAGGGAGAACACAGCCTGAGTTTCTGCATCGCGTGCCGTGGTGATGGAGCCGGAGGCGGAGTCTCCCTCGGTAATGAAGAGCATGGTCTCCTTGGCGCGCTTGTGCTTGCTGTCGTAATGCACGCGGCAGTCGCGCAGCTTTTTGTTGTGCACTCTGGCTTTTTTTGCTCGCTCCTTGGCTACCTTTCCCTGCACATCGGCCACCTTTTTGCGGGTTTTCTCGCTGTCCTTGATTTTGTCTTCCAGCGTTTCGGCCACCTCTGGGTTGCGGTGCAGGTAGTTGTCGAGCTCGCGAGCCAGGAAGTTACCCACAAAGGTGCGGATCGTTTCCTTGCCCGGCCCCATGGTGTTGCTGCCGAGTTTGGTCTTGGTCTGGCTTTCAAAGATGGGCTCAATGACCTTGATACTGATAGCTGCTGCGATGCTGGCGCGGATGTCGGCGGCGTCGTAGTTTTTCTTGTAGAAACTTTGCAGTGTTTTGACGATAGCCTCGCGGAAGGCACTCTGGTGGGTGCCGCCCATGGTGGTGTGCTGGCCGTTGGCGAAGGAGTAGTACTCTTCGCCGTACTGGTCGCTGTGGGTGAGCGCGATTTCGATGTCGTCACTCTTCAGATGAATGGGCGGATAGATGGGTTCGGTGCTCATTTCCTCCTTCAGCAGATCCAGCAGACCGTTACGGGAAACGATGTTTTTACCGTTGAGGTTGATGGTAAGCCCTGTGTTGAGGTAGCAGTAGTAGCGGCACATGCGGTTCACATACTCCAGATTGAACGCGGCATTTTCCGCAAATACCGTGCGGTCTATCATGAATGTGACCTTGGTGCCATCCGGTTCATCGGTGGGGCCGCTCACATCGCTGCCTTCTGTCATGATGCCTTCCGAAAAGCAGATGCGCCGCATCTGCCCCTCGCGGCAGGCCATGATTTCAAAGTGGGATGAAAGGGCATTCACGGCCTTGAGACCCACACCGTTGAGACCCACGGATTTCTGGAATGCCTCGCTGTCGTATTTGCCGCCGGTGTTAATCTGGGCGGCGCAGTCGTAAAGCTTGCCCAGCGGGATACCGCGGCCGAAGTCGCGCACCTCACACAAGCCATCGGGGGATATGCGGATAATGATTTTTTTGCCGGCGCCCATCACAAACTCGTCTATCGAGTTGTCTATTACCTCCTTGAGCAACACATAGGGGCCGTCATCTGCCATGCTGCCATCGCCCAGTTTACCGATGTACATGCCGGCGCGCGCGCGTATGTGCTCCTGCCACGCCAACGACTTAATGTCATCCTCCGTATATTCTCCTGCCATATTATGCTGAGTATATTACCACACCGCGCCAGCGCTGGCAAGCAGAATAATCTGTCACACTCGCCTGCTGACGCTTTCGTATGGCTTTACCAAGACTCCTTTCCATCGGTCGGATTTAAGAAAATTGCCTACAGTCAGACTATGCTCTTGCATTTCAAATATAAGGAGGTATAATACCCGCTCACCACAGTTGAACCACATGAGTACTGATTTAGCCCAGAGAGCTCTGAATTACCACGAGACACCGCGCCCCGGCAAGCTGGAGGTGCTTCCCAACAAGTCTTGCTTCACCATTGATGACCTGACTCTTGCGTATTCTCCCGGTGTGGCTGTCCCCTGTCTGGAGATTGCCGCAGATCACAGTAAATCCGCTGCCTATACCGGCCGTGGGAACCTGGTGGGTGTTATCAGCAATGGCACGGCAGTGCTGGGGCTGGGTAATATCGGGGCCCATGCCTCCAAGCCGGTGATGGAGGGTAAGGGGCTGCTGTTTAAGATTTATGCTGATGTGGACGTGTTCGACATCGAGCTCGACATTAAGAAGCCGGAGACGCTCATTGAGGTCATTAAGACGATGGAGCCCACGTTCGGCGCCATTAATCTGGAGGACATCAAGGCGCCTGAGTGTTTCATCGTGGAGCAGCGCCTCCGCGAGGAAATGAACATTCCGGTGTTCCATGATGACCAGCATGGTACTGCTGTGATTTCCGGTGCCGCCCTGCTGAATGCCGCCCACCTGACCGGACGTCTGCTTCAGGATATGAAGTGCGTGGTTTGCGGTGCCGGTGCTGCCGGTATCGCCTGCGCTAAGTTCTACATGGCTCTGGGCATCCGCCGCGACAATATCTTCATGTTCGACTCCAAGGGGCTGATTCATACCGGTCGCCTCGACCTGCACCCCACCAAGGCTATGTTTGCTCAGAGCGAAGACTGCACGCTGGAGGTGGCGTTGCAAGGTGCTGATATTTTCCTAGGGCTGTCCAAGAAGGGGCTGCTGAAGCCTGAGATGGTGAAGAGCATGGCACCCAATCCCATCATTTTCGCCTGTGCCAACCCTGACCCCGAGATTACCTACGAGGAAGCCAAGGCTGCCCGCCCGGACTGCATCATGGGCTCCGGCCGAAGCGACTGGCCCAACCAGGTGAACAACGTGAGCTGCTTCCCCTACATGTTCCGCGCGGCTCTGGATATGCAGGCTACCTGCATCAACGAGGCGATGAAGATTGCCGCCTCCCGTGCCTTGGCTGACCTCGCTCGCGAGGAGGTTCCCGCCGAAGTGGTGGAGGCCAACGGCGGCGTGGAGCTGAAGTTCGGCCGCGATTATGTGATTCCCAAGCCGTTTGATCCGCGCATGATTGAGTACCTCGCTCCGGCTATTGCTGAGGCGGCGGTTATCTCCGGTGTGGCTCGTCGCCCTATGCCCGATATGGAGGCATACAAGGCTGAGCTGAAAGCGCGTGTTCAGAAGGTGCATGAGCGTACCCACGCTCTGGTGGACAGCTACCGCGCCTGACCCCATTTTATTCACGCCGTGCCATGAAGTTTCAGTACACAGGCGGTGCGGCGTTGTTGATTTTATCCGTGGCCTTCTCTGCATGTGGTGATGCAGAGAAGGCCACGCCGTCTACCCCGGAGGCTATGTACACCCGGGCTCAGGAACTCATAAAGCCCAATGTTGAAGGGGAGAGCTCCGACTTTGCCGGCGCCATGCAGTGGCTGAAACGCGCTGCCGAAGCCGGATTCCTGCCCGCTCTTCTGGATTTGGGCGGCATTTATCTGGAAGGCGGTAAGGGGGTGCAGGCCGACCCGAGTGCTGCGTTCGATTGGTTCTCGCGTGCGGCGGCACAGGGCAGTGCCGAGGCAGAGTTCTATCTCGGGCACATCTTTTATAATGGGCTGGGACGGCCTGCCGACAAAAAGTCTGCCGCTGAGCACTGGCGCAAGGCGTCCGACGGCGGTGTGGCTGAGGCGAGCTATCGTCTGGCGCACATGCTGTTGGCGGAGCAGGCAACTCGTGCAGAAGGATTGGAGCTCCTGCACAAAGCGGCTGCGGCCGATGCTCCCAAACTCGCTGCGAGAGCCGCGTGTGATTTGGGCAACATTTATGCCAAGGGGCAGGTGGGTGTTGCGGTCGATATGAAGAAAGCGGCTGAGTGGTACGCACGCTCCGCGCGTGGCGGCGATGCCCGAGCGCAGCTTGTGTATGCCATCATGCTGCTCTCGGGGGAATCTGTCCCGGCAGACGCTCAGCAGGGCATGGCGATGCTGCGTTTATCCGCCGGGCAGGATAATCCCCAAGCTATCGCGCTGCTTATCAACCTGCTTCGCAATGGTGAACACGCAGCAGACTCTGAAGAAGAAGCCGCGGCCTGGTCCGAACGCCTCGAATCCCTGCGCCGAAAAAAGCCGGAGAATAACTCCGGCGAATAAAGCCCGCGCGTTTCTCTCGTAGACGCAAAGAGGAGGGTATTCGCCTGAATACCCTCCCCGTGGAAAAATGATAACGCGCTGATTACTTGGCTACTTTCTCCATCTTGGTGACGGGGCGGAACGGCATGACAGCGCTGCCGATTTCACCATAGTAGTGATCCTGAGTCAGACGCACCGTGTCGCCGGGCTTCAGACTGTCGATGAAGTCGTAGACGGCTCTGTCATTCTGCCCCGGAGTGGGCTTCTTCATGTCAACCATGACAACGGAGCCGGCTTCAGCCTTGTCATCGCCGTACTTGCCCGGTCGCTTGTAGTCCTCGTTGGCAATCACGGTGAAGTTTGCTACCTTGGTGGCGTGGTCGCAGCGGTCCGGGCAATCGGCCGTCATAAAGCGGCAGGGGATGTCGGTGTAGCCGTCGAAACGAGCCAGCACCGTGTTAGAGGCCAGCAGGTCAGCCTTCTCAGGCATGGGGGATGCGAATGCGGAGGCTGCGGCAAGCGCCATGGCGGTGATGATGTTGTGTGCTTTCATGATGATTCTATATGTGTCTCTGCGCTTATTAATACACGTTTCGGTATAAAACGCGAGAAAAATATGCATTTTTTTTATTTTCCCTCAAAAAATCCCATAAAACGCGGTGTGGCGGGACCGGTCAGCTCGGTGATAAGCCAGATAAACGGGCGCTCGAAAATAATCTCGGTCGGAGGTTTCGCTACGGCGTGGTCCCACATGTGGGCCATGGTAACAGCCGCGGCTTTGACTCCTTGTTCGTCCATTTTGACATAGCAGCGTTGCTGTATATCTCGCACAAAGAGCCTGCTATCGGAGAATCCGCTCAAGTCCGCCTCTGCTTCGGAGAAAAGGCTGCGCACGCCGCAGGCTTGCAGTGCATCGCGCAGGGAAAAGCAGGGGGTGAGCTGCTCGATGGCAGGCAACCCGACGCGTAGCTCCATGGGGGTGGCCAGAGCCAGCGCCCGGCGTATGCTTTCGTACTTCTCATGAGTGAGGGTGGCCGCGAATTCGCGGGCGTTGCCATGCGGCAGGATTCCTATCAGGCAGCCGTGGTGTCCGCTGCGCCCTTCGGCACGGTACATGAGAGCCACGGCTACCCAGTCGTCCCCGGCAGCACTGCGGTATTGCGCGGTGTTGAACATCATGTTTACGGTGGTGGTGCTGCCATCCGCTCGTGTGAACGTATAGTTCGGGCTGGTCTGCATGCGGTCAAAGGGGCGTAGCCATTTTTCCTCCAGTGCAATGGCATTGGCCGCCAAGAGCGCCGTGCTTTGATTGCCGAATTGCGCAGGTGTCACCATGGTGGGTATCATGCCGCGTGTCTGTTGCCTTACCCAGCCATTGATTCGAGCCGCTGCCACGCTCGGCATCTTTTTGAAGGGAACGCGGTAGATGCAGCCCTGCGGTATGTCGGTGCGTAGTGTCAGGCTCTCATCTGCAAACAGGGCATTGGCTTCGTGCAGCCGGATGGTGGTGGCGGAATCTGCTCTCCCCAAAGGTAAGGCTGCCAGTTCGAGTGCCGTTTTTCCCCTCGCTCCGATTCTCAACAGGCGCAGTACTCCTTCCACGCTGGCCGGGGAAAAGACGATGCTCTGCCCATTGCTGTTTTTTACCAGCTCGCTGAATACTTGCAGGGCGAAACGTGAGCCGTTTTCCTCATCCGGTCGGGGCAGCCGGGGTTCGTTTTCGGCCGGCTCGGCGGGGGCTTCTGCCGAGGTCAGGGCGGCTTCTCCCTCCGTCAGCCAGCGCAGGGTAAGGGCTCCCTGCGCATGCAGCGGCGGTAACAGGGCGATGAGCAGAAAAAGGTGTCGTATCATGGCGATTCAAAGAGTCCCAGAAAATAGGGGGCGGTCGGGGTGGTGAGGTCGGTGATTGCCCACACAAAGGGGCGATTGAAGATAAGCGGTGGCAGGCTGATGTCGGCGCATTTCTGAACAACAACGCCGCTTGTCACTGCGGCTGCTCTGACTCCCTGCTCATCGGCCTTTACATAGCAGCGGTGCAACACATTTTGCAGGTGCAAATCTTCGTCTGCAAAGCCGCTCAGGTCGGCGCCCGAGGTGAAGATGTGGCGCAACCCGCAGGCTTGTAGCGCTGTGGTGAGGGAAAAGGCGGGGGTGCGCTGTTCTATCTTCGGCAGCCCAATGGTGATTTCCCGTGGGGGCGCCGTTGCCAGTGCGTTGCGAATACTGCTGAACGTCCGGGCCGTGAGGGTTCCCGCAAACGCACGTGCATCTCCCTTGGGCAGAATGGCAAGGAAGCATCCCGGTTCTCCCTTGCGCCCGTCTGTGCGATAGAAGAGCGCCACGGCACGCCAGTCGCGTCCCTCTGCATAGCGGTATTTGCATGTACGGTACATCATGGCAACGCTGATTTTGCGGCCATCTGCCCCGGTGAAAACGGCATCGGTATCGGTGGCATCGGGATGGAAGGGGCGCAGCCATTTTTCTTCCAGCGCAATAGCCGAAGTCGCTATCAGGCGTATCGGCTCGCCCTTTTTGAGTTCGTTCGGGGTGATGATTTCCGGAATCATGCCGCGAGTGTTCTGAGCTGCCCAGGTGTTGATTTGCCGGGCTGCCTCTGTCGGCTGCGGTGTAAGCGGGGCGGAAATGACGGTATCGGCGGTGATACCGGGCTTCAGGCGAAAGGTCGTATCGAGGAAGAGAGCACTTGCCTCCGCTACTTGCATGGCGGTGGTAGCCTCGGTCTTACCCATGGGTAGCGCGACCAGTTCTGCGGCAGTTTTGCCGCGTGCTCCCTGCATCAGCATGCGTAGCAGCGCTTCGGTAGCGGATGGCGAGAAGATGATGTTACCATGTCGCTCGTTTACAAGAGCGCGGAACATGTTCAGCGCGAAAACGTCGCTTTCCGTTTGTTCCGGGGGCTGAAGATGCGGGTCTTCTTCGTAGGCCGCTTGTGTCTCGGTCGGGGCGCACCCGAGCAACAGCGCGGCACAAATGATGGCGAGTTGTGTTCTTTTCATGGCTCTCTGTCTACACTAATACGCCCCGACAATAAAAACGCGAAACAAATTAACGAATATGGCAGGCTTTGCGCACGGTGTCGAAGCGGAAGCTGTGTGTCTGCATGGATTCCAGCCATTCATCATGCTCGGGCAGCGAGGCCGCTCGCACGAAGTTCTGCGGTGCGGTGATGCGGGTGAAAATGAGGTTGTGCATGCGCGAAAGTGCCACGCTTTTGAGGCCGTACCCACTCGGTTTGTTGGCTGACCAATAGCGCAGGTGGGTGATGCCATTCTTCTTCTCCAGCCCTAGGTATACGACCAGATGCCCGCGCTCGCGTGCTCCGATATCGGCCGTCCAGAATATCTTGAGAAAATCGCCCGCGCGCGCTTGTCGCACATCATGAAAATTGACACCGACTCCCAGCTGTGCCACCAGTCGGGCCAGCCCCGGGCCGTTGGCGTTCGCTCGCCCCCAGGCTCCTGTGCCGTCCGGTTGATTGGGCTGCACATCCAGGGCTTGCCAGGCTTTGCGAGGCAGGCGTTTGCCGCTCACGCTTTCCCAGCGTTGCAGGCTGCGCAGCAGCACCATGTACACGGCGGCAGAGCAGAAGGTGGGGGCGGCTTTTTTCGGTGCAATGAGCAGGCCGCCGCTTCGCTCATTCCACACAACCGCCTGCTGTGCCACCCGCATCACATCGGTCGGAGTGGCGGAGTAGCCGCCTCCTCCCGGAAACTCTTTAATGCTTTGCAACACCACTGTGTTAAAACTACTTTGTGCCGCCGCTTGCTGCACTCGCGTGCCGGTACTGCGCCTCCTCAGCTCCGCTGCTTCCGCGAGCAGGGGAGTACACAATAACAGAACTGCCAGCCATCCGTAGCGCATGCCGCTATTCTAGCAGAAGTACCGTGGGTGTAAAGTCTTTCTTTTGCTTGCATTGGCGTGGCTCCTGTGCTATTTTACCTTCATGTCCCATGATAAGCAGCCTTCTCCCCTACTTCTGATTCCTTTTGATAAGGCCTCCATCCGCGAGGCTGAGCGTTTCCTGCGTGAGGTGGAGTCTCGCCGCAAGCTGTGGCGAAACGATATGGCGAAACAGAAAGAGCGGGAGATTTGTGAGGCGTCCCGCCGGCTGTTGCAACGCATTGACAAGGCGTTTGATGGCGTGACGTGCTACCGCGAGGTGCGGGTGTTGCTGGGCGGTGAGGCCGAGGATGATTATATGAGCCCGGACGCGCAGGCACTGCTGGCACCGCTGGAGGAACGTGATGATTGGCGGGATATACCGGATGACCTGCTGCTGGCATGTGAATGTGCGCTCTCGTATGTGGGGCCGCATGCTTATCGCTTCCTGATTCCGGCTTTCATGAGCGCTCAGCTGCGCCATGTGCCGTTCGATACGTTTTACGCGGGCTCCGGCATGAAGGATCTAACGGTGCGCCGCGCGCAATCCATGGAATTGAATGAGGAGCAGCGCTCTTGCATCTCGGATTACCTTTCCATGGAGGTTATTCTGGATCCGTTGCCGGATGCCCGCTTCTTCACCCCGTGGGAAGCAGATGATTACAAGGAAAACTATGCGCAGACCATGAAGCCGTATCATTACGGTGAAATGCTCCTGCGGCAATTCTGTGAACGTGAGGGTATCGAAATGCCCCGCCTTACAGATTCATGAACAACCGTGCCCGTGTGCATACAAGTTAGCGCCCTCGCCTGAGAACAAAAAAGCTCAGTTCCGAAGAACTGAGCTTTCGTTGAGTTGCGGGAGTAGGATTTGAACCTACGGCCTTCAGGTTATGAGCCTGACGAGCTACCAGACTGCTCCATCCCGCGATTTCCTTTTATGTGCTACCCGGTGGGTGCGCCGCAATGATAGCGGATTTGACCGCCGAAGTCAAGCGAATTCCGTAAAAAAAGTTCATTTTTTCTTATTTTTTTCCGCTTCAGCCAGTTTTCTGAGGTCAGAGATGATGGCTTTAGCCGTTTTGTGACCACGTTCGGCGGCGTTAGCTAGCCAGCCGAGGGCGAGGCGCGGATTCGGGCGCACGCCATAGCCCTCGATGAAACAGATGGCCATGAGAAAAGCGGCATCGGGCGAACCATGCATGGCGGCATAGCGTATATAGGTAACGGCTTTGGTATAATCCACAGGCGTCTTGCGCAGGTAGTGTGTGCCGAGGGCGAACTCCGCATGGGCATGCCCCGCATCAGCGGCTTTGGCGTACCAGTAGCGGGCTTTGTGAATGTTCGGGTTGGTACCGAGGCCATGCGCGTAGCAGGCGCCCAAGGCAGCGGCTGCGCGTATATTGCCTTTGTCGGCAGCTTTTTGCAGCCAGATGATGGCTTGCTTGCGGTCTTGCTTAACATGGCGACCGGTCAGCAGGCGGTGGCCGTATTCATAGCAGGCGGCAGTGTCGCCTGCGGCTGCTTTGCGTGCCAGAGAGGCTGCGTCAAAGGAGGTGCAGGCTGAGAACGCCACGGTGAGCAGGGGCAGGAGGTACAGGCGGGTTTTCACGGGTTATCGGAAGTAGTTTTGCTGTTTTGCGCTGATGGGCATGCCGAGTTTCTGCATGACTGCCAGCATGTCTTCCCATACGCTGCGCCGCGCGGAAAGGGTGTCGTTGCGCAGCAGGTAACTCGGGTGATAGGTCACACGCGTGGCAATGCCTTGGCAGTCGAACCACTTGCCGCGCTGGCTGGCAACACTGGCGGCATGCCCCAGCAAGCCCCGGGCTGCCGTGCCGCCCAGGCATACAATGCAGGCAGGCTGTATGGCGCGTATTTCGGCTAAAATGATGGGCAGACAGGCTGCGATTTCCTCATCAGCGGGCGGGCGGTTAGCGGTGTTCTGTTGGGGCCCCATGGAAGGGCGGAACTTACAGATGTTGGAGATGTATACCTCACTGCGCTGCAAGCCCATTGCCTGAAGAATCTGCGTGAGTTTGCGACCGGCCGGCCCCACGAAAGGTTCTTGCTGTTGCTCCTCCTCATACCCGGGAGCTTCACCTACCAACATGAGACGGGCATGCGGTGAGCCGGTGGCAAATACCATGGTATCGCGCAGGCTGCCCAGAGCTTTTGCTACCGGCCAGTTCTGAGCCTTCTGCTTCAGCCATTCGAGCTTTTCTTCGACTGTTTGCGGTGTGCGCTCTGTTGCCGGAGCCTTTGGCGCCACCGGGGCGGAATTGCCTCGGCGTGCGGCCAGCATCCACTCGCGGAGTATGGCGCGAGCCTCGGCATCCACAGCAAGTGTTGTCTGCCCGTTGAGCGGCAGGTTGCTCAGGGCTTCCACTGCTAACTGGCGGAGCGAGGACATGCGGCAATACCGGGGGACAAAGAATCAGTTGGTAAGCTTGCGTACCATGGCGTCGATACCCATCACCACTTCGGCAAACTCGCGGTAATCGAGCTTGTCGGGGGTGTCGCTCGTCTCATGGTAGTCATCACAGCGCATGTAGGCGGTATCGGTCACGGCAAAGGAGGGAATGCCTTCTTTCATGTACGACCAGTCATCCGACCAGGCAATGCCGCGGGTGAGGTAACTGAAGGCTAGGGCTCTCACGGGAAAGCGGCTTACCGAGGCAAACGTGCGGGCGCACTTGCGCGAGAAGGTGCGCCCGCCGCGCAGGCGCATGAAGCGGTTGGTGCTCATGAACGCCACATAATCGCAGCGGTCGTGCAGGCCTACCAAGGCACCGGCTACGGCGCTGCGGCGCTTCTTGTTGACGCGAGGTGAGTAGACACCCAGTGTTTCCAGCGACATCATGCCCATCACTTTGTCTGCTGTCCCCAGCTCTTTCACTAACGCGCGTGCGTGTACGCGCGAGCCCATTTCGTCATTCTGGAAGAACGGCGCTTCCTCGTTTGCGTAGGCGACAAAGATGATGCCGTTGCGGGTGGGGACATTCTTCAGGCTGCGCGCCACACTCAGCAGGGCAGCAACGCCCGAGGCGTTGTCATTCGCTCCGGGGGTTCCTGTTTTGCCTTCAATTACCGGGCCGTGTACGTTCCATTTCTCCATGCCCACGCGTGTGTCATAGTGGGCGCCCAGCACCAGCCACGGGGCATTCGGGTCGGTGCCCGGCTTGCGAACCTCGATGTTGACCGCTGTCTTGCCGACAGCACTGCCGTATTTCTTTTTGCTCGGTATGCTGTAACTTTGGCGGTTGACGCTGTACCCGGCCTTTTCAAACTCGTTTGCAATGTAGTTTGCTGCGCGGTCGTATGCTGCCTGGTGATAGTGGTTGCGCTCACCGATGTCGCCGGCCAGTGCCGTCACATGGCGTCGCAGCTCTGCCTCGGTGGCTCGCGTGTCGGGTATGCGGCCATCACCGGTGGGTTGGTAGAGCCGCGTGCATGCGCTCAGCGCCAGTGTTGCGCCGATTACCAGGGAGATAAAGCGTTTCATACTGCGTGTATTATAGAGTGGACTATAGCGTTTACAAGCCGATAATGTGACAGTCTGCTGTTTTTTGATGGGGGGCATTGTTGTTGTCGGGGAAGGAAATGCACGACTGAAAGACTCGGATAAATATGAGGGAATGTCTGTCTTTATACTTGCGTATTCCATTCATATCTATTAGTATGGCGTCAACAACATGACTGACCCCATTTTAAAAGTAACTGACCTGGTGCGGCATTTCGGTGCGGTGAAGGCGGTGGATGGCATATCCTTTGAGTTGAAGGCCGGGCAATCGGTGGGGCTCATCGGAGCCAACGGCGCCGGTAAAACGACGACGATGCGCCTGCTGACAACGCTTGATTTGCCTGACCGCGGCGAGATTATCTTTGCCGGTATCGATGCCACGGCATGGCCGGAAAAGGTGCGCTCTCGCATCGGGTGGATGCCCGATGGATTCGACCCTATCGACCATACCACAGTGCATGATTACATCGATTACTTTGCCCGAGCCTACGGGCTGAGCGGCAGTAAGCGAGTGGAGGAGGTGAATCGCGTGTTGGGCTTCTGCGGTATTTCGGATTTGAGTGAGCGTTTCATCAACAAACTTTCCAAGGGGCAAACACAGCGTCTCTCGCTGGCGCGTACGCTGATTGGCGACCCGGATTTTCTGGTGATGGATGAGCCGGCTGCCGGGCTTGACCCTCAGGCGCGTATCGAGTTCCGCCAGTTGGTGCAGGAGCTGCGCCGCAAGGGGAAAACTCTGCTCATCAGCTCTCACATTCTCAGCGAGCTGGCCGAAATGTGCGATACCATGATATTCATGGACGGCGGGCATATCATACGCCAGGGTACGCAGCAGGAGCTGGGGGAACACCAGCAGCAGGGCGTGCTCTACAGTATTCGCACCGTGGGGGATTCCGCTGAGTTGCTTGCCTGGCTTGCCGAGAGCCCGCTGTGGACCGGTGCCATTGCGCAGGCCGACGGTACCGTTCAGGTGACATGTACGGCTCAGGGGAATGAAGCTCAGGCGCTTGCACTGCGCGCGCTCTCTGCGGAGCATCTGGTGCTGGAGGCCTCGCGCCGCCGCCGTAATCTGGAGGAAACATTTGTTAACATACTTGCAGGGGAGAATCATGAATAAGTATTTTTCTGATTATTTGCCGCCGGCTCTGGTGCGCGACTTGCGCCGCAGCTGGCGCACGCGCGGATATATTGCGATGCTGGCACTGGCCATGGTGGCCGCTGTCTGGTTGCAGTACTCGGTCACAAAGGCAGAGAGTGTTACTTCCGCCACCGGGTGGAGTGCCATGCTGCTGGGGTTGGCGACACTGGTGATGTGGTGCGTGATACCCAACCGAGCCGGGGCTGCCGTGTCGGCCGATGCTAAGGTGAAGGGTACCAACTTCATGATGCTCACGCCGCTGAGTTCGCGCAGCATTGTGTGGGGTACCTGGGTATCTGCCGTATTGCAGCTGCTGGTATTGGCGGGGCTAGGGGCATGCCTGCTTTGCTGGCGTCACTCGACCGAGGTGGTGCAGCCGCTGACAGACCCTCTGCTCAATGCGCTTTCTGCCGGTGGGCGAATTGACGCCCGTGCGTTTGCTCCCGCTCTGACTCACCAACAAGAGTGGATTATTTTCGGGCTGATTGTCGGGGGTGGTATTGTTTTGTGTGCTGCTTTCATGTGTCTTGCGCAGCTTAGCCGCTTTTTCCGCTTTGGTGCGACAACGGCTGTTCTGATCATCATATTGGGGCAGGTGATGGAGGCTGTATTCACGACAGCCTGGCTGACGGATGCAAATTACTCCCCGCTGTCGGATTTTCTGGATGCGTTCAGCGGGGTGACGCTCTGGGTTCGCGTGGCCGACGCAGTGCTGGCAATATGTCTGCTGCTGGAGCTGGCGCGGCGGAGCTATGCGGCACCGGCGGAAAACTGCTCGCGAGCGGTGCGTTTGCTCACGCTGCTACCGCTGGTCAGTGTCCCTGCGCTGCATTACCTGCTGCCCGGGGAGCTCAAGCTGTTTGAGGAACAGGCGAACTTCTGCGCCTGTTTCTGCCTGCTGGCGACGCTGAGCGATGCGCTCTTGCCGACTTATTCTCTGCCTGCTCACAACAAACGCTGCTGGCCGCTGCTGCCGAATTATTTGCAGACGCCCGGTCTGGGCCAGGCCTCTTTGTTCCTGCTGCTGGTGTATATGGTATGCTGCGGGCTGAGTGGTTGGGCTGCCGGTAAGGTATGGACGATGACGATGTCGCTCAGTGATGTCTCGCTGGCGATACGTGGCGGCTATGTCTTGCTGGCGGGCTTGCTGGTGACGGATTTGCTGACGTCGCGCCGAAACATCAATCGCCCGATTGTGTTCGGGCTGGTTGTGGTGGTGTTCTCTGTGCTTGGAACGGTGGCGCGGTTCTCTCTGCCTCAGTCTGTTCAGCTCTACGTGTTAGCGCTTCTGCCGGGGGGCGGTAGCGAAATTATGGTGTTCGAACTTGCCGAAACGCAGGAGGCAATGATAGCCTGTTGTATTTCCGGGGCTGCATTACTGCTGACGTTGGCCGCGCTGATGTGGCGTGGCCGCAAGTCATGAGGCATCGCTTACACGTTGGAATAATTAGGAAAACCGCCAATTTGTGGAAGTACGATGGTCGAATTCAG
>JAUNRE010000134.1 GCA_030535795.1 Akkermansia sp.
AGCTGAGGAGGCCGACAGCAGTGTGGTTCTCAGTCATTTCAGGGTGTTTTTTGGAAGCAAGCGCGGCCGTCTCCGGGCTCACGCCCTACGCCGTGGCAGGCTGTCGGCCACGGTGCCGACGCTGACGCGCCGACTCCTCGGGCTCTCATTTATTTATTATACCACCCCCAGGGCAGCGCCACTGCGTGGCTTGCCCGGGGCGATTGTACTTTCGCCCCGCTCAGCGGGGCTTTTGAATTCCGCTCACCTTCGGTTCGCCGCACAGCTCTACAAATTGGCGGTTTTCCTAATTATTCCAACGCGTAGATTGTAAATCCATCTCGGCAAATTGCCCTTTATCGAGTTTTTCGAAATGCCCAACTTGTATATCGTAACTTGTAAATGCTTATGTTTTAGCCGCTCACGGCTTCTCCCTCCAACGTGGCGCAGTGGAGGAGTTCCTCGGGGCTGAGGTGGAGGAGGAGTTTTTCGAGGCCACCGGAGAGGAGATTATCGGCCATGGCACTTTTGCGGGTGAGCATGTTGTGGATATTCTCCTCGATAGTGCCGCGGCAGATGAGGGGGTGAATGAACACGGGCTGCTGCTGGCCGATGCGGTAGGCGCGGTCGCTGGCCTGGTTTTCCACGGCGGGGTTCCACCAGCGGTCGAAATGGATGACGTGGCGTGCACGGGTGAGGGTGAGGCCGGTGCCGGCGGCTTTGAGGGAGAGGATGAAGAAGCGCGGGCCGCCGGGAGCCTGAAAAGCTGCGACGAGGCGCTGGCGCTCTGCGATGGGGGTGCCGCCATGCAGCGTGAGCCCCGGGGCGCCGAATATCTCGGCCAGGAACTCGTGCAGGGGCTCAATCATGCTGCGATATTGGGTGAATACCAGGCAGCAATCCCCGGCGGAGGCAATGCTGCGAGCCAGGTAGGCCAGGCGGGTGAACTTGCCGCTGGCGGCGGGGTCGAACCAGGATTCGCCGCAATACTGGGCGGGGTGGTTGCAGATTTGCTTGAGGCGCCCGAGGATGGGCAATACCAGCGAGAGGCGCGTCTGCGGGTCGGGCTCGGCCACGACGGCGCGCAGGTTTTCCACCTCGTGGGCGTACAGGCGAGTTTGTTCGGGGGTGAGCAGACAATACGCCGGAGTTTCGGTCTTGGGCGGCAGCTCGGGCAACAAAGCAGGGTCGCTCTTGAGGCGGCGCAGCAGGAAGGGGCGCACCAGGCGGCGCAACGGGGTGTAGTCGTTTCCCATGCTCTGCACTAGGGCGTTGAATTCCTTTTCCGTGCCCAGCAGGCCGGGGTTCAGAAACTCGAAGAGGCTGCGCAGCTCGGAGAGCGAGTTCTCCACCGGGGTGCCGGTGAGGGCTACGCGGCGCGGGCTGCTCAGGCGGCAGACGGCACGCGTGCGCTGCGAATCGGCGTTTTTAATAGCCTGTGCTTCATCGAGCACGATAGCGGGGTATTCACTGCGGGTCAGCAGCTCATTGCGCGTTGCGATGCCGTAGGTGGTGAGCGCCACATGTGCACGGCGCATGAGCCAGGCGGGGTTGGTGCGCAGGTAGTCCGCCTGCTGCCGATTGAGGGCGTAGGGGTGCAACATGGCCACGTTGAGCTGCGGGGCAAAGCGGCGCAGCTCCTGCTGCCAGTTCACCAGCAAGGACGCCGGGGCTACAATGAGCGCAGCGCCCTTGCCCTCGCCCAGCGCGCCGCTGCGCTCCAGGTGGGCCAGCCAGCTGATGACTTGCAGGGTTTTGCCCAGCCCCATATCATCGGCCAGGCACGCGCCGAAGCCCGCTTCCGTGACATTGAGCAGGAAACGCACACCCTCCAGCTGGTAGCTGCGCAGGGTAGCGGCCAGTGCCGGCGGCAAATCGGGCGCGGTGTTGCCGAAATGCAGGTTCGAGAGCGCCAGCGACAGCCGAGCCCCGGCCACGGCACGCATGCCATCCTCCTGCGGCGGCAGTTGCGGCAAGGCCTCACTGCGCTTGCCCAGCAGGTAGCGCAGCCCCACCAGCAGCGGAATTCCCCCCGCCGCCATGCGTGCCGCCTGCCGCCAGCTATCCATCAGCTTGCTCAGCTTCTCGCGGTCCAGCCGTACCCACTCGCCGCGAAAGCGCACCAGCCCATCCTCATCGGCAGCCAGCAGTTGCTCCAGCTCCTCATCGGTCAGGTTGTAGTCCCCCAGCACCACGCGGGGGTAAAAGCGCAGCAGCGAGTTCACATTGACCGAGGGCGCGGCATCCGGCTTACCGGCGCCGGGCTCCGCCATATCCACCCGCACCTCCAGCTCCACACGCGGGGGCTGTGTTTTCCACAGGTTGACCATGCGGGTTTCGATGCCGGCGGCATCCAGCAGCGGCAGCGTTTCCAGAAAATCGTATGCGCGGCGGGCATTCCACCCGCAGGGCTTGTACACAGCCTGCGAGTTAATGAGCTCGGCCAGAAACGGGCTCTGAGCCGCCACCGTGCGCAGCGGGCGCAGCAGGTCCAGCATAGCCGGGGTGTCATCCGCCAGCAAGCGCGCGGCCAACCCCAGCGGCGCATGCCGCGCACGGCCATCCTGCCCCACCTTGTGCACAAAGGTAGCCAGAAAGGCAAAGGGAGCCGCATCGGCGCCCTCGCCGGCATTCTCGGCCAGGTGAAAGCAGAGCATCCCCAGCTGCTGCCAGCCTTCGCCCAGGCGGCACAGCCACTGCTCCACCGTGCAACACTCACGCGCGGCCAGCCATTCCAAAGCCGGTGCAAGGCTTGCAAACCACGCCTGCACATCGGCGCTGCCCACAGCCTCGCCACCCACCGGTGGCAGGCTCTCGAGCAGGGCGGCCACCTGCTGCGCGCTGAGGCTCAGCGCCGCCGCCATATCCTCCCCGCGCCGCAGCGCCCGCAGGCACTGCATCATGCGCTCGCGCGTGCGCTCCCGCAGCCACGCCAGCACCGGCGAAGCCCCGGCCGGTAAGCCATAGCGCAGCAAATCCAGCATACCGCGCCCGGCAGATGCCGCAAAGGCGCGCTCCAAGCGCGGCTGCACCCCCGGCGGGGTAAGCACCGGGCGGCCATCCACCTTGCTGAGCGTTATTTCCACGGCTCCGGGTTCCCCTTCTGCGGCAAGAGATTAGAATACACATCGCCGCTCGAATCAATGATGAGCTCGAGCTCCGCCGTGCCATCCTGCTGCCGGTACCGGCAGTACCAATCGCTATCGGAAAAGATACGCCGCGTGATGAGTGCCTCCCCTACCGGGCAAAGCCCCTCGCGCGGCAACCGGTAGGTGTGGCATTGGGCTGCCAATGCCCGCTCTATCTGCCCCGGTGTGGGGCAGAAACAGTAGTTGCGGCGGATATCCACCGCCAGGCCAAGCAGGTACACCAGCGCGACACCCGCCAATAGGTATTTCCTGCGCGGCGTGAGCTTCATCATCAGTGCGGCTTGTAGGTGCGGGCTGCCAGCACCCCGGGCAGTGCCTCGAAGCGCTCCAGTTCATCCGTCGGCAGCATGTAGGCAGCACTGCAACCCGAGCGGCGATACGCACCCGCATTCTCAGCGCGCGCAATCGGCTGGTTGAGCATCAATTCATCCAGCAAGTGCCCCTCGGCATCCAGAAACTCCAGATTCGCCAGATACAGGTAGAACGATGGCGATTTGACGCGGTTGGAAAGCCCGTGGCGGCGGCGCTTCCACACAGCGCGCTCAGGCAAGGGGGCACTTTCCAGATGCGGCATAATGCTCTGCAGCTTCTCCAGCTCGGCAGGCGAAAGGGCTATCACCTCATCCGCACCGCCGAACCCATGCGTCACCGTAATGCGAATCTGTGCCTTCACGGCACGCGCAGCGGCCTCGCGAAGCTTCGCCGTGCGGGCATTGGCTCGTGCCAGCATGTCCTCATACTCACGATCCAGTGCCATGTTATCCTGTATACGCCCCACCAGATAGCAGGTCGCCAAGGTACCCAGAATACCACCTACCGAAATCCACAGTGCTTTATTCAGTTCGTTCGCCATGTCTGCATTCTAGCAATACTCGGCTCCCATGTCAACACTTGAAAAGAGTTTTGAATTCCGAGTTTCGAGTTCACCATGAGCCACAGGCTCATTCTTCACCACAGGCGTATGCCTGTTTTTCACCGTGGTTCGGCGCCTGACGGCGCAAGGAAGCAGAGCTTAGCTACGGCGACAGCCCGCGCTTTAAGGCGCGGGGCGTAAGCGGTGGAATAAGCTACGCATACCCGCGGGCGACAGCCCGCCGAATTGGAAAGCCCCGCAACGCGGGGCGAAAGTATAGT
>JAUNRE010000135.1 GCA_030535795.1 Akkermansia sp.
AAAACCTTGTTTGCCGCTGCGGCCGTAGATTGCAGCAGCTCTCTCAGTCAATCCGCATTCTACCCCGAATCACGCCTGTTAGGCAAGACTAATCTTATTTTTTATTCCGGAATTGTCATAAAGGGCGTATAAACTTGCCATCGGGGCGATAACTGCTATACTGTGAGCATGAAATCCCCAGACCCTGTAAAAAAGAAATTGCTGTGTCTTATGGCAATGCTGCTTCTGCTCCCCTCGTGCACCATTGTCGATACCGGCGGAGCGGTAGACAACATAGGAAAGAAGGTACCGGTGTGCGCCGATTTAGCAGCGCCGGTTCGCAAAAAGGTAGCATCCACCCCTATCTTCAGCACGCCCGACGGCAAACGCTATGCCAAACTGGAGGTAAGCTACCAACCCGCGAGAACAAAGTGGTTCCGTTGCTTCAATGTGTGCGGCTGCCCGGTTTACCTGCATGACCACTTCGACTGCACGCAACAGCACGAAGGCGAAAAGAACACATGGTATGCCGAACTTTCCTATACCAAACCGTCGCAAGCCGTACGGCTCATACCGGCGGCAGAGTTCGACCTCAGCCAAGCCACCTACACCCACAAGAGATTGACAATGGGAACCGTGCAAAAACTCGTCCAATCTCACTTCCCCGAGCAACGCAGTGGGCTCAACACCGCGCTGCAACCTGTTCGCTGGGTGGCGGAGGTAGCAGACGTTCCGCTTTCCATTGTTGCCACCCCCGTCAACTGGCTGGTCATGCTCACCGGCTACAACCTCTGGAAACTGTAATCCGCTCATCGACATGAACAAAAGGAAAATCATGAAAATGGCCGCGTATGTGGCAGCCCTGTTGGTACTCATCGGGCTGGAGTCCTGCATCAGCCTATACACCGGGCGTTTCACTATCATTGACACCGGCGGGGCGATTGCCGCTATCGGGCAGGAGCGCCCACAACTACGAGCCGAGCCCCTGCCCCCGCAGAAAAAAGCCAGCGAGTCTGCGTACCGGAAGCAGAATTGCGACCTGCACTATCGCGTGTGGAAAAAGGGAGAAAAATACATCGTGGAAATACCGGTAGCCTACGCACCGGTTCGCTACTCAGTCCTGCTGCACACAACGCGTTATTACGGGCCGGAGCATAAATCTCTTCGCTGCGAGCTTCCTTCAGAAGAATTCACACAGGAGGAACTGCGCGCCTACCCCGCTGAATATCTGTACGCTGAATTAGACAAAATGACATACCGCCGCCTGTGTGTTCTGCACAAATTACATGGGCATCGAATACCCAAAAACTGCCTGACGAGTAATCCGGATTTGAGCAATGCCGAGCTTATAGTGGATGTGCACGGCTACCCGATTGACGGTTCTGCGCCCGGGCACCCGACTCTGCGAGGCAATATAGACCCGCACCGCATGCCCGCCCGACGCACCTGGTACAACTATTGCCTGATGCCGCTGAGCTGGGCCGGAGAAGTGGCGGATATCCCGCTGAGCCTTATCGCCACGCCCATCGGCTGGCTTGTGGATGCGATATACGAACCCCTTGCCAACTAATATCTGCATGTTCATAGCCCATATACCGGCCGGCTATCTAGCCGCTCGCGGCGCCGAACGTTGCGGTATCAAACATCGGCTTCTCATGGCCGCCTGCCTGCTGGGCTCCATTACGCCCGATATTGATTTACTGTATTTTTATCTGGTGGATGCCTGCCGTCACCACCACCACAGCTATTTTATTCATTGGCCGATTGTATGGCTGGGGCTACTGCTGCTCAGCCTGTTGTGGTTGCTATGGAAGCGCGGCGGCGCAGCCGTGCCGGCAGTGGCATTCAGTGCGGCAGGGCTGCTCCATGTCGCGCTGGATGGCGTGGTAGGTGACATTCAGCTATTCGCCCCATGGAGCGATGAATACTACGCGCTTGCTACTGTGCCGGCTCGCTATCAACCATGGTGGCTGAATTTCTTCCTGCACTGGAGCATGGGCATCGAGTTGCTGATTTGCGCCGTGGCAACCTGGCTGTTCCTCCTGCGCTTACGCAAGAAATCATAACATCGCGCGTTGAACAGACTAAACAACACTATTCTTTCTTCATAAATGCATTAGAGAAAATAAACACATGCCGCTAATAAAGCCCTTTTTATTTATTTTGCTATTTTTGAGCTCATTTTTAGCTAAAATCACCATTTTCCCTCAAATGAAACTGAATCAAGAGAGCTCCGCCCTAGCTTACATTTCACGCCATTTATCCCCTTAAAACAGGCTAAAAAGATAATACCGCATACTTTACTACCCACTTTTTCACTTTTTAGCCCATTTTCCGAGCAGATTATCTCAACAAAAGAGCGTGTAAAATTAATCAATCCCTTTTACCAAATTTTCGCAAACGAAAATCAAATTTTTCACACTTATTTCACCTCATAGCCCTCTTCTACCGCCGCTATGCTTCTTCGTGAGTCGAAAAACCAGCCAAAACCACCCACGTGAGATTTTTGAATTTGTGGAGGGAATATAGCTCGAAAATAAATCTCGATTCATTATTCCTGTAGGTGTGTAGGTATATTTCTTACATCTCCACATCCATTTAAGGCTAATTTACCTCTAGCGCCGCACGATTTTGTCGCGACCTCATACCATTTTGAAATAGCAATAATACAAAAGAAACTTATGTCCGAACTTTCTATCTGACATAACATAGCCAGAGGTGCAGCCAGCATATCATATTTATATCACCTCAATCTCGCATTCAAAGCATTCGACCTCATCAAATATATCATACAAAAGCACCTTTACAGAATAATGTTTTATATCATATATATGACACGGCTTAAAATTCTTGTTAGAGTCACTTTTGATTGAACTTCAATGTAAAATTGAGTAAAAGTAAGAGAATATCTTAGGATAGATAAGACACACCACAACCTCCCGAACTATCAATAAACCATCAATACACTCTCGGCAAACGGGGACCAAGACCTGTAAAGATAGTCCATACAATCGTGCCGGATTTTTCGGCCACTTCGGTGACAGGGATATGCGGGCCGATGAGCTCAACTTCGTCACCCGGAGCAACGTGGGGCACATGAGTAACATCGGCCATAATCTGATCCATCGTCACACGGCCGAGCATGGGGCAGTAGTGGCCATTGATATACACACGAGCGCCCTGCCCCGAAATACTACGAGGCCAGCCGTCAGCGTAACCGATACCAATGGTAGCCACACGAGTGGGACGCTCCGTGATATAGGTGCGGCCATAAGCCACGCCGTGTCCTGCGGGCAATTCGCGCACCAGCGACACGCGCGACGTCAGTCGCAGCGTAGGCCGCAGCACGCCATCATAAATGGAAGCCATCGGCCCCACGCCATACAGCAACAACCCGGGGCGTGCCAGATTCGCTATCGGCACCTCATAGCCCAGCTCGCCGGCACTGGCAGCGATATGGCGGTAGCGCAGCCGGAAGTGGGGATTCAAGGTCTCCACACAGCCGGTAAAGAGAGCTATCTCATTCTGCGTAAACGGCACATCCTCATCGGCGGACGGGAAATGTGACATCACACCATCCACCACCAGATTCGGCATACGTTTCAACGGCTCAATGGCTGTGCCGAGCTGAGCCGGCAGGAAACCCTCGCGCCCCATGCCGGTATCGACGGCCAGATGCACCAGAAATGTCTTATCGTACAAAGCTGCGAGGCTCTGAAAATGCTCCGCCTCCTCGATAGTGGATATCGTACAGCACCAGTTGTTGAGCACAATTTCCTCACGCTCCTCCGGGAAGGTAGGTCCCAGAATGAACGGCTTGGTACGTACCCCCGCGCGGCTCAGGCGACGAGCCTCGCCTGCATTCGCCACACCGAAAAACGCAATACCATCAGCATCAAGCCGCCTGGCAACCGGCTCCAACCCATGCCCATACGCCCCCGCCTTGATAACAGGCATCAGCTCTGTATCCGGCAAGGCTTGTCGCGCAATGTCCAGATTGTGCGCAATGGCCTCCAGATCCACATTTACCCAGGCACGCGGCGGACTTTCGTTTGTCATGGCTGCGTTTACTGTAACACCATCAGCTATTTTTTACAAGTGCAAAAACGCCGATTCATTGTATGCTGCCCCCCGAATTTAGGACACAGAGCTAATTCTGCTAAGCTTGCGCAA
>JAUNRE010000042.1 GCA_030535795.1 Akkermansia sp.
TTTTGATGAGCGTATTGATTTTATCAATATTTTTCTGCGCCGGGGTCAGGGAAGCGTCCGCTTTCAGGGCATCCTTGAAAGGAACGAGATCAAGCTTCAACTCATCGACAATTTTCTGGAGTGCTTCCGGGGTGGGCTGTTTGGGGGCTGCGGGTGACGGTTCTTCATCCTCCGCGTCATCAGCGGGGGGCGGGGGGGTGTAGAGGGAGCGCAATTTGTCGAAGGTGGCAGCTGTTGCGATATTGCCCAAGGCATGCAGAGCCGCGGCTTGGAGTGCCGTGTCTTCATCCAACAGTGCTTGCGAGAACTCCTCGCGGGCTTTGTCCGTGTTCCCCTCGGTCTTCAGCTCTACCGCGCGTGTATAGGCTGCCGCGCTTTCTTCCGTGGCTGCTTCGCTCTGCTGGGGTGCTGCACAGAGCAGACCCAGGAGGATGACGGCTCGTGTAGGCTTGCGCCACTCGGTGCTCAGCAGAATGGCTGCGATGGCCAGCAGAAGCGCCGGTATGGCAAACCAGCTGTAGAGGTCGTTGGGAACCTTGGTGACGGAGAAGTTTTCTTCGTGTCGGTCGAGTTTTTCGGCGGCTTCGCGGGCAAAGGCTGCCAGGTCTGTGCCGGAGTTCATGGTGAAGAAATCGCCGCCGGTGGCTTTGGCGAATTCGCTGAGGCGGGCGATATTGAGTTTACTGATGACGTGTTTGCCATCGGAGTCCTGCCAGAGCCCGTTGGCGCCCAGCTTGTCCGGGATGGCACCGCCAGCCGTGGTGCCGATGCCTACAGTGATGACGAGCAGTTTCTTGGCGCGGGCTTCCTTGGCAACCTCGGCCGAGGTGTCCATGGTGTCCTCGCCATCGCTCAGGATAACGAGGGCGTTGGTGCCTTCGGGGGCGGAGCGTTCAAAGTCCTGCATGGCGCGCTGCAAGACACGCCCGAAGTTTGTGCCACCGGTGGCTACCCAGTCGCGGCCTATATTTTGCAGCGTTTCCTTGAGCGCTGTGTGGTCGTAGGTGAGGGGTACTACCAAATCCGCCTCGCCCGAGAATACCATGAGCCCGATTTTGTCGGAGGGCAGGGCATCGATGAGCTCGTAGGCCGCAGAGCGAGCCTCCTCCAGACGCGAGGGGCTGACATCTGTCGTTTCCATGGAGCGTGATACGTCCACGGCGATGATGAGGTTGCGGCCACTGCTGGTGGCGCCGGCTTCGGTGTAGCCATTGATGGGACGCGCTGCTGCCAGCACGGCAATGGCCAGGGCAAGCAGCCCCAGCGTTGCGGGCAGCGCCGTGCGCCACAGGGGGCGCGTGCGCACCAGCGTGCTGCGGTGGGCAGGGTTGACGAGCCGCTGCCAGCTTTCGCGCATGTGGTGGTGGGCAAAGGCGCCGATTACTGCCAGCAGCAGGGGAATGGCCAGGGCTATCAGTACATAGGGATACAGAAAACTCATGGTGTGTGTGACTCCTGTAAAGGGTTATGGCGCGGGGCGCGGGCGGGTGAATTGCAGCAGGCAGCCCAGCCCCAGCAGAATGCAGGCGGCGCCCATCGGCCACGGGAACATCTCATCGTAGCTCTCGAGCATGCGGCGCTTTACCTCCGTTTTTTCCAGCTGGTCGATGCTGGAGAAGGCTCGCAGCAGCCCGGCACCGGAGCTGGCGCGGTAGTAGCGGCCACCGGTAATTTGGGCGATTTCCTTGAGCGTTTTTTCATCGAAGGTATCGACATTGGCTGTGTAGCGAGACAGGCGCTCATCGCGGCCGATGGCAATGGTGAAAATCTTGATATCCATTTCTTTGGCCAGTTCCGCTGCGGCCACGGGGGTGATGCTGCCGCTGTTGTTCACGCCGTCTGTCACCAGGATGATAACCTTGGACTTTGTTTCCTTGCGCTCGTTGAGGCGCGTGGCAGCCGAGGCAATGGCGGAGCCGATGGCGGTGCCGTCCTGCTCGATGTAACCGGGGCGTGCGGGCTGGCCGAAGCCGCCGGGGTGGGCGAGGTAGAACTGGTCGATGACATAGCTGACGATGCCGTGGTCGAGCGTGAGCGGGGTGCACAGCTTGGCTCTGCCGGCAAAGGCCACGAGGCCGATGCGGTCGTTCGGGCGGCCGCCGATGAATTCCTTGAGCACATGCTTAGCCGCCGTGAGGCGATCCACGGCAGTCTGGCGCACTCGGTTGCGGTTGTCACGCACCTTGAACACCATATCCGCCGCTGCCATGGAGCCCGAGAGGTCGCAGGCAAGCATGATGTCGATACCGCTCACTTTCTGCTCCTCGTAGGTGTTGCGCCACTGGGGGCGCGCCAGGGCTATGATGAGGGCTGCCGTACCCAGGCTCAGGAAAATGGGGCCAAGGCGTCCTGCCAGGGTGGCGGGGCGGCGCAGGTGTGCCGCCGCAAAGCTCAGGGTGGGGTGCAGAATGCCTGTGGCCGTGCCACTGCGGCGGCGCAGTAACAGCAGCAGCGGGAGCAGCAGCAACAACCACAACCAGCCGGGGGCTCCAAAGAGAAACTCCTGCGTTGCGGCGCCGGCGGCCTCTGCCGCCTGCTCAGTGGGGGGGGGCGTGTCCATTTACGAAATCTTTTTTACTTTGGCTACGGCGGCGGCAGCTTCTGCCTCCTGCGCTCGGGCGCGGTCGATGTTGCCGATGACACCGCGCGTTTCCTCGATGAGCACGCGGCTCTTCTGCGGGTCGCTTTCACGGCTGCCGGCGTATTTCATATCGGCCAGGCGCTCCAGCAGAAAGCGTATCTCATAGCGGCAGGATGTCGGTACGGCGGAAAGGGCGTCCATGCGGCGGCTGAATTCCTCGTGCGTTTCATACAGCGCCGGGTCTTGCACCTGGCCGGTCAGGTAGCGGCGCAGCAGCATGGAAAGCCGCAGGCTGCACTCCCGCAGCGGCGGAAGCTCGGCCGCCAGCTTGTCCAGCTCACCAAAAGCCACTTGCAGCGGCGAGGGGGGAGGCGGCAGTGGTTTGCGGCGCATGCGCAGCACGACAATCACGATGGCCACGGCCGCCAGCACCAGGGCTATTCCCACCCCCCAGGCCAACGGAACCCAGAAGTTCTGCACCATGATGTCGCTCGGCGGTATGTCTTTTTCGAGCTCGGGGATGGCGTTGAGGATGTTCTCGTTCATGGCGGTGGGGGATATCAGCGTGTGAACATGCGGCTGCGGCGGGCGAAAAGCTTGCGCAGCTCCGTTACGAAATCATGGTTGGTGAGCAGGCTCAGCTGGTCAACCCCCAGCTGGGTGAAGGTGCGCTCCCACTCTACGGTATGCGCGCGCATGGCTCTGCTGTGGGCAGTGCGCAGTGTCGTGTCGTTGGTGTTCACCTCGTACTGCGCGCCGGTTTCCGGGTCCCGCACATACAGGCGCCCCGCTTCGGGCAGCTCCAGCTCGTAGGGGTCGTTGATGCGTACCGGTATGAGTTCGTGACGGAAATTGAGCTTGCCGATGGCTTTTTTGTCGGGCGCCGACAGGAAGTCGCTGATAAGAAAGCACATGGCACTTTTGCGCTGGGTGCGCAGAATCTCGGCCGCTACATCCTCCATGCTGTCATCGGTGCCGTTGGCCGGGGCGGAGAGTATCTCGCGCACGATGCGCAGGCACTGCTTCATGCCCTTGGCCGGCGGCAGGTAGAAGTGCGGCCGGCAGCCGAAGAGCAACAGGCCTATTTTGTCGCCGTTTTGCACGGCACTGTAGGCCAGCACAGCCGCCAGGCGGGCGGCGTATTCCAGCTTGCTGTCAGCCGAGGCTCCGCCGGCGTAGTGCATGCTGGCGCTGGCATCCACTGCCAGCAGCAGCACCTGCTCGCGCTCCTCATGGAACTTGCGCACATAGGGGGTGCCGGTGCGCGCGGTTACTTTCCAGTCGATGAATCGGGGTTCATCCCCCGGCAGGTACTCGCGGAAGTCGTCGAAATCAAGACCCTGACCACGGAAGCTGGAGCGGTACTGCCCGGCAAAGGTGGCTGTGGCAACCTTGCGCGCCTGCATCTCGATGCGGCGCACCTGCTGCATGATTTCCTGCGTCTTGTCCATACGGTGAAAACCGGGGGTGGTTGGGGGGTTACGGTACGGGTACCTTGGAGAGGATGTGGTCAATCACGTTGTCGCTGGTCACGTTGGCGGCCTCGGCTTCGTAGGAAAGCAGAATGCGGTGGCGCAGGATGTCGTGTGCCAGATCCTTCACGTCCTGCGGCGTGACATGGCCGCGCTGGCGGGTGAATGCCAGTGCCTTGGCCGCAAGGGCGATATTGATGGTGGCGCGGGGGGAAGCACCGGCGCGCACTAGGCCTTCCAGGCTGCGATCCACCTTCTCGGGGGAGCGGGTGGCGCGCACCAAATCCACGATGTAGCGCTCGACGGCGGGGTCGATGAAGATTCTGTCCATGAGCGCACGCGAGGCGTCTATCTGCTCCACCGTTACCACAGGCTGGGTGGTCGGGGCGGCTGAGGTGCTGCTCATCATCTCCAGTACCTTGAGCTCTTCATCGCGGCTGGGGTAATCCACCAGCACCTTAAAGAGGAAGCGGTCGAGCTGAGCCTCGGGCAGTTGGTAGGTGCCTTCCTGCTCGATGGGGTTTTGTGTAGCCAGCACCAAGAAGGGGTTGGGTAGGGTGTAGCTGGTCTCACCCAGCGTGACCTGGCGCTCCTGCATGGCTTCCAGCAGGGCACTCTGCACCTTGGCCGGAGCACGGTTAATTTCGTCTGCCAGTATCAGGTTCGAGAAAACGGGACCCTTCTTGGCGGTGAAGCGCCGCTCATCGGGGTTGTAAATCATGGTGCCCAGCAAGTCCGCAGGCAGTAGATCCGGCGTGAACTGGATGCGCGAAAACCCGGCATGCATGGTGCCGGCCAGCGCTTTGACCGATAAGGTCTTGGCCAGGCCGGGTACGCCTTCCAGCAATACGTGCCCCTTGCAGAGCAAGCTCAGTATCAGGCGGTTCACCAGCTCCTGCTGGCCTACCACCACCTTGCTCATCTCCATCTTCACTGCGCTGACCCACCCGGAGCACTGCGCAATCTCTTCGTTGAATTCCTGTGTGTTCATTGTTGGTTGCCCCTTACTTTATCATGTCGCTCGCCCGCATTCAAGCAAGTTCCATGTCTTGCAGCTCTATGACACGCCTCGTTCGCGTTCCGTTCAATATCTCTTCCTTTCTCTTCCGGCTTGCTTTCCAGTTTTCAAGATTTTTTGCCAAAAATGCAAATTCGCCTTGACGTATGCCTGAAAATGTGTAAAATGTCGCTCCGCAAAACTTTTTAACCGTACACAATCTTATGTCCAGAATCTGCAATATCACGTTTGCCATGCCGCATAAGGGCCGCCGCATTCATCGCTCCGGTCTTGCCAAGAAGAAGGGCGGTATCGGTCGTCACGTCACCAAGACTGTCAACCGTACGGTCTACCCCAACCTTCAGGAGAAGCGTATCTGGGTGCCCGAGCTCAACGGCGGTCGCGGCGGTTACATCCGCATGAAGCTTTCCTGCAAGGCTCTCCGCACGATCTCCAAGAACGGTGCCTACAACGTGCTGAAGAAGGCCGGGATTCTCTACTAATCCTGTCCGAAACTTTTTCGCACTTTTTTTTGAACGGTGCAGCACTTTCGGGCGTCTATCAGACCGAACAGGGGTGGTAACCCCGGGGAGCTGCAGGGCTGTTCTGAAACGAACGCGGATACTTCGCAAAGCTTCCTGCAATACACAGTCTAGCATTTCGAACTTAAAAAATGACACCTCAACAGACCAAGATCGCGCTTCGTATTAACGATGACAACCTCAACCACCACCTGTGGAACAACCGCGGTGTATGGTGGTGCCATGTTACCGTGCATAAGCCCGATGCTACCGCAGAGCGTCTTCGCTTCTCCCTGCGCACTAGGGACATCAAGAAGGCTCGTACGCTGCGCGACCGCATTTTCGCGGACATTCAGCGTCACTTCGGTATTGCCACCTGATTTTACCTTTTAACGTTAAAAAAGCGGAGTGCCCGGCTCGGTGCACTCCGCTTTTTTTTGCCATACTCCGCTCTCCTTTGCACTATAAGCTTGACTCCGTCTGCGAACTGTGGCAGAATCTCCCTGCCGCCGGGGCCCCCGGAGGTATGGCTGGAAAACCCCGTCAGGACCGAGAGGTAGCAGCGGTATTCAGACCATGCTTGCCGGGGTAGTCTCGGCGGCACTTTTTGTTGAGGCGTTTCGAGGATTAGTCCGGCCTCTCGCCCGCCGTTTTCTTCACATCGTACTTCGGAACTCGTCCTTCGTACTTCTGAAAAAAAGCCGCTGTTCGGTGACGAACAGCGGCTTTTTTACAAGTTGTTGGCTGATTACTGGAGCGTAGTGATGTAGTAACCTGCAATAACGGCGGTACCAATCACACCGGCCACGTTCGGGCCCATGGCGTGCATGAGCAGGAAGTTGGAGCGGTCTGCCTTCTGACCCTCGTTGTGAGACACACGGGCAGCCATGGGAACGGCGGACACACCGGCGGAACCGATGAGCGGGTTGATGGGGTTCTTACGCCAGCCGGGGATGAGGTTCATGAGGTGAGCGCAGATGAGACCGGCGCAGGTAGCCACGGCGAAGGCCACCACACCCAGCAGGATGATGAGGAGGGTTTCGCCCTTCAGGAAGCGCACGCCCTGCATGGTAAGACCCACGGACACACCGAGCAGGATGGTGGTGATGTTCATGAGCTCGTTCTGAGCGCAGGACACCAGACGCTCCGTCACCTTACACTCGCGCAGGAAGTTACCGAACATGAGCATGCCGAGCAGCGGGGCTGCATCCGGGCAGAGCAGGATGGTGAGGATGGTCACGGTGAAGCAGAAGAACAGCTTCTCGCCCTTGGACACCATGCGCAGACTCTTCATCTTGATCTTGCGCTGCTTCTCGGTGGTGAGAAGGCGCATGAACGGAGGCTGAATGAGCGGCACAAGAGCCATGTAGGTGTAGGCGGCTACGGCAATGGCCCCCAGCAGCTCCGGAGCCAGCTTACTGGCCAGGAAGATGGAGGTGGGGCCGTCTGCTCCGCCGATGATACCGATGGCGCTGGCCTGACCCTTGGTGAAGCCTACGCATACAGCGCAAAGGAAGGTGAATGCCACACCACCCTGAGCAGCGGCGCCCAGAAGCAGAGCCTTGGGAGAGGCGAGCAGCGGGCCGAAGTCCGTCAGAGCGCCCACGCCCATGAAGATAAGGGCGGGGAAAATCTCGCACTTAATACCGAGGCCGAGCAAGTCGAAGAGGCCGCCGTGGGGTTTCACGAGCAGGTACTTCTGCGGGGTCTGGCCGGTAACCACGAGCTTGCCTTTCTGCACCTTGCCGTCGGCATCTGTAGCCTCGGTGGCGACCATGGGCTGAGCCATGGCCTGGTCGTATTCGGCGGCCACGGCGGGGGCGAGCCCCTCGGTGCTCTGCTTGCTCACGCCGGGGTCGGCGAAGGGGGCGAGCTCGAGCTGGATGAAGCCTACATCGTTCATGGTAGAACGCTCCACCTTGCCCTCTTTGAGAGCCACCACCTCGCGCTGAGCCTGGGTGATAACCATGCCGTTGTCGGGAATGTTGGCGATAAGGGCACCGAAAGCAATCGGCACCATGAGCAGCGGTTCAAACTGCTTGGCCACACCCAGATACAGCATCACAAGCACAACACCCCACATGGTGTACATCTGCCAGGTCATCTGGAACAGGCCGATACCGGAGATGAAGTCCGCGAAGGAATTGATGAGTTCTTGCATAAATTGCAATGGGAATTTGACTATTTGTTACACCCCCTGCACACGTGCGGTGCAGGGCCTGTAAGCCACAGCGGGCTTAACCGAGGTAAGCCAGGGGCTGGTTCTCGGCCACGGTGTCGCCGGGAGCTACGCAGAAGCTGGTCACGGTGCCGTTGGCCGGGGCGTAGATGACGGTGTTCATCTTCATGGCCTCCAGGGTCAGTACCTGGTCGCCTTCCTTCACGGCGGTGCCGGGCTTCACATCGAGGGATACAACCTTACCGGCCAAGGGGCTCTGGATGGGGGTGCCTGCACCGGCTGCGGCGGGGGCCGGGGCGGGAGCAGCCACGGGAGCCGGGGCAGCTACGGGTATGGCTACGGGAGCGGGGGCAGCCACGGGAGCGGGGGCTGGAGCGGGGGCGGCGGTGCTGCCAGCCTGAGTTTCTACGGTTACGTCAAAGGTCTGACCGGCAAGGGTATTACGGTGCTGTTTCTTTGTATGATATGTGTTGTTTGATTGTTAAGTTGTTGAGGAGTGCAGCTTTATCAGCCGCGGTTAAGGGTGTGAGAATTCATGATGGAGGTGCGGCCGCTCTGGCCGTACGTGGTATCAACGGGCTTGATATCGAGGATGCGAGCCTCGTTACCAACTGTCACCTTCACTGCGGCGGCAATGGCGGCGACGACCTCGGGTGTTATGCTGCTGGCGGCGGCATCGTAAATGCCGGCGGCAATAGCTGCCACCTGAGCGGGAGCCAGCTCAGGCGCTGCTACGGGCTGAGCCGCCACCGGTGCGGGGGCAGCTGCGGCCAGAGCAGCTTTGGCAGCCTCGGCTGCTGCTTTCTTCTTCTCCTCCAGGCGCACGGCTACGGCACCCGAGATGGAGAGAATAATGCAGAGCAGGCTAAGGCAGCAGAACACTACAAGCATGCCCGTGACCTGGTACGTCAGTGCGTCCGTGAACTCGGGCCATGTTATGGCTAGTGTCTGGGTTATGTTCATAGTATTGATTATGTGAGAAGAGAGGAGTCAGCGAAATCAGAGCGGCATGTTGCCGTGCTTCTTGGCGGGACGTACCTCGCGCTTGCTGAGCATGGTGCGCAGCGCCAGTGCAATTTTGGCGCGAGTTTCCTTGGGATTGATAACTTCTGTCACCTGGTCGCTGGCGGCAGCGGCGTAGGGGTTGTAGAAGGTCTCTGTGTACTCGGCCAGCAGTTCCTGGCGGCGGGCTTCGCGGGCGGCTTCGTCTTCGATGCCCTTGAGCTCGCGGCCATAGAGAATCGGTACGGCACCCTGGGCTCCCATCACGGCAATCTCAGCCGTCGGCCACGCAAACACGGCATCGGCTCCAAGACCCTTGCAGCACATGGCAATGTAGGCACCGCCGTAGGCCTTGCGCAGTATCATCGTTACCTTGGGCACGGTGGCGGAGGAGTAGGCAAAAATCATCTTGGCACCGTGGCGGATGATGCCGCCGCGCTCCTGCTGCTTGCCGGGCAGGAAGCCGGGTACGTCCACCAGGTTCACCACGGGGATGTTGAAGGAGTCGCAGCAGCGGATGAAACGAGCGGCCTTGTCGGAGGCGTCGATGTCTAGGCACCCGGCCTTCACGGCAGGCTGATTGGCAATGATACCCACCACCACGCCGCAAATGCGGGCGAAGCCTACCACGACGTTGCCGGCAAAGTTGGCATGCACTTCCAGGAAGGAGCCTTCATCCACCAGGCGGTTGATGACTTTCTTGATGTCGAGCGGTGTGTTGTTGCTCTCGGGGATGATGTCGTTCATACCCTCATCATCAGCGATATCCAGCGGGCAGGTGAGGTCGTGGGGCGGATCCTGCGTGTTGTTGGAGGGCAGGTAGGTGAGCAGCTGCTTGGCGATGGAGATGGCTTCCTCATCGCTGTTGGCGACAAAATGTGCATTGCCGCTGACGCTGGCATGCACATCCGCACTGCCGATTTCGTCCATCGTGCATTGCTCGTATGTCACTTGCTCAATCACCTTGGGACCGGTGATGTACATGCCGGCGGCTCCGCCGCGGCGAATGATAATGAAGTCCGTCAGTGCGGGGGAGTAGGCTGCACCACCGGCACAGGGGCCGAGGATAAGCGAAATCTGCGGCACAACGCCGCTGGCTGCTACGTTGTTGTAGAACACGTTGGCAAAGCCGGTGAGGGATTCCACACCCTCCTGCAGACGGGCACCGCCGGAGTCGTTAATCTGGATGATGGGCATGCCGCCCTTCATGGCGTACTGCTGGGCATCACAAATCTTCTGGGCGTGCATGTAGCCCAGTGAGCCACCTTGTGCCAGGAAGTCGGCGGAAGCCGCAGCTACCGGGCGGCCATTCACCAGACCAAATCCGGTCACTATGCCGTCCCCCGGAATCTCTTTGTTGAGCATCCCGAAGTTGCTGCAGTGGTGTTTGGTGTGCATGCCGATTTCGGTGAACGAGCCGGCATCGAACAGGCATGCAATACGCTCGCGGGCCGTCCAGTCGCCTTTCGCGTGACGGGCGTCGTACTTCTCTTGCGAGGCGGCATATTTGATTTTGCGCCTACGGGCTTCAAGGTCTTCCAGCAATTTGGGGTCTATGGCCATAAATTGTGTTCTGTTTGTTGTTTGCGGTTGCTGCGTGTTGTCGCGCGCTCCGTCCCATCGCAACCCGGCGGTCGCGACTCTGTTGCGGCGGGGCTGCGGCTTGTGCCAGTCTACACCTCGGCACACGCTGCCATTCCACGCGCCCACATTTTACCACGATGCCTCCCCCATGAAAAGCAAATTCCGCGTAACATGTCCTTTTTTTTGTTAAAAACTAGAGCTAACTCTATATTTGCGCTCTTTCATTGCGGAAAAATCTGTCTATGCGGGCGGCTGAAGCGCGAAAATCCGTTTGCGACGGAGCGTACGGAATCCCCGCTCCGGGGGGACAGGGGGCGGTGGAGCCTTACACTTGCACGGTGATGCGCGGGGTGATGATGGCACGGCGGTAGCAGCCCGGGGCCACATGGGTGCGGGGCCACACGATGCAGTCGGTGAGCTCGCAACCGGCGGGGATGACGGCGTCCTGCCCCACCATGCAGTCCTCGCTTACGTCTGCTAGGGCTGAGATGGTGGCTGTGGGGTGGATGCGTTTGGCGCTGGGCATGTCGAGAATGGCTTGCAGGTATCCCTCGGGGGAGCCGATTTCGTACCAGTTGGCCCAGTCGAAGACGAGGCCTCCGGCCTTGCCTTGCCTGACGAGCTCGAGCCAGATGGGGAAGATGGAGAATTTTTCCTCTGCCGGGAACATAGCTGCCACCTCCTGCTCCATGATGTAGGTACCGGCAAATTGGTGGGTACCGGGGTTCACGCCGAGGGCGTGGCGGATGTCGTTAATGCGCCCGGTTGTTTCATCGAATCCTACATTGCGCTTGCCGTCCACACTGCGCAGCGCCATGGTGATGAGGTTGCCGCTGCGGCGGTGCTCGGCCAGCAGGTCGCCCAGCGGTATGTCGGTAAGAATATCACCGTTGTGCACAATGAAAGGCCCTTCTTTCCAGTGCGGCAGTATCTTTTTGACGCCGCCGCCGGAGTCGAGCGGTTCGTCCTCGTGGCTGAGGATGACGGGGCAGCCGCGGTACTGAGGCTCGGGGCAGGGGAATGCCTTGTCCCAGGTGAAATCGAGATAGGAGGTGTTGATGATGAACTCCGTGACACCGGCTGCCATGAAGCGATCCATGGTATGCTGGATGAGCGGCTTATCGAACACCGGCATCAGCGGCTTGGGGAGAATATGGGAGAGGGGGGCGAGGCGAGTACCGAGACCGGCACCAAGGATGAAGGCTTGCATGGTGAAAGACCGAATATAAGGTTGCGGGAAGGGGGGGCAGCGCCTGCGCCGACTCATGCCGCTGCTGCCGCCGCGGCTGCGGCTGCTTTGCGCTTTTTGATGATGCTGAGTATTTTGCGCAGGGAGATAACGGTGAGGAAGATGAGGATGACTGCTCCGACAACGGCGATGAGCGGTGCCACGACAGCCAGCACGGCGCCGATGGCGGAGAACACATTTTCCGCCGTGCTCACAATGGGGTTGGCAAGGCCCGCGGAGGTGGTGGTGCTGGTTGCACGCACAGCGGTGGTGCCCAGCTGCACCGTGCCGGCTACACCCGCACCGGCTATGATACCGGTACCCCACTGCAGCCAGTCGGGCAAATTACCCAGCATGCCGCCTGTTACAACCGCCCCGGCTACCAGGGCAGCAGGCCCGGCTATGCCATCCAGAAAATTGTCCACCACGGGTATGTAGTACCCCAGCAACTCAACCAGAGTGGCTGCACCCAGGCACGCCAAGGCGGCATCGCTGCCCACCCACGCCAGATTTTCATCAATTTGCAGCCCCCACAGGCGCACACCCAGTGCCATCACCAGCAGCGGTACAAAGACGCGAAAGCCACACGCAGCAGCCAGGGAGACACCCACACAAAGGGCAAGCCCGGTTTGCAGATAATTAATTTCCATAACAGGACTCTACTATTTATGCTTCACAAAGTCAATCCAAATGAATCTACAAGTAGATGTTTATCTACATTTACAATCTACAATTGACAAAGTTCAAGTTTCGCGAGCTTTCGCTCGGATGTCTTAGCTACGCATACCCGCGGGCAACAGCCCGCCGAACTTTCAAATTCGCCTGCCACGGCGTAGCAAGCGAGCGTAGCGAGACGCGAAGACGGGACCTTCTGAATTCGACCTTCGTACTTCCACAAATTGCCCTTTATCGAGTTTTTCGAGATGTCCGGATTGTAAATACCCCGTCCCACATTACCACAGCTGCGGCATATCGAGACCTATGGCGCAGGCTCCCATGATGGCGTTGGCTACGGCATGCATCACGATAGCCGGTGTGAGCCGACGCGTTTTGACCACCAGCAGGTAGGTCAGGCTGCCGTACAGGAAGGCGCCTGCATAGTCCGCCGGAGTGTGGATGAGCATGAAGGCCACGGTGGTGACAACATACCCCAACCAACTATGCGTGCCGATGGCCACACTTTGCGGGAATTCGCGGTTTACGCACCAGCGCATCAGAAATCCGCGCCAGAAGAGTTCCTCTGCCAGCGGTACCACCACAGCCGCGCGTGCAAAGCGCATGGCATATTCCGCCAGGGTAGCGGCGCTGCCGGCTCCGAACAGGCGCTCCGGTTCAAAGCCCCCTCCTTCATTGGGAATCCACCCGGACACATACGGCACCAGCCATAGCCCGATACCGACCACACCCAGCACCGCCCCCGCTACGCAGGCGCGCGTGTTCCAGTCCCAGGCAATTTCACGCCGCACATGCCACAACCACCAGCCGCACACCAGCGTCTGCACCGGGTAGAGCACCATTTCCGGCGCACGCTGCCACCAGGCGGCCTCCGGGTGCTCCCACCGCACACACTCCCCCCCCATACCCAGCAAAATGCTGAATCCCATGAAAATGGCAAGAGGATAGACGCAGGTGCGGTAAAGGTGAGAGTCGGTTTGCATGAAAAAGAAGTTGAATTTACAATCTACAATTGACAATTTACAAAGTTCAAGCCAGGCTCGCTGCGCTCGCAGGGGTGGAGGCAAAGCCTTGCTCTACTTGCCGCCGGAAACAAGGGGCTTATTTTGTCATGTTTCGTCGTTTGGTCTTAATGGAGGAGGTGATGATAGCCGTGAGCTGACGGGCTTCATCATGTATATCAGACAATAACTCTTCGGATAGCAGGCGGCTCTCGATGAGTAACTCTAGCCAATAGGTCGTTTCATCGGCTTCCTCTTCACAAATTTTGAGCTTGTTGAGGAAATCGTTATCACTTTTAGCAATACAAGCAGCCCTGTAATTTGCTCCTACCGAAGTGCCCGAGCGCAGGAGTTGTTTGGACAGAATGGCGGCACTTCCCCCCATTCCCTGTAATTTTTCAGAAAGACGAAGAATTCGCAGGGCAAATTGTTTGGTTCGTGTCTTTAATTCTTCCCGCTCCATGTATGAAAAAAAGCTTAGCAAGCATCACTAAGTTCGGCCGGGCTTCGCCGGAATATGCGGCGAAGCCGCCGAACTTTTACTTTGTAGTGTGTAATTTGTAGATTGTAAATTATTTCAGTGAGGTGCAGAAGCGTTCCATCTTATCACATGCGGCTTCGAGCAGCTCGAAGGCTGTGGCGTAGCAGCAGCGCAGGTAGCCTTCGCCGCAGGCGCCGAATGCGGTGCCGGGAACACCGGCTACCTTTTGCTCCTTGAGCAGACGCATGGCAAACTCCTTGGAGGAGAGACCGAAGCGCTTGATGCTGGGGAAGGTGTAGAAGGCGCCGCCGGGCAGGTGGCAATCCATGCCCATGTCATTGAAGCGCTTAACGATGTAGTCGCGGCGGCGGTGGTAGCTGTCGCGCATTTCCAGCATGGCGGATACTCCGTTCTGCAGAGCCTCGATACCGGCCTCCTGGCTGGTGATGGTGGGGCAAATCATCGTGTAGGAGTGAATCTTCATCATCTGCTCAATCAGCTCCGAGGGGCCGCAGGCGTAGCCAAGGCGGAAACCGGTCATGGCAAAGGCTTTGGAGAAGCCGTGCAGCAGCAGGGTGCGCTCTTTCATGCCGGGCAGGCTGGCAATGCTGGTGTGCTCCACCCCATCGTAGCGCAGTTCGGAGTAGATTTCATCCGTCAGCACAAAGAGGTCGTGCTTAATGCAGATTTTGGCGATGGCCTCCAGCGTTTCCTTCGGGGCGATGGAGCCGGTGGGGTTGGTGGGGAAATTGAGCATCAGCACCTTGGTGCGCGGGGTGATGGCTGCCTCCAGCTTGGTCGGATTCAGCGCAAAGAGGTCATCGATGCTGGTTTCCACCGCCTTGGGCGTGCCGTAGGCCAGCAGAACGGATGGGGCGTAGCTCACGTAGCAGGGCTCGTGGTACAGCACCTCATCGCCGGGATTTATCAGGCAGCGCAGCGCCAGGTCGATGGCTTCGCTCACGCCCACCGTGGGCAGTATTTCGCAAAGCGGGTTGTAGGAGACGTGGAAAAAGCCCTCCACATAGCGCGCGATGGCGCGGCGCAGGCTTTCCAGGCCGTAGTTGCTGGTGTAGGTGGTGTGGCCTCTCTCCAGCGAGGAGATGGCGGCTTCACGTATGTTCCAAGGGGTGACGAAGTCCGGCTCACCTACCCCTAAGGAGATGATATCCTTGCTGCCGGTAACGAGGTCGAAGAATTCGCGGATACCCGAGCGGGGCAGGTCAACGACCTGTTTGGAAAGAATATGATTCCAGTCCATAATATGTGAGAAGAAAATGAGGTGAGAGGAAAAATCAGGGGGCAACGCTGATGCGCTGGTGGCTGGGTTCTTCGGTGAAGTGCAGGCCGTTGAGCTTATAAGTCTTCAGCCGGAAGTGCGTAGCCGTGGAAAGCACGCCGGGCAGGCTGGCAAGCTTTTCGCTGACAAAGCGTGCCACGGACAGCAGGTCGGCGGCATCCACCTGTACCAGCAGGTCAAAACCGCCGCTCATCAGGTAGCAGCTGCGCACCTCATCGTAGCGCGAGATGCGCTCGGCCAGGCGGTCGAAGCCACCGCCTCGCTCCGGGGTGCACTTGACCTCGATGAAGGCGCTGACTCCCACTTCGTCATCGTTCACAATCGTCTGGTAGCCGACGATACGCCCCTCTTGTTCCAGGGTAGCTCGCTCGGCTGCAACTTCAGCAACGCTCACGCCCAGGCGGTCGGCAATCTGCTGGTCGCTCAGGCGGGCGTCCGTTTCCAATATCTTGAGAAGGGCTTCTTCCGTCATAAGTATCGCCATACTACCACGCGCCCGCGCGATGTCAAGCCCAAATCATGTAATATGACTTCTGCGTACGCGCCTTCCGTGCACTCGCTCATCATCGGTCGGTAGGTGCCGAATCTGGGCATCAAAAATGCCTCGCAATCGTAATTGCGAGGCATTTTCTGAAAAAAGAGGGTAAATAGTGGCTGAAAGCCGGTAGGCGCATCAGCGCTTGCTGAACTGGAAGCGCTTGCGGGCACCGGGACGGCCGGCCTTCTTGCGCTCCTTCATGCGGGAGTCACGGGTAAGCAGGCCCTGCTCGCGAAGCTGAGCGCGGTACTCCTCGTTGATCATGACGAGGGAGCGAGCGATAGCCAGGCTCATAGCGCCGGTCTGACCGTGGATGCCACCACCCTTGGATACGATGCGCACATCGTACTTCTTCATGGTGTTGGTGGCGTAGAAGGGCTGCAGTACAACGTTCTGCAGGGTGTCGGTGGGGAGGTACTCCTCGAAACCGCGACGGTTGATGGTAATCTTGCCGGACTTGCCCTCCTCAACGGGGGTGAGCCAAGCGTGCGCGATAGCCTCCTTGCGGCGGCCGGTAGCGTTGAACGGAGTTGTAGAGCTCATGATTTAAAAACTGGGTTAGGCGATTGTAACAACAGTGGGAGTCTGAGCGGCGTGGGGGTGCTCAGCACCGGCATACACCTTAAGACGAACAGCCTGAGCGCGACCCTGACGAGTGTGGGGAACCATGCCGAGGATGGCGTGCTCCACGATCTGCTCGGGGTGAGTCTTGCGCAGCTTGGCGGGGGTGGTTACAACCTGATTGCCAACGTAGCCGGTGTAGCGGGTGTAAATCTTGGCACGCTCCTTGTTACCGGTCAGTACGACCTTGTCAGCGTTCACAACGATGACGTAGTCACCGCAGTCAACGTGGGGGGTGAAGATGGTCTTGTTCTTACCGCGCAGCAGATTTGCTGCCTCGACAGCGAGCTGACCGAGCACCTTGTCGGCGGCGTCGATCACATACCACTTGCGCTCAATATCCTGGGCTTTGGCAGAGAAGGTTTTCATGATGATTTCTTATTTTCCTGTTTAGGCTTTCGCCAACGAACCTCTTAGTTCGGGGCGGCTACTCTACACTTTTTATGTCTTTTTGTCAACCGCTTTTTCTGATTTCAGGCGTTTTTTTTTATTTTTTTGCTGAATTTCAGTAAAAAACGCTTGCAATGCGAGCCGTCTCGCTATAAACTACCCGCGCGCGGTGCCTTCGTTCGCCCCGGCGCTTTATAACCCAAATCAATCATAATGGCAAATCCCCCCAATAATCGCGGTGGTAAACCGCAGCAGCGTAACAACAATGCCCCCCGTGGCGGCAATAATGCCCGCGGCGGTGCCCGCCCCACCAATTCCGCTCCCGTGAAGCAGAAGAAGACCGTTGAAGACGATGGCGAGGGTGAAATCGAGATGGAGGGCGTGGTGTCTGCCGTGCTCGCCGGTACGATGTTCCGTGTGAAGGTGCCCAGCGGCCATGAGTTCCTGGCTCACATCTCCGGCAAGATGCGCAAGCGCTTCATCCGCTTGGTCGTGGGCGACCGTGTGAAGATTGAGGTCTCCCCCTACGATATGACCAAGGCACGTATTACCTTCCGCCTCAACTAATCGGGCGTGTTGGTATACCCGCACATGCAAGAGCCGCAGCTGTTACAGTCTGCGGCTTTTCTGTTGCCGTGGGCGCACGCCCTCGGCAGGTATACCCTATACTCTTTTTATACCCCAAAGGAATTGTCTTTTGGGGCAGTTCAGTATTAACGTCTCTCAAAAATCACCACAATGTCAAACAACGAATCTTCTGACCAAATGCAGGGTGAGAAAATCAGTGCCCCCGTCGATGCCGCTCCGCCTCAGAAGCCTTACGATGCTATTCTCTCCAAGTATTTCACATCTTTTTCCGGTGTGGTGACTAAGAAGGAATTTCGTGAATTCTTTTGGACATCTTTGGCTTACAACATGTTTTATTTACGCGTTGGAATAATTAGGAAAACCACCAATTTGTAGAGCTGTGCGGCGAACCGAAGGTGAGCGGAATTCAAAAGCCCCGCTGAGCGGGGCGAAAGTACAATAGCCCAGGGCAAGCCACGCAGTGGCGCAGCCCTGGGGGTGGTATCATAAATAAATGTGAGCCCGAGGAGTCGGCGCGTCAGCG
>JAUNRE010000043.1 GCA_030535795.1 Akkermansia sp.
AACACCATGCCCCAGTGGGCCGGCTCCTGCTGGTACTACCTGCGCTACCTCGACCCGAAGAACGAGAACGCCTTTGTGGCACCGGAGGTGGAGCAATACTGGATGGGCGGCAATAATCCCGGTGGCGTGGATCTGTATGTGGGCGGCACCGAGCACGCCGTGCTGCACCTGCTCTACGCCCGCTTCTGGCACAAGGTGCTCTACGATTACGGTCTGGTGAGCACCAACGAACCCTTCAACAAGCTCGTCAACCAGGGGCTCATCCTGGGCGAAGACAGCCAGAAAATGTCCAAGAGCCGCGGCAATGTGGTGAATCCCGACGACATCGTGCGCGAGTATGGCGCAGACTCCCTGCGCCTCTACGAAATGTTCATGGGGCCGCTCAAGGAAGTCAAGCCCTGGCAGACCAAGGGTGTGGAAGGTATCAGCCGCTTCCTGGCACGCGTATGGCGCGTGGCTATGGCAGAGAACCAGGAGGGCGAGTGGGTGCTCTCGGGCAAGATTACCGCAGAGGACAACGGCGAGGTAACGCCCGTGCGCAAGGAAGTGCACAAGACCATCAAGAAAGTGACGGAGGATATTGACACCATGAGCTTCAATACCGCCATTTCCAAGATGATGGAATGCACCAACGCCATGACGAGCGCCGCCGCCGTCACCGTGAGCGACTACGTGCAGCTGCTGCATGTGCTCAATCCCTTTGCACCGCACATCACGGAAGAGCTCTACAGCATCCTGCGCAAGCAGTTTACCACCCTGCCCGCCGCTCAGCTCTGTCAGCAGCCCTGGCCGACCTTCAACCCTGAGTACCTGGTGGAAAACACGAAGGAAATCGTCATTCAGGTGAACGGCAAACTGCGCGACAAGATCACCGTGGCGACCGATGCCCCGAAGGAGGAGGTAGAAGCCGCCGCTCTGGCCTCCGCCCGTGTTCAGGAATTCACGGCAGGCAAGACAATCCGCAAGGTGATTGTGGTGCCCGGTCGCCTGGTAAACATTGTTGCCAACTGACGCCATTTATCCCCCCGCCTGTGCCCCCGGTACAGGCGGGGCTTACTATCGCCCTCCGGGCTTTTGAATTCCGACTGCCATCGGCTCGCAATCACCCCGCTAAATTGCCAATTTTCCGATTACCCCAAGGCATCATGCCTTAATTAAGACTTGCTAAATAAATAGGGGTGTGCTAGCATGCGCATATGCGCATTTTTATCCAAGTTGCAGCGGTATGTCTGGCGACACTTCTGAGCAGTTGCAGCCACTCATACGCCGGGTATATGAGCCGACACCGGGGTTCGGGCGTGCATACGCAAAGCCCCATTCCCGTTGCAGCCGGTAGAATTTACCGCGGCTCCACTCTGGCACCGACCCGCCCTCTGGCCAGACCATCATCCCCGGCGCCTGTGCCGAACTGCGCAGCAGTTTGTGTCATCGACCCCCGCACCGGACACGTCCTTTTCGGCCACAATATGCACGAACGACGCCAGGTTGCAAGCACGCAGAAAATCATGACAGCGCTCTGCGCCTGCGATGCAGGACGCCTCAACGGCCTCATGACGATTCAGCAGTCCGACAAAACAAGCGTCAGTCCCATCCGTTCCAAGCTTCGCGTTGGCGAAAACTACACCCGAGCCGCCATTCTGCATGCCATGCTGACGGCCAGCTGCAATGACTTGGCACAAGCCATCGCCCGCGACAGTGCCGGCAGTGTCGAAAACTTTGTGCAGCGCATGAATGCGCGAGCCCGGCGCATGCGCATGCGCAACTCCCACTTTGCGAATCCGAGCGGGCTGCCGGCACCGCAGTATTCCACGGCATACGACATGGCACTGGCTGCCTGCTATGCTTATATGAATCCGGTGATTCGCGACTGCATCAACGACCGCCAGGTGGTACTTACCCGCCCGAATGGCCAGCAAGTCACCTTCAACACCACCAACAAACTCCTGCAGAAATACGGCTGGGTGCAAGGCATGAAAACAGGCTATACGAATGCCGCCAAACGCTGCCTCATCTCCTGCGGTTCCATCAGCGGCCGCACCGCCATTGTTGTGGTGTTAGGCTGCGAAAAGAGGCGGATATGGGATGAAAGTGAGAAATATCTGCGCTGGGCGTTGGGAGTTTGACCCATTATACCCGTTATGTCGCGCAAAAAGCCCCTCTCGGGGCTTTTTTTTCTTTTCATCAGTAAGCAAAAGTTTATAATAGAGCGAGAGTAGTATGGGTTCTTCAGAAAACAGAAAACGTAAGCGCAGAGTCAAGAGGCCGGACACCGCCTCACTTTGGGGATTTCTGTTTCACCGGGAAACACCGCCCAATGACATGACACGCGGGACACTGTATTCCCGCCCGGGGGATGATGATGACAACGACAACGAAGACACCCCCAGCCTGTGGGCAGAAATATGGAAACACTTTAACCTCTGGTCAGCCTTTGCGCTCGTGCTCTTTCTTGCCTTTGTCGGCATCCTGTGCGGCATTGTGCAGCAAATGTGGCAGCCCCAGTCGCTGAAAGACATTGCAGGCTACAACGACAAAGCCCCCGCCAAGGATTTAGGCGCCCTTATCAGCAACGCCAACGGCCGAGCCGTCAGCTTCTCGGAAGGAGAGCTCAACCGCTACCTGCGCGACACCTGCCGCATGCGCCAGACCGGCATTTTCTCCATCTTTGCCAATGCACAGGGCATCGCCGTACGCATACATGACGGCTACGCAGAGTTTATCGTCGACCGCCTGGTAGGTGCCAATATGCACCAGACGACGGCCGTCAACCTCACGTTTCATCAGGAAAACGTACACGGCCGCCCGGAACTGAAAGTGGAGCTGAAAGGCGGCGCCCCCATCATGGGCAGCATGCCGCGCGGCGGCAGCATCGGCTGCGTGGGCGTACCGCAGAAACATATTCAGGTGATGCAACCGGCACTGGAAACACTGCTCGATTGCTACCCGGATATTGTCAATACCATCAAAGAGTTCGGCTATTGTCCCATTTTTGAAGCAGGCCCGCCGAATGGCGAAGGCCGCGTCACACTCATACCTTACACATCCACATAACAAAACTCTATTATGAACAAGCGCACGTTATCTCTCGTTCTCGCCCTGCTGAGCTGCGGCATGCTCAGTTCCTGTATCCACCAAATCTTTATCCAGAAGTTCACGCGCGACGAATACCCCGGCACACGTCCGCCCATGGTGATACCTGATGCCGGAGGCAAGCCCGCTCACACGAACTGGCAGAAAGAAGATGAGTTCATGCTGCCCCCCTCCTCACACCTGACCCGCAAAATCGACACGGCTTCCGACGGAATCCCCTACGGGCTGCCGTCCGAATTCAGCAATATCATCACCTCGCCGCACGCCCCGCACTACCTGCTGGACTACACCGGCATCCCCGTAGGCTCAAAGGTGTGGGATCCCTACACCCGCAAGCCATTCTACATCAGCCGCACCTACACCTTTAACTGATACAGCGCCCCATGGCTGAATCCACCGAAGCAAAGAAGGCCAGCTTCACGCAATACCTTGGCCTGATAGGCTACAAGATACTGTGTGGCCTGCTGGCCATTACAAACATCAAGCTCGTTGCCCTGTTCGGCCGAGGACTGGGGTATCTGGTATGGATGGCATTCCCCTCCCGCCGCCGCATCGTAGCCCGCAACCTGCGCATTGTTTTGGACCCCACCCTGAGAGCCGATAAGCTCTCATCGATGGTACGTCGCAACATCGTGCGCACCACCATGAATCTGGCCTGTGCTCTCAAGACCGGCCTGATGTCGGAACGCGAGATGAGCAAATCCATCCAAGTGGTGGACGGCCCCATCTTTGAGGACGCCGGCACCGGCGGCCACACAGCCATTGCCTGCATACCGCATGCCGGCAACTGGGAGATACTGGCACGCATTCGCCCGCTCTTCAAGAAGATTGAGCATTTCAGCTCCATGTATCGCCGCCTGTCAAACCCGCTGCTGGAAGAGCTGGTGTACCGTAGCCGCACGAGCTACGGCTGCGAGATGTACAGCAAAGAGGACGGCCTGAAAGCCGTGCTGAAACTGGCTCGCACCGGCGGCCTGCTTGGGGTGCTCAACGACCAGTTCACCCGCGAGGGTATCTTCCTGCCGTATTTCGGCAAAGTGACAGGCACCACCCCGCTGCCCTCACTGCTCTACAAACGCTGCAAGGGCAAGGGTACCCTCTTTGCCATCTACACCCGCAACACCGGGCTGGGCAAGTGGGATGCCGTCATGAACCGTATCATCCACCTGCCGGAGGGCTGCGAAAGCGTGGAAGACATCACCATGCAGATTAACCTCGTGCTCGAGAAATGCCAGCTGGAAAACATCCTCGACGGCTTCTGGATGCACCACCGCTGGAAAACGACCTCGGAGTTCGCCCCGGCAAATGCGTTCCACAATGAGAACATCCGCCGCTACGGCAAGCTGCCGTTCCGCTGCATTGTGTGTGTACCCGAGACAATGGATGAAGCCATACAGCTCATCCCCACGCTGCGCATCATGAAAGCAGCGCGCATCGACATGCAGATTACCCTTGCCTGCCCCAAGGCACAGAAATCTTTCTGGCAGGCACAGAGCGAGCTTGTCACCTATGTTGTTACCACGGATGACAAACAGACACCCTTTGAACAGCTGGAAAGCGATGAGCTGTACAAAGACGGCCCGTATGACATGCTGTTCATGTACAGTGACAACAAGCGCGTGCTGAAGAACATCAGCAAGCTCTCGCCCATCTTTATCGACGGCCTGCCCTCCAGCCCGCTTGCCTCCGCCTTCCGCACCCGGAAGCAACCCCATGCCATTAAGCCGAATCAGCCGCGCGCGCTCGACTACACCACCCGCATGGTCACAGCCAACAAGGTCAGCGAGCCCGAGAACATGCTAGCACCCGCCACAGGGAATCCGGATGCTATCGGCAACTTCATCGCTCCCTTCTCTACACTGGGTGCCGCCGACAGCTGGGCAGAGGAAAACTGGAGCGAGTTGGTGAAGCGCCTCGGGAGCGCCACGCTGCTGGCTCTGCCGGAAGACAAGGAGAAGGCAACAAAACTTGCCACCACACTCGGCTGCGCCCTCTGCATCTGCGAGCCGTGCGACGTCTGCAAGAATATCGGCCCGAACTGCCACCTGTATGCCGTAGACGGCCTGTTGCCCTCGCTTGCCGCCCTGGCCGGCTGCACCTGCACCGTACTCATGGCCAGCCGCCAGCCGGAGCGATACATGCCGGTATTCGGCACCGGGCACCGCTGCGTCAGCAACCACACCCCTTGCCACCCCTGCTACAGGCAGGACTGCGACCAGCCGACCTCCTGCACCACGGGCGTTTCCGTCGATACCATGCTTGGCAGATAACAAGCCAGCACCGTTTTATTCCTCCGCCGCCGAGGTTCGAGCCTCGGCGGCGGTTTTCTTCACCCTCCGCCCGAACCGCATTCCCGGGCTCACACTTGAATAGAAACAGCGGGGAAGCGGCATCTACCGCAACCCCGCTGAAAACGGAAAACCTGAAAGGGAACTCAGGCGAGGGTGGCCACAGCCTTGGCTGCCTTGCTCTTGTAGTTGGCAGCGCGGTTGGCGGGCACGGTACCCTTCTTAGCAGCCTTGTCGATGGCGGAAGCAAATGCGTTGTATGCGGCCACTGCGGCCTCCTTGTCCTTGCCGGCTACGGCCACGGCTACCTTCTTGCGAAGGGTGCGAACGCGGGACATAGTGGAACGGTTAACAGCGGTACGAGCAATCGTCTGACGGATGCGCTTCTTAGCGGACTGTGTGTGAGCCATAGTAAATAATTAAAAGTGGTTTTTCGTTTTGGTGCGGGAGAGTTTACCCTAATCTGGCAGAATGTCAAGAGAATTGAAACAAAAAAAGGTATTTTTATTGTCTTACCGTGCATTTTAGGCCAAATGAGCGGGTCATGCAGCAATGCGAGACAGCATTTAGACTTGCACGCGCAGGAGCCGCATGATATTATGCGCGCATGAAGAGAAAGTATCTGATAGCCGGCTCGCTCATAGCACTCATGTCGGGCGCTTGTACCCAGACCCAACAGACGCAGCAGACACAGCTGCAGCCCTCCGCTCAGGCTCCGGCAGCCGTCACGGGCGAGAACGCCGAAGATACACAGAATAAGACCGACGAAAACACGGATGAAGCTCAGCAACAGCCCGGCAAGGTGCATGTGTGCTCCGGGTTGTTGAGCTGCAAGCTCGGCCTCTGCCCCAATGGCCGCCGCCGTAAAGCCGCTCTGGCTGCCGGCAAGACAATCGAAGAAATCATCGCCGAAGAAAAGAAAATAGCCCAGCAGACACAAGCAGCAGAGGCTAGTGAAGACGAAGCCCCCATTGCCCCCAGCGCCGAACAGATGGCAGCCGCGCAGAAGCTGATGCAGGAACAGCAGCAGCAGAGCGAGCCCCGTCGCCGAGCTTCATCCGCCTCAACCTCCTCTTCATCTCGCCACGAAGTGCCCGTAGCCGAACGAGTGGAACACTACCCGGTCGTCACCGCCGAAACAACATCCGGCATCCCCGGGCGCGGCGGCCTGCGTCGCGGGCATTTTGCCCCGCCCGAGGAAGCAGCCAGCAGTGCCGACAACGACAGCCCCCTGCCCAACGCCGCAGAGCGTCACGGCTTGCGCTCGCCCTCGCTCCCGTCCTCTCTCCCCATGAATATCGACGGCCGGACTCATTAATTTTACACAACAAGCCATGGATACCCCGCCACGCAAATTTGTACCCACGCCTTTTGCCTACCACGAGGAAGTGGAGCTCACGATTGAGAGCCTCTCCAACCAGGGTGACGGCGTAGGCCGTATCGACAACTGGGTGGTCTTTGTCCCCTATACCCTGCCCGGAGAGCGAGTCAAAGCCCGCATTTACCGCAACGACAAAAACTGCTCCATGGCGGATTTGGTAGAGGTGCTGGAAGCCTCCCCTCGACGCGTTCAGCCGCAATGCCCGGTGTTCGGCTACTGCGGCGGGTGCCAATACCAGCACCTGGACTACGAGGCCCAGCTGGAGTGGAAAACAGCACAGGTAGCAGACTTACTGCGGCTTCAGGCCGGCTTGCAGCTACCGGTGCTGCCGGCCATTCCCTCGCCGGTGACATACGGCTACCGCTCCAAAATCACCCCGCACTTCCACAAGCCCAAGGATGCCAAGGTGGGCAATATCGGCTTCCTGCGCGCCGGTTCCCGCAGCGAGGTGTGCGACATCAAGCAATGCCCCATCGCCATGGCTGAGCTCAATGCCGCCCTGCCGATAGTGCGCAAGAGCGTACACCAGGCAGCCGCGCAGTACAAGCGGGGTGCCACCCTGCTCATGCGTGTCAGCGAGGGCAGCGTCATCACCAACAACAATGCCGTCTGCACCGAAAAGGTGGGCGAGCTTACCTTCAACTTCCTCGCAGGCGACTTCTTCCAGAACAACCCGTTCATCCTCCCGGCGTTCACCGGCTATGTGGCCGGACAAGCCTGCGCCGGCGGCGCCCGCTACCTGGTGGATGCCTACTGCGGCAGCGGCCTCTTCGCCCTGACACTTGCCCCCCATTTCGAGAAAGTGCTCGGCGTGGAGGTAAGCGAAACCAGCGCCGACTGGGCACGAGCCAACGCCCGCAGCAACGGCATCAGCCACGCCACCTTCCTGGCAGCCAGCGCCGAGGCCATTTTCGCCGAGGTTGACTTCCCGGCCGATGAGACAGCCGTTGTGATTGACCCGCCGCGCAAGGGCTGCGACATGGCGTTCCTGAGCCAGCTCTTCGCCTTCGGCCCCAAGCGCGTAGTCTACGTGTCCTGCAATCCCGCCACCCAGATACGCGATTTGGCCGAATTCGACAAAGCCGGCTACAAAGTAGTCGAAGTACAACCCTTCGACCTCTTCCCCCAGACAAAGCACCTGGAATGCGTGGCAACCCTGGAGAAAATGCCATGAACCAACAGACCCGCACAGAACTCAGCAAACGCATAGGCCGCAGTGGTGAGGACTACCTGGAGGCCATCGGGCACCTGTGCCACAAAAACGGCTCCGCTCAGGTGAGTGATATTGCCCAGATGCTCCACGTCAAAAAGCCCAGTGTCACGGCAGCCATGCGCAAACTGGCCGACCTCGGGCTGATTGAATACCACCAGTACGCCCCCATTACCCTGACACGAGAGGGAGAGCGCTATGCCGAACAGGTCATCTACTCGCACACCATCCTGCTGCGTTTCATGACAGAGATAGCGGGGCTCGCGCCGGAGCGAGCCGACGAAGCAGCCTGCCTGATAGAACACATCCTCACCTACGAGGAGATTTCCACACTGGGGGCACGCCTGACGCCCCCGGCACTACCGCCTGCATTCTGAACAAAACACCACTGAGATGCGTCTCACCTGCCATACATGAACAGAAATACCCTCAGCGTCACCAGTTCCCTTATCATCATCAACATTGTCGTTTTTGTGGTAGGACTCATTGCGCGTAGTCCCGCCATGCTTGGCATATCCGTACCCGGTTCGGATATGACGGAGCCTACCCTGCAAGTGTTGGGCGCCTACTCATGGTTCACCTGCTTCACCGAGGGAGGCCTCTGGCGCCTTATCTCCTACCAGTTTTTGCATGCCAATTTCGGCCACATTCTTTTCAATATGTGGGCGCTGTACTTCTTTGGACCGCTCACCGAGCACCTCATGGGGCCGCGCCGATATCTGGCCTTCTACCTGAGCTGCGGTGTGGCGGGAGCCCTCTTCTCATCGCTACTGGCCGGGGTTGGCATCGTAAACCCGCTGGGCGATTCCCAGCAGAGCGTCCTCTTTGCCAACGAATTGGTACACCGCTTTACCGACTACACCGGCACGGTGGAGCCTTGGCAGCTGGTGCCGATGATAGGCGCCTCGGCAGCGGTGTACGGCGTGATGGTGGCCGTGGCATTCATGTTCCCGCATGAGCGCATATCGCTGCTCTTCCCGCCTGTCAGCATGACGATGCGCACCTTTGCGCTGGTTGTCATCGGCATTGCCTCAGCCACCATTCTGTTTGGCGGCACCAACGCCGGCGGCGAGGCCGGGCACCTGGGCGGCATCATCTTGGGAGCCATCATCATGAGCATCTGGAAATGGCGCACCGGGGGGCATTACTTCCGCTACTGATCAGCTATGGCCACGGCACTATTCGACATGGATGGCACGCTCTTTGCGGGCGACTCGCAACTGCGCTTCTGCCGCTGGATATTAAAGCGGCACGGCCTGCGCAGGCTGTACCTGCTGGCGGTAGCCCCCTGCGGCATCTTGCGAGGCCTGCATATTTTCAACACAGAACGCATGAAGCGAGCCTTTCTGGCATACGCCTGGGGTATGCCCACGGAGCAACTGCAACAGCACTGCCGGGAGTTTGTGAGCCAGGAGCTCTTACCTGCCCTGTATCCCCCCGTGCTCGAAAAGCTCAAGGCGCATCAGCAGGCGGGCGACACGACGGTGCTCTGCTCCGCTTCGCCGGATTGGTGGACACGCCATGTCGGTGCAGCACTGGGCTTCACCCATACCATCGGCACCCCCACGCAGGATTTTGAGCGAGTGCCCTTCATGCCGGCCATACCGCAACCGGGCAACAATAAAGGCGCCAACAAGCTGGTACGACTGGCCGAACTGGGTATCACACAAGCCGAGGTAGGCTACACCGATAGCGCGGCCGACCTGCCCATGCTTTCCATCTGCGAGCGCGCCGTGCTCGTCAACCCCAAGCAAGCCTTTGCCCGCGCCGTGCCCGGTGCGGAAATACTCACGCCGCAAAAAAATCTGCCATCGGCATTTGCCCTGCGTTGCGTACTGGGACTGTGAGGCGAACGGTTTTTCTAACCTCTTGCCTCCCCGTGCCACTGTGATACAGTAAGGGCATGGATACGAGAACTACTCTGGCACTGCGTGATATCGAAATACTTTTCAGCCCTTTCCTTCACCGTAAAATCAACCTGGCAACGCGCGTTGTCATGGCGCCCATGACGCGCAACTTCGCGGCAGACGGCATACCCACCGCCGAAATGGCGCAGTACTACCGCCGCCGTGCCGAAAATGAGTTGGGGCTTATCATCACCGAGGGCGCCGCCATCGATGACCCTGCAGCCGCAGCCGACCCCGACACCCCGCATTTCTTTGGCGGCGCAGCCCTGCGGGGGTGGAAGCACATCTGCCGCATGGTGCACGCCACCAGCTGCAAGATAGTACCCCAGCTATGGCATGTGGGCATGGCTCGCCCCACCGATGGCTGCGCCCCCAACCCGCAGGAGGCTCCCATCGGCCCCTCCGGCATCGACCCCATCTCCCTGCAACAGACCGCAGCCCCCATGAGCCGCAGCCGCATTGCCGATGTCATCGCCTCCTTTGCCCGCGCCGCAGCCAATGCGCGCCGCCTGGGGTTTGACGGTGTTGAGCTGCAAGGGGCACATGGTTTTCTCATCGACCAGTTCCTGTGGGCTGCCACCAACCACCGCCGGGATGAATACGGCGGCGATTTACCCCGCCGTGTGCGATTTGCCCGCGAGGTGGTGCAGGCCGTGCGCAAGTCCGTAGGGCGCAACTTCCCTATCATTTTCCGTCTTTCGCAGTGGAAGATGGAGCACTACGACGCCCGCCTGGTGCACACACCTGAGGAGCTGGCCGAGCTGGTGCAGCCGCTCAGCGAAGCGGGGGTGGATATCTTTGACTGCTCCACGCGCTACTACGATGCGCCGGAGTTCGCCGGAAGTCCGCTCACCCTGGCCGGCTGGGTACGCAGCATCACCGGCAAGCCTACTATCGGCGTGGGAGCCGTCGGTGTGGAGCGTAAACCGCTGGGCGACCTCATTCGCCGCGTCCGCGCCCGAGAGCTGGATTTAGTCGCCATAGGGCGAGCCCTGCTCGCAGACTACGCCTGGGCACACAAGACCCACCGGGGAGAGGAGGCAAGCATTGCCCCCTTCACGCGCCATTCCCTCGGGCGTTTGCTCTGAACCCGCGCACCGGCAGCCACAGCAGCAGATACAGCACCCAGCCCACGAGCAGTAAAAACGGCGTGAGGATGAGCGTGAGCAGCCCCAACACTCCCCACAGATAGAAAAAAACGACATGCGGAGGGTGCGTCTTCCACAAATCCTTCCACTCCACAAAGGCCAGACGCGAGGAAAACAAGCCGCCTTTGTTGCGACTCTCATCTCGCAGCAGCAGCAGCCCGTTGCCGCATTCCACATAATCCACAGTCCCCTGCACCTGCCAATGCATAAAGCGATAGGGGCCGGGCAGTTCGTACCTGAGCAGCAAGGGCAGCAGCTCCGGCTGCGGAATCGTTTCAAATGCAGCCTCGCCGAGCCGTGCCAGAGTTTCGGCAGAGGGGCGCACGACAAAGACGCGGGTATACACCCCCTCATCCTCAAACCTGGGGTTATCGAAATTGATGCGGCTTTTCACAATCCGCTCCGGCGTACCCCACTGAGCGTAATACCAATCGCAGTCAGGGCGCAGGTAGTACACCGGAAGCCCGGCCACGATAACCAGCCAGATGATAAGCAGCCACCGGCGCCATCTCTTTTTACTCGCAGCCATAGATATCTCCCCAATCATCCACCAGATAACAGAACGAGCCATCTGCGGCCAGTATCAACCCGCGGCGCCCAGACAGCTCTCGATAGGGAGCCACCACCCACACGGCGGGCTTCGCCGTAGTTTCGCAAAAAAAATAACAGGGCGTATCACCGGGTCGAGCCGCATCAACCATCGGTTTGAATGCCGGCAATTCCGCCTGAGCACCGTGCAGGAAGCGCATCAGGATATCCTGCGCCCCGTCCGCCAGCAGTGCAGCCTGCCCGGCCGTGAACCACCCTCGGCGCACCGCTCTCCGCAAAAGCCCGGTCGGTGCCGGCACAGGGGGCCAGTCATCAAAATCCACATACAGAGGAAGCGCGCCGAATCGGCGTTGCATGGGCTCGAGCACCGCCTTCAGACGCCGCTGCGCACGTTGAGCGGCAGCCCCCGGTTCCGTATGGTAGGCCTGCGTCATGAGCCGAAGCAAGAGGCTATACTCCACATCTGAAAACAGGCGCTTGTGCTGTGGCGTCATTGAGCCGCGGGCGCAGGCAACATAAAGAGCATCGCGCATACGGCTGCCATACCTGGCTCTATCCCGCGGGCGCAGCCAATGAGCTGCCGCCAGCACATCCAGCGCATGCGCCACGGCGGCAGCGTCTCCCGCGGCTACGGCAGCGCAGAAAGCATCGCCATCCAGCCCGGCGCCATAATAATAGGCGGCCTGTTGCTCAGGCGGCAGGTTACAGCATGCCGCCGCACGATGGAGCATGCGGTCTCGTGCAGGGGTTGCGGAACGAATTTTCTTTCTCTTTGCCATAAAACTAATCGCCTGTTGTGTACAAGGGTCCCCCGGGCAGGTGCATGGTGAGCTGATCTTCCTTACCCAGCAACTCATCCCACGCCTCGAACTGAGCATCGGATATTTCCCCGGCCTCAGACGCCTCCAGCACCGCATCCGACAGCTGAGCCAGGTACTCGCGGATGTCGGTATAGCCCTGCGCCTGCCGAATCTGCGCCATCACCTCCGCCGGCTTGCGGAAGTAAAAGGCATGCTCGGGGCATATTTCCAAATGATCCGGCAGAATGACGCCATGATAACCGCACATAGCCAGTAGCAGCATGCGGCCGGGCAGGCTTTGGCGCAACTGCGCCATCAACGCCTCATGCCTGTCTGCCAGGGGTGCACAGTACAGATACGACACCGCCCAACACTCCATATTCCCCAACGCCATCTCTCCGCGCAGATAGAGCAAGAGCTTTTCCTCAAAAATAGCATTGATTTCCCCGAGCACTGCCCCCAGCGTGCCGTCCGCCTGCAACTCCTTCATGTGCATGGGCACCCAGACTTCCACCAGATTCTCCCAGAGGTCATGATACGTTTTTTCCGTATGCAGGAAATCATACAGCGGGCGCAGGTAACTGCAACACTCCGCATAAGTACCGGCGGGCAAGTAGCTCTGAAACACCCAGTGCAGGTCTCTTTCCGTAATCCCCCGCCCCTGCTTGGCGGCAATGGCATCCAGCCAGGCGCGCTCCTCCTTGGAATCAAAGTCGTGGTAAGGGTCACTGAGGGTATACGGGGGCATGCGGGCATTATGCCACACACCCCCAGCCGAGGCAAGCGCAAAACGACATAATGCCTTGAAAAATGTTTGACACGAAACGCACTGCATGCTAGTATTGCGCCGCGCGTTGTCTGAATGCGTGTTAACTCTATACTCAGTTTATCATTATGTCCGTCGTCAAATTTTACAAAGAAGAACACCAGGTTCCTTTGGAAATGCACAAGGTACGCGTGGTGCAGAAGCTGTTTCTGCCCCCCGTCGAGCAGCGAGTAGAGCTGCTGAAGCAGGCCGGCAACAACACCTTCCTGCTACAGAATAAGGATGTGTTCATGGATATGCTCACCGACTCCGGCGTGAACGCCATGAGCGACAACCAGGTAGCCGCCTCCATGCAGGCTGACGACTCCTATGCCGGTTCCGAGACGTTCAACCGCCTCTCCCGCGTCATCGAGCACGTGTTCGGCACCAAGTATTTCCTGCCCGCTCACCAGGGTCGCGCCTGCGAGAACATTCTGGCCGAAACATTTGTGAAGGAGGGCGATGTGGTGCCCATGAACTTCCACTTCACCACCACCAAGGCTCACATCACCCGCAAGGGCGGCCGCGTGGAGGAGCTCATCATCCCCGAGGGCCTCGACCCCAATCTCGATTACCCCTTCAAGGGCAACTTCGACATCCCCCGCCTGCGCGCCCTCATCGAGGAAGTCGGCCCGGAGCACGTTCCCTTCGTCCGTATCGAAGCCGGCACCAACCTCATCGGTGGTCAGCCCCTCTCCATGGAAAACATGCTGGAGGTAGCAGCTGTCTGTAAGGAATACGGCGTGATGACTGTGCTGGATGCCTCCCTGCTGCAGGACAACCTGTACTTCATCAAGACCCGCGAAGCCGCAGCCAAGGAGCTGAGCGTGGCGCAGATTATCCGCAAGCTGGCTGATGCGATGGATCTCATCTACTTCTCCAGCCGCAAGCTGGGCTTCGCCCGCGGCGGTGCCATCATCTCCAACAACGAGAGCCTCATCCTCAAGATGAAGGCATTCATTCCGCTCTACGAGGGCTTCCTGACCTACGGCGGTATGGAGGTGCGCGCCATGGAGGCCATGGCCGTGGGGCTCATGGAAACGCTGGACGAGGAAATCATCAATCAGGGTCCGATTTTCATCGAGTATCTGGTGAAGGAGCTCTCCGACTACGGCGTGCCGATGGTGAAGCCCGCCGGTGGTCTCGGTGCTCACATCAACGCCTCCGAGTTCCTGCCCAACATCCCGCACGAGCAGTACCCCGCCGGTGCTCTGGCCACGGCTCTGTACATTGCCGGCGGTATCCGCGGCATGGAGCGAGGCTCGCTCTCCGAGCAACGCAACCCGGATGGCTCCGAAAACTACGCTGAGCTGGAGCTGGTGCGCCTGGCCTGCCCGCGCCGCGTGTTCACCCTCTCCCAGGTGAAGTACTGCGCCGACCGCGTGAAGTGGTTGTACGACAACCGCGAGCTCATCGGCGGCCTCAAGTGGGTGGAAGAGCCAGAGGTACTGCGCTTCTTCTTCGGCCGCCTGCAGCCGCTGAGTGACTGGCAGGAGAAGCTTGCCGCCAAGTTCCGCGAGGACTTCGGCGAAAGCCTCTGATCCCCCCCAACAGAATTTAACAAGCCGCCGTGCTCCCCATGAGCACGGCGGCTTGCTTTTGATTTCGATAACACCTGCATCAGTAGCGGCGCAGCAGGGACTTAATGCGCGCGGCATTCGGCCCCGAGGCGCAATCGGCAGGGCTGGCGCCCCTATGGGTGCGGATGCGCGGATTCGCCCCGGCTTCGAGCAGCAGTTGCACTAGGTCATAGTAGCCAAGCCCGCAGGCATAGTGCAAAGCCGTATTCCCCTTCGTGACAGGCAGGGTGATGTTGGGGTCGGAGCCATTGATGATGTACGGCAGCAACGTATTGAGACGGTTGCAGTACAGGCGCAGCGTGTCATTGTGCGGCCGCATGTTGCGAATGGTGATGAGACAGTCATTCAGGCGCTGGCGCAGGGTAACAACCTCCCCGTCATCATCCCCGCCGCCTCGGGAGCCGCTGTATTCTGCCACCATGCGGCGGATACCGCCATCGTAGTCATTCTCAATACAATCCACCGGGGTGCGCCCCTTGTGGTTGCGGATGTAGGGGTCGGCGCCGCACTTCAACAAATCGGCGATGAGATCCTGGTAGCCGATAGCCATGGCATAATGCAGCGCGGTATTGCCCTTGGTGACGGGCAGGGTGATATTGGCATCGGAGCCGCGGATAATATGGGGCACCAGCTGCATAAGCCGCTGCTTGCAAAGGCGGTGGTAGCTCGATTCGGGGAACACATCCGTCACGAGCACATTGTACGAGCCCTGTAACGCCGCGCGATCTTCGGAAAGCCCCTCGGCAACACCGAGTGTCAGGCAAAACATCATCAGAGAGAGAAAAAACGTTTTCATAACGCTATCAGTATATCACGCGCAGCACATGTTACAAGAAAAATGTACGAAAAACACGCAGGCCTCTTGCTATACCGAACATTCCCCGCACCATGCAATGCTTCACAAAAATAAAATAATATCGCCCGCAGAAAAATCCCTGCCGATACGCGCGACATGCTGATAATAGGAAAACTGCGGCTGCGCAGACATAAACAGCCATAACTTTTCCTTGACTATCCCCGGAAAATATCATATAAATCCACGCCTTCCGGTCTCTCCGTATTCGTGAACTTCGTTACCACCATCTTTGTGCTATTTTTCCTGCCGGTGCTTTGCCTCGGCTGGGCATTGCGCAGCAAGCCATTGGTGTACCGATATTTCATCACAGCGGCCGGCCTCTTTTTCTATGCCTATACGGGCGTGGAATATGTGCTATTGCTGCTCACGGTAGCTCTGCTGAACTGGGGGTGTGTGCGCCTGCGCGAACACGATGAGTGGCACGAGCTCCCCTGCCCCCATTGCGGCGATACGGTGAAGCTGTGCGTCAAACGCGGCTACAAACGCTGGCCGCTGGTGGTATGCATCATCCTGCATGTGCTGCTGCTGGCTTTCTACAAATATGCCGAGCCGCTTTTCCTGCTGCTCAACGACGCATTGAACCCTGATAGCACGCTGCATGCCTGGCTGCTGGAATCCGGCATGGGCGACATCGTGCTGCCGGCCGGCCTTTCCTTCTACACCTTCATGGGGCTATCCTACAGCATCGATGCGTATCGCAACCCCGAGCTGCCCCGGCGCAGCTTCACCGAGGTGCTGGCCTACGTTTCCTTCTTCCCCACAATTCTGGCCGGCCCCATCATGCGCTCGCACCAGTTCTTCGGCCAGCTGGACGCGCGCCCGGCCGAGGGCAGCGACTTCAGCGAGGGCATGAGCTACATCCTCAGCGGCATGTTCAAAAAAGTGGTACTGGCCACCTACCTGTCGCAACAACTGGTCGACCCGCTTTTTGCCTCGCCGGATGATTTTTCCTCCGCAGCCATACTGGTTGGCATCTACGCCTACACAGCGCAAATCTATTGCGACTTCTCCGGCTACACCGACCTGGCCATCGGTATTGCCCGACTCATGGGATTCCGCCTGCCGGCCAACTTTGCCTCCCCGTACCGCTCGCTCAACCTACAGGAATTCTGGCGCCGATGGCACATCACCCTCTCCCAATGGCTGCGCGATTACCTCTACATCCCCCTGGGCGGCAGCCGGCGGGGTAACAGGTACGTCAACCTCACGCTCACCATGGTGATAGGCGGGCTGTGGCACGGCAGCGGGCTGAACTTCCTCATCTGGGGCTTCTTCCACGGCATCGGCCTGGTTGTGGTGCACGCATGGCATCGCCTGAAAGAGAGATGGAGCCACCTCTCACTGCCCCGCTGGGTCAGAGTGGCCGCCGTAGTGGGGGCATGGGCGCTCACCATCCACAGCGTGGCACTGCTGTGGGTGTTCTTCCGCGCCAAAACCTTTACCGATGCCTGCGCCGTGCTGCGTGGAGCCATAGCCGGGCAAGCGGGCGAGAGCTACCCGCCGGCCGCTCTCTTCATCATCGCACTGGTCCTGCTGCTGCAGTGGGTAGGCCCCTGGTGCTACAACCGCTTTGCAGCGCTACAGGCACGCCTTCCGTGGGTGGTGCAGGCGCTGCTTTTCGGCCTGTTGGGCGGAGCCGTGCTGAGCCTCGGCCCCGAGGGTGTGTTACCGTTCATCTACTTTGATTTCTGATACCTGGCATGCCCATCAAATTACCACAGTCCCTGAAAATCTGCCTGGGCACGGGCTTGGCTGCGCTCCTGCTGGGGCTGCAGAATATCAATGAGTACACCCAACAGCTCGAAAGCTACGACCCCGAGCTGAACGAACAAGCCGCCACCCTCAACCGACTGGCGCACAGCACCGGCCTGCCACAATTCTTTGCCTGGCAGAAAGAACTGCCCAACACCCTCTCCACCGCGTTCCGCAACGCCACAACCGAACCGGAATACCTCACACTTACCGAGCCGCTGCCCCCCTTCCCGCCGCTGCCCAAAGCCATCCCCCTCATCTATCCCGAGCCCCCGCCTCCTCCCGAACCGGAACCACAGCCGGAG